>NZ_JBHUSE010000007.1:140020-254924 GCF_042674585.1 Arthrobacter sp. NPDC057013
CCCGCGCCCCCCCAACCCCCCCCCCCCCCGTTTTTTTTTTCACCTCGATCCCCTAATAACCCCTTTTCTTTGGCGTTATTGGCCAACAAAAACTCCATGCCAGGCGGGAGGGTTTTAGGTGGGACGGTTTTAGGTGAGACGGTTTAGGTGGGTGGCTGCAGGCGGGTGGCCCGCAGGACGGCGTCGGCGAGCGTGGCTGACTGGCCGTCCGGGCCGGTGGCTTCCCGTTCCCGGCTGGCTGCAACCTCCACGCGCCACTCTGGCGGTGCAATGCCGAGCTCGGCCGCGGCCTGCTCAGCCGTGAAGAACATCCCGGGACCACCCCCATGGCCGTCGCCGCCGTGCGCATGGCTGTCCCCGTCCGACAGACTGCGCCATGGCGGCAGGCCGTCGGGGTGGTGGCCGACAATCAGCAGTGTCCCGCCCGGGCGCACCGCATCCGCGGCCACCCGGTGCGGCCGTTGCCACGGCGCCTCGGTGGAGTGCAGGAACTGGGCGGACACGAGGTCGAACTGCTCCTCCGGCGCCCACGCGTCAAGGTCGCGCTGCAGCCACGTGATCCTGTTCCCGGCCGGAGAGGATGCGGCATGCAGCCCGGCCCGTTCCAGTGCGACGGCGGAGACGTCCACCGCGGTCACGGTCCAGCCCTGTTCGGCGAGCCACAGGGCATCTGCACCCTCGCCGCAGCCCAGGTCCAGGGCGGTGCCCGGCCTCAGTCCGGCTGCCTCGGCCACCAGCTGCGGGTTGGGCCGGCCACTCCACACGCGCGGCCTGCTGCGGTACAAATCGTCCCAATGGCGCGCGGCGCCGTCGTGCCCCTCGTGGTCCATGGGGATACCCTGCCACAGAATCCGGGGTCTACCTAGGGCGTGTCAGGGGAGCCGGACCACCACGTTCTGCGATTCGTCCGTGAACGCCGGATAGCTGCGCAGGGGCCCGGCGCCGGTGGTGGAGCAGCCTGTCTCCAGCTCAAACACGTGCTGGTGCAGCGGGCACATCACCACGTCCCCGTCGATGCTGCCGTCGGCGATAGGGCCGCCCCTGTGGGGGCAGACAGCCGAGACCGCGCGGAGGGAACCATCCCGGAGACGGAACACCGCGATCTGTTCGCCCGCCACGCCGTACGCCCGCCCCTCGCCCACCGGGATCTGGTCCACTGGTCCCAAGACATGCAGCCCGGCGCTCATCGAACGGGCACCTGAGGGAGCACCTTGAGCGGAAGCGACGTGCGGAACTGGCCGGGGGTGAACGGATCGTTGCGCTCGGCCCACGGGTCGGCGTAGCTGTCGACGGATCGCTGCATGGCCTCATCGAGCCGGGCGGCGATCCCTTCGGCGTCGTCCACGATCACCGCACGGAGGTGCTCAATACCGACGCGCGGCACGAAGGAGTACGTGCGTTCGAGCCAGTTGGCCTGTTCGCGGTAGTACTGCATGAACCGCCCGGCCAGCAACGTCACGGTCGCGGGGTCGTCCACGGTGGCCAGCAGGTCCCCCTTCCGGATGTGGGCGCCGGCGGCGCCGCCGACGTAGATTTCCCAGCGTCCGCCGTCGACCGCCACCACCCCCACGTCCTTGACCAGCGATTCGGCGCAGTTCCGCGGGCAGCCGGACACCGCCAGCTTCAGTTTCGCGGGTGATTCAATGCCCTGGAACCGCGACTCGATCTCGATGCCCAGCTTCGTCGAATCACCCGTACCGAAGCGGCAGAACTCCTGCCCCACGCAGGTCTTGACGGTGCGGAAGCTCTTTCCGTACGCGTAACCCGACGGCATGTCCAGGTCCGCCCAGACCTTCGGCAGGTCCTCCTTGGGAACACCGAGCAGGTCGATCCGCTGCCCGCCCGTCAGCTTCACCAGCGGGATGTTGTACTTGTCCGCGACGTCGGCGATCCGGCGGAGCTGCTCCGGGGAGGTCACCCCGCCCTTCATCTGCGGCACCACGGAGAACGTCCCGTCACGCTGGATGTTGGCGTGGACGCGGTCGTTGACGAACCGCGCATCGCGCTCGTCAATGTATTCACCGGCCCACATCATCTTCAGCAGGGACGCCAGGCCCATCTTCGATTTGGCGTCCTCGGTGCCGCCCGGAGCCAGCGCCGCGAACACGGCGGAGACGGACCGCAGGCCCTGCCCGCGGATCGCCGCCATCAGCGCGGCTTTCTCCAGCGGCACGCCGGGAACGTAATAGGCGGCCGCCGGGTCCTCCGCCACGGCGCCGTCGGCGGCCCATTCCACCACTTGCCGGACCAGCAGCTTGCAGGAGCCACAGCCCTTGCCGGCCCGGGTGGCATCCATGACGCCGGACAGCGTGGTGCAGCCGCCCCGCACGGTGTCCGCGAGGGCCTGCTTGCTGACGCCGTTGCAGTTGCAGACCTGGGCATCGCCGTCGAGTTCGGCCACACCGTCCGCCTCGCCGGGTCCGCCGAGATCGAACAGCAGCGAGACCCGTTCCTCCGGCAGCGGCAGCCCGCGGTCGAACGCCTGCGTCAGATAGGCCACCTTCCGGCTGTCCCCCAGCAGTGTTGCGCCCACGATCTTGCTGTCGCGGATCACGATCGACTTGAACACGCCCCGGCTTGGCTCGGAAAACACCACGTGCTCGTCGGTGTCCCGTTCCGGGGCCTGCAGCCCCATGGATGCGACGTCGACGCCGGCTACCTTGAGTTTGGTGGCGGTGCGGGATCCCAGGTAGACGGAGGAAGGATTTGCTCCGGTGACGTGGTCTGCCAGTACGGCGGCCTGCTCCCACAGCGGCGCCACCAGACCGTATACCTCGCCGCGGTGCTGGACGCATTCACCAACTGCGTAGATCTCGTCCTCGTCCGGGACGCGCATGTGGTCGTCCACCACTATGGCCCGCTCCACCGGCAGGCCGCTGGTCACGGCCACTTCCACGTTGGGGCGGATTCCGGCGGCCACCACCACCATGTCGCAGGCGATGTCCGGCGCGTCCCGCAACTGGACGCCGCGCACCTTGTCGCCGCCCAGGATGGCGGTGGTACGGCTGCTGGTATGGACCCTGATGCCGAGCGCCTCGACGCTGCGGCGCAGGACCGCGCCGCCGTCGGGCCCCATCTGCGCGTTCATCAGGTGCGCGCCGGAATGAACGACGTCGACGCCGACGCCATTGCTTTGCAGGCCCCGTGCGGCTTCCAGCCCCAGCAGTCCGCCCCCGATCACGACGGCCTGGCGGTGGTGGTCCTGCCGGGCGTAGGACATCATGCCCCTGGTGTCGTCGATGGTGCGGAACGCGAACACGCCGGGCAACAGCCGCCCTCCCGGTGTGTAAAGGCCCTCGACGGCGGGCATGAACGAGCGGCTGCCGGTGGCGATGATGAGGACGTCGTATGGGGTGGCCCGGCCGTCGTCAGAGAACACCAGCTTGGCGAAGCGGTCGATCCTTTCCACCCGGACGCCCGCGTGCAGCGTGATGCCGTTCTCCCGGTACCAGTCCAGCGAGTTCAGGAAAATGCCGCCGGCGTCCTCTTCGCCGGAGAGGACATGGCTGAGCATGATCCGGTTGTAGTTGCCGTAGGGCTCGTCGCCGAACATGGTGATCCTGTGCTGGACGGCGCCGCCGCGGGCCAGGATTTCCTCGACGGCCCGGGCTCCGGCCATCCCGTTGCCGATCACCACGAGCCGGCGCCGGGTGTCGCCCGGAGCGCGTCGGGCGGAGCGGCTGGCGAGCGCTGTCATCAGTGTTCCACCATGCCCATGTCGATCACCACGGATCCGGTGACCCCCGTGTCCGCCAGCAGCCGCAGCTCGATCAGGGAGCCGCCGTCGATGTCTTCCACCACGCGGAGCGGGACGTGCACGTCGCCTTTCGCGGCAATCGGGAAGTACCGCATGGGCACGCCGTCGCGCATCAGCACCACCGTGATCAGCTCCGCGGAGGAGTTGCCGCCGCGGAAGTACAGGGTCTGGTTGATGACTCCGTCCGGGACGAAACGGGAGAGCTGGCTGTGGATCGGCACGGCCTTTTCGAGCCCGGCACCGTCGAACGGGAAGACGCCCTGAAGGAAGATGTTCTTCAAGATCACGGTTGGATCCTTTCGGCGGAGGGACGCTGCGGCCGCTGCCATCAGCCCGGCATGAGTCCATCCTTCGCCGCGCGTGTTACAGCGCCCGGCGGCCTGTGTAATTTCCGCTTAACACCTTCCTCACCGTTGTCCGGCGTGCATCCTGTTCCCGGAGACACCCGGACAGGGCGGGCCGGGAACAGGGCAAAGAAAAACCGCGCCGCGGACCACCGGGGTGGCCGCAGCGCGGTTTTCTGAGGGTGCGGAATTAGGAGTTGGAAGCCGCAGCGGGGACGCTGGTGTTCCCGGCCTTCCATTCCTCGATCCGTGCTTGCTGCAGCGGCGTCTGGCGGTTGAAGTACCAGGCCGCGCCCAGCAGCAGGAACCACACCGGGGCAACCACCAGCGCGAGCCGGGTGTCCTCGGCCTGGGCCAGCGCCACGAGCATGAACACGAAGAACGCCAGGACCACGTAGGGCATGAAGGCCGAACCCGGCATCTTGAAGGCGGACGCCTCGTGGAGTTCCGGCCGGCGGCGGCGGAACACGATGTAGCTGATGAGGATCATCGACCAGACGAACATGGTCAGCACCGATGCCACGGAGGTGACGATGGTGAAGGCGCCGATCACGGAGTCGCCCGCGTACAGCAGGACCAGTCCGGCCAGCAGGAAGATGCAGGAGAACAGCAGCGCGTTCTGCGGAACCTTGCGGACGCTCAGCTTGCCGAAGGCCTTCGGGGCGTTGCCGTCCTGCGCCAGGCCGTAGACCATGCGCGAGGTGGAGTAGATGCCCGAGTTGGCGCTGGACGCTGCCGAGGTGAGAACCACCAGGTTGATCACGACGGCGGCGATCCCCAGGCCTGCGAGGGTGAACATGCCGATGAACGGGCTGCTGGCGGGGTCGATGCTGCGCCACGGGTTGACGGCCATGATGACCACCAGGGCGCCCACGTAGAAGAGCAGGACGCGGATGGGGATCGAGTTGATGGCCCGGGGGAGGTTCTTTTCCGGATCCTTGGTTTCGGCGGCCGCCGTGCCCACGAGTTCAATGCCGGCGAACGCGAAGATGGCGATCTGGAAGCCGAGGATGAAGCCGAACAGGCCGTGCGGGAACATGCCGCCGTCATTCCACATGTTCGCCAGGTTGGCCACCGCGCCGCTCGGCGAGGTGAAATTGGTGGCGATCATGACCACGCCGGTGGCGATCAGGGCGAGGATGGCGACCACCTTGATGATGGCGAACCAGAATTCGGCCTCGCCGAAGGCCTTGACCGTGGGAAGGTTCAGCAGGATGAGTACCACGGGCGTGATCAGTGCCGGGATCCACAGGGGCGTGCCCGGAGCGAGCTTGTCCACGTAGCCGGCGATGGCCACGATGTCGGCCACGCCCGTCACCACCCAGAAGAACCAGTAGGACCAGCCGGTGAAGAACCCTGCCCACGGGCCGAGGATGTCCCCGGCGAAGTCGCTGAAGGATTTGTAGTTCAGGTTGGAGAGCAGGATCTCGCCCATGGCCCGCATGACGAAGAACAGCATGAAGCCGATGATCATGTACACGAAAATGACGGACGGGCCCGCAAGGGAAATGGTCTTGCCGGAACCCATGAACAGGCCGGTGCCAATGGCGCCGCCGATGGCCAGGAGCTGGATGTGGCGGTTGCCAAGTCCGCGGGCGAGGTGCGGTTCCCTGCCCTGGCCCGGCTCATCTCGTTCTGTGGCGGGTTGAACGGAAATGCTGGTGGTGCGTTCAGACATCAAGTCTTCTTCCTTGTCACAGGTGCCGGCACGTGCGCGAGGTTGCCGTGCCGGCCGCGTCGGTCCGCCGGAGATGTGACGGAGCTAACAATTGGGATGGTGTTAAGACTATGAGCGGCGGAACGCTGCCTGCGCGCGCCGGCCGCCCGGGGTGCCCGGCGGGAAGCGGGCGGGCTGCCTGCATGACGGCCGGAATGGCGCGGCCGGAAAACGCATTTCCGCAGTCCAGCGCGGAATCAGCCCCAGTAGCGGGAAATTCGCAGCGAACAGGAAACGCCGCAATAGTCTTCGACATATGTCCAGCATGCCAGTCCCAAGTGTCGCTCATTGTTGGCCGTGACCTGCATCACCCACCTCCAGGCGGTGCTGGGGAGGCGCGAATAGGGCCCGGAACGCCCGGATGGTAGACTGGTGGGACTTGATGTGCAGTGATGCCCGCTTTGCTCTGTAACTTGGAGAGTGGGCTTTTTTCATGTGAGAGGCACATCCTGCGTCGATGAACGCTATTGGTCCCGGCGGCCGCTGTTTGAATTCTGGCAGCAGCCCGGTTGATCACCTGACTTTTCTTCGGCGACCCCCTGGGCCAACCGGCTTCGGGGGCCGATATCCGCTGGATACCGCCTGAAAGACCCTGATAAACGCATATGACTACTTTTGCTGCCCTCGGCACGCCCAAGGCACTCACCGAAACCCTGACTGCCCAGGGCATCGAATCCCCGTTCCCCATCCAGGTCAAGACGCTGCCGGACACCCTGGCCGGCCGCGACGTCCTGGGCCGTGGCCGCACCGGCTCCGGTAAAACCATCGCCTTCGCCATCCCCCTCGTGGCCCGCCTCGCCGAGCGCGAAGCAGCCTACTTCCGCAAGCCCGGCCGCCCCATGGGCCTGGTCCTGGCGCCCACCCGTGAACTGGCCACCCAGATCAACGCAACCATCGAGCCGCTGGCCAAGGCCATGGGCCTGAACACCACCGTGATCTACGGCGGCATCTCCCAGGCGCGCCAGGAGAAGGCCCTGCGCGCCGGCGTCGACATCGTCATCGCCTGCCCGGGCCGGCTGGAGGACCTGATCCGCCAGCGCATCCTGACCCTTGAGGCCGTGGAGGTCACGGTCCTGGACGAGGCCGACCATATGGCCGACCTCGGCTTCCTGCCTGTGGTCAAGAAGCTCATGGACATGACCCCGAGCCAGGGCCAGCGCCTGCTGTTCTCCGCCACGCTGGACAACGGCGTGGACAAGATCGTCCAGCGCTACCTGTCCAACCCGCTGACCCACTCCGTGGACGATCCGCAGGCCGCGGTGACCACCATGGAGCACCACGTGCTGGTGGTCAATGACCAGACCGTCAAGAAGCAGCTGATCGTTGAACTGGCGTCCGGCGCCGGCCGCCGCGTGCTGTTCATGCGGACCAAGCACCACGCCCGCAAGCTGGCCAAGACCCTGACCGACGCCGGGATTCCCGCCGTCGATTTGCACGGCAACCTCTCGCAGAACGCCCGTGACCGCAACCTCGCCGAATTCTCCTCAGGTGAGGTCCGGGTCCTGGTGGCCACCGACGTCGCCGCCCGCGGTGTGCACGTCGACGACGTCGAACTGGTCATCCACGTCGACCCGCCCACCGAGCACAAGGCTTACCTGCACCGCTCGGGCCGTACCGCCCGTGCCGGCTCCGACGGCACCGTGGTCACGCTGACCCTGCCCGAGCAGCAGACGGACGTCCGGAAGCTCATGAAGGCCGCAGGCGTTGAGGTCACCTTCGAGCGGGTCACCGCCAGCTCGCCGATCGTCGCCGAGCTCGTGGGCGAGATCGCCGACAAGGTGGACCCCCGGACCCGCGCCGCACTCCTCTCGGCCAAGGCGCCGCAGCAGGGCGGCGGCACGTCCACCGGCGCCAACGCCGAACGCAAGCGCGCACGCCGCCAGGCATCACCCACGGCCGGTGGCCGGGGCGGCCGCGGCGGCCGCGGACGGGTTTCCGCCGAGGCTCCCCGCACGGACCTGCCCCGCGCCGAACGCCGTGCCGCTGCCTACGAGGGCCGCGCCGCTGCCCGTGATGCTGCCGAGCGCACCATTGAACAGAACGAGGACCGCGCCACTGCCGCAGCGGCAGCCCGCCGCAACGCACGCGGCCGTGGCACGGCGTCGACGCACCGCAACGATGTTCCTGCCGCTGGTGGCCGCTCAGCGGCTGGCCGAGGTTCGGACGGGCGTGCAGCAGAGGGCCGGGGCGATTCCCGCTTCACCCGCAGCGATGCCCCCCGTGGCGGCACCGGTCGGCCGGCCACCGGCGGCCAGCGCAGCGGACGTCCGGCCACCGGACAGCGCGCCGCCGCCGGCAGCAAGACCGGCGGCTCCAAGGCGGTCTGGTCCTCCACCACCGGCGGCACGTCCGGCGGATCCTACGCCGGCGGTTCCTCCGCGGGCGGCAGCGGCCGCTCCGGTGACGGCCGTCCGGCCCGGAAGGCTCCGCGCCGCGCGTCGGCCCCGGCGTCGAACGAGCGCCGCGGCCGCTAATCAACATCGAGTGCTCCGAAACCGCCGTTTTGAAGGTTGAAAACGGCAGTTATGGAGCACTCGATGCGCTTTAAAGCCGGAACTCACCAGCCGCGGGCGCGCCACTCGTCGAGGTGCGGGCGTTCCGCGCCGAGCGTGGTGGGTTTGCCGTGGCCCGGGTGCACCACGGTGTTGTCCGGGTAGACGTCGAAGATCCGCTCCCTGACGTCGGTGAGCAGCTGGTTGAACCGCTCGGGATCCTTCTGGGTGTTGCCCACGCCGCCCGGGAACAGGGAGTCGCCGGAGAAAATGTGAGCCGGTCCCTCGGGGTCCTGGTAGACCAGCGCCACGGAACCGGGGGTGTGGCCACGCAGGTGGACGGCGGTGACGTCGAATCCGTCGAAGTTCCCGACGTCGCCGTGGTCCAGCAGCACATCCACCTTCACGGGAAGTTCCGGGGCGTCGTCCGTGCCGGCGGCGGTCCTGGCCCCGGTGGCTTCGACGAGGGCCGGCAGCGCCCGCACGTGGTCCCAGTGCTGGTGCGTGGTGGCGATGAGCTCCAGCCTCGGCTGGCCTGACGTGTCAGCAGCGGCGTCGGCCAGCAGGCCCTGGATGGCCGGCAGGTCATCCGCGGCGTCAATCAGCAGCTGAGCTCCGGACTCCTTTGCCGTCAGCAGATACACGTTGTTGTCCATCTCGCTGACCGAGATCCGGCGGATGGTGATGTCCCGAAGTGAGTGAATGAGCGTCTCCATGAGCCCAGTCTATGAAGACGCCCCGTTTATGAAGGACACCCGGGCTATGGAGCGGTATCAGCCCCGCGCCGGCGGCCAGGGCCCGACGGGAGCATCTTGAGCCCGGCCGCGCATCCCACAATCCCCGCGATGAAGAGCACCTTCAGGAGGCTGAAGGGTTCGACGCCGGTGGCCATGGCCCAGCCGACCGTCAGGGCTGCGCCAATCCCTACCCAGACGGCGTAGGCGGTTCCGAGCGGGATGTGCTTCACGGCCATGCCCAGACCCTGCATGCTCAGCGCGGCCGTTACGACAAAAACGACTGCGGGCAGCGGGCGGGTCAGTCCGTCGGACAGGCCCAATGCCGTGGCCCAGACAGCTTCCAGGACCGCCGATGCGAGCAGGATCATCCAGGCCGTGGCAGGCTTCGCAAGCATCACGCCACCGCCTTCAGGCCAACCACGCACGCGGCGATGCCGCCGAGCAACAGCAGCCGCGCCGCCGTCGGCCGTTCAACTTTGGCCACGATCGCGTAGGCCGACGTCAGCACCACACCCACACCGACCCACACCGCGTAGGCGGTGCCGGTGGGAATGGACTGCATCGCGATGCCGAGGCCGGCGGTGCTGGCCACGACGGCGACGAGGAAGAGCGCCCCGGCCGCGACCCTGCGCCGGCCCGTGGATTGGGAGGCCCGGTGCAGCGCTGCCGCCCACACCGCCTCGAGGGCGCCGGAAAGAATGAGGATGAACCACGACATGACAGATCCTTTGGCCAGTCTTGTCGCGCACCGGGTACTGAACCGTCGTCCGGAGGTCCGGGGAAGGGGACCTTGGCTTTTACCCTAGCAACGCCCGACGGCGGGGGCCACTGTTGGTGGCAAAACTCACCGGCAGCGTCGAGGCGACCTCCTCCATCTAGCCCGTTACCGGATCGATGGACACGACGGCCAGGAACCCGCGGCCCAGGATTTCCGGCGTTTGGCTGTCCGAGCCCACCACTGCGTCATAGCGGCCGAGCGGGACGGGCGGGCTGTCCGGCCCGGCGCCGGACTCGTCCACCCCCGCGCTTCCCGGGCTCACGGCGCTTCCCGGGCTGACCGTTGCCTGTCCCTGCAGCAGGATGCCCAGCTGGCCCGCAAACACAGGATGGGCACGCTTCTTGGACAGCTCGATGATCGAGGTGTACGCCTTGAAGGCGCCCTCCCGGGCAATGACATTAAGGTTGCGGACATCCCCGGTGGGCAGGGCGGAGGAGGAGGCCGCGCCGCCGGGAAAGCGGAACGGCCGGTATTTTTCGAGCGGGTGCTCGGTGCCGTCCACGGCCAGCAACAGCAGTTCGCCCTCGACGACGGTCAGCACCCGTTCCATCCCCGGGAAGGGGGAGTACTCCCCGGCGCTGGTGACGTCGGCGATGCTGACCCGCCAGTCCCACGCCCCGTCTTCAGATGCAGCGATGCCGGCTGAGGCACCTCCACTGTGGCTGGCAAGCTCACGGGTGACCCCGCCACCGTTGCGCCAGGGCTGGGGTTTGAGGTCGGCGAAGCGGATGATCTGCATCAGCCCAGCCTATCCGCGCGTTGCCCCGCTCTCCCTCCGCGCGTAAAGTCGGCGTCGGATCGCCGCGTCGAGGGCGACGCTTTCAACAACGACGCTTTCAACAACAAGGAGCCGGTGAATGTTCGTCAAAGTCTGCGGCCTGAGCACGCCTGAATCTGTCCGGGAAGCCGTGGACGCCGGCGCGGACGCCGTCGGATTCGTCCTGACGGCCAGCCCGCGCGTGGTATCGCCCGCGCAGGTCACCAAGCTCGCGAAGGCAGTGCCCGACGGCGTGGCCGCCGTCGGCGTTTTCCGCTCTGAACCGGCCGCCGACGCGGTGGCCATCGCCCGCGCCGCCGGGCTGGACTGGATCCAGCTCCACGGTGAGCGCACACCTGGTGACGTAAAAACAGCGCACGACGCCGGCATGAAGGTCATCCGCGCCGTCACCATGGGTGCCGAACCGGACGCATTTGCCGACTGGGGTGAGGACCTGCTGCTCGTCGACGCCGCAGTTCCCGGTTCCGGCGAGGCCTGGGACTACGGTTCCGTGCGCGACAAAGGACTGGAGGGGCGGCAGTGGCTCCTGGCCGGCGGCCTGGACCCCGCCAATGTGTCCCGGGCCGCCAACGATGCCGGTGCGTGGGGCGTGGACGTCTCTTCCGGCGTCGAGCAAAGCAGGGGAGTGAAGGACCTGGCCAAGATCAGGGCGTTCGTGGCGGCGGCTAAGGGCTGACCGGCCCATGACCCGGTTGACGACGTGACTCCGTCAATAACGGACCGCGGCGCCAGGACATCCGCGGCCCCTCTGTACGCCGCCGGATTCGTGACCGCGTTCGGCGCGCACAGCATTGCCGCCGGCTTGGGCGCCCAGAGCGGCAACATCGGCCTGACCTTGCTGAACCTGGGAATCCTGCTGGCCGTCTACGACCTCTCCGAGGTGTTCCTCAAACCCGTCTTTGGGACGCTGAGCGACCGGATCGGGGCCAAGCCGGTCATCGTCGGCGGACTCATCGGCTTCGCCGTCCTGTCCCTGATCGGCCTGTGGGCCGCCAATCCGCTGCTGCTGGGCCTCGCCCGCCTGGGCCAGGGCGCCGCCGCCTCGGCGTTTTCTCCCGCGTCCTCGGCCATGGTGGCCCGGCTCTCGGCGGGGAAGAACGCAGGGACCTTCTTCGGCAGGTACGGGTCCTGGAAGAGCCTCGGGTACGTGATCGGCCCGCTGCTCGGTGCCGGGCTGATTGCCGCCGGCGGCTTCGCGCTGCTGTTCGGGGCGTTGTCGGCGCTTGCCGCCGCCACCGCCGCGTGGGTCCTTCTCGCCGTGCCGCACCTGCCGCCGCTCCCGCGCCAGCGGTACACGGTGCTGGACCTGGCCCGGCAGGTTGCCGAGCGCAGGTTCCTGGTTCCCACTTTGGTGCTGGCCGCCTCGATGGGGGCCATGGGGGCCGCAATCGGTTTCCTCCCGGCCCTGGCCGTGCGGCATGGCCTGGATCCTGTGGCGGGCACTGCCGCCGTCAGTGTCCTGGCCGTCGCCTCGCTGCTGGTCCAGCCGCGGGTCGGCGCCTTGCGCGACATGCGCCGCATCGGCGACGCCGGCGGGATGCGCACGGGCCTGCTGCTCACCGCCGCCGGGGTGGGCCTCGTGGCGGCAGCACCGGGGCCGGTCACCATCTTCATCGCCGCGGCGGTGATCGGCGCCGGCGTCGGCGCGGCCACCCCGCTGGGCTTTGCGCATCTGGCGGACACCACGCCCAAGGAAAGGATGGGGCGGACCATGGGCTCGGCCGAGCTCGGACGCGAGCTCGGCGACGCCGGCGCCCCGCTCCTGGTGGGTGCCGTCGCCACCGCCGCCTCACTCCCGCTGGGCCTGGGACTGCTCGCGCTGCTGGTCGCCGCCGCGGGGGTCCCGCGCCTCAGCGCAAGGGCAGGTGTTCGCCAGGGTAAAAGTCCGCAGGCTGAAGGTTAAGGGTTAAATCAGGGCAGATCCCGAGGCGCTTCGGGCTCCGCGACCGGCAGAATGGACGGATGAAGACACTCCTGAACATCATCTGGCTGGTTTTCGGCGGCTTTTGGCTGGCGCTCGGTTACTTCGCCGCCGGCATCATCTGCTGCCTGCTCATCGTGACCATCCCCTGGGGCATCGCCTCCTTCCGGATCGCCTCCTACACCCTGTGGCCCTTCGGGCGGATGGTGGTGGACAAGCCCGGCGGAAACGGCGTGTTTTCGCTGCTCGGCAACGTGATCTGGCTGCTGGTGGCCGGCATCTGGATCGCGGTGGGGCACGTGGTCACAGCAGTCGCCATGGCCCTGACCATCATCGGCATCCCACTGGCCATTGCCAACCTGAAGCTGATCCCGGTTTCGCTGATGCCGCTGGGCAAGCAGATCGTGCCCACGGACAGGCCGTTCATCACCGCCTACCGCTGACCCTCCGGCAGGGCCGGTCAGGCCAGTTCGCCCTGCAGATTCCGGCGGGCGGCGTCCAGCCACAGCTCGCGGGCCCGTTCGGTATGGAAGAGCGGGTCCAGCGCCAGCAGCTGGCGGACGACGGCGGCCCTTCCGGCCGCGAAATCGGCGTCGCCGATGTGCGCATAATCTTCCCGGACGGCGGCCACGTACCGGGCGTAGGGCTCCGGTTCCCCGCCCAGAACCGACAGATCGGCGTCGCAGAGGAGGGCGCCGTCGTCGTCCCCTGCCTCCGGCCGGTGGTCAGACGTGAGCCGGACCAGCCGCGCCACCTCGTCCACGTCGGCAGATGGGAGACCGGCCTGGGCGAGCCGGAGCTCGGCGAGCCGGGCGGATTCCTCCTCGTCCTGGCCCGCCACTCCCCGGTAGACAGCGTCGTGGAACCAGGCCGCCAGGATCACGGTACGCGGCGGCCGGGCGGGTCCGGTGAGCAGGTCCAGTGCTTCGAGCACGGCGAGCAGGTGGGTGCAGTCGTGGTACTTCCGGTGGCTCTCGCTCCAGCGGTCCAGCAGGTCCAGGAACAGGGCGTCGTGGCCCGGCATCAGCGTGTTCCAGCGGTTGAGCAGGGGAGTCTTGAGGGACTTCGTGCGGCTGCGGGCGGGGATCCGGAGCCCGCTGGCAATGAGTTTCCGGACCAGGACCCGCGCCTCCACCGGGATGGCGCCGGCGGCCACCAGATCGTCATAGCGGCGCTGCGGCACGTCGTAGTGGTCGCCGTCGAAGGCCCGCTCCGGGATGCCGGCGGCCGTGGCGAACGCGTGCAGTTCCGCCAGGGAGGTGTCCGAAATCAGGTGCGAAAACAGTGTCTCGTGGGCAGGCCAAAGCGGCGGATCGAGGTAGACGGCCATGGGGAGATTCTAAGCGCAGCACGGCACGGCAGGCGTACTACCGGCCACCGCCTGCCGTGCCGTAGAGGGGTGAACCTGCTGCGGTTAGGACGTCTTCTTGACGATGACGTCGTCGATGTATTCGTCGCCCATCTGGCGGGAGTGCTCCGCTCCAAGCTGCACGTGCGTCAGGCTTGAGACACCGAGGTTCACCGCGCTGCTGGAGAACTCAAGTGCTCCGTCAAACCACACCTTGATGGTGGAGGCGCTGCGGTTGGCAGTGACCTCCATCTGGGCGCGGTGCCAGGTGCTCAGCGGGATGCTGGAGGACTTCAGCTTGGTGTAGGAGAAGGTGCCGTCGGGTGCCGTGACCCGCAGCCACAGCTGGCCGTTGCTGTTGTAGCGGTAGATGTCCGCGATCCGTGTGCCGTTCGAGAAGAACCGCAGGTAGGGGACATCGTTGCCCGTGAGCCCCGCAGTCGTGATGTTGAACCAGCCGTCGGCGTTGGCCGTCCTGGGAGCGGTGGAACCCAGGGAGACGGACATCTTGGCCATCGAGCCGGAGTCATTTGTCACGTGCAGCTTCGCCGAGCAGGTGCCCGTCCGGTGCTGCGAGGTGCTGACTGTCGCGGCCCCGGTGGTCGCCGTGGAGGCGGTGAACGGGGTGAAGGACGCCGTCTCGAAGCTCGTAACGGCCACCGTGGTGCCGGTCAGCGAGTTTGTTGGCTTTACGGTGGAGTTGCTGCAGGTCACAGCATTGGCGGGCGACGAGCCAAGGATCAGCCCGCCCGTCATCAGGACTCCGATGGTGCCCAGGGTGCCCAGTTTCTTCAGCTTGCTCATTGGTTGTCCTATCATTTTCGGTTCGGAGGTCGCCGGCATCGGATGCCGGTCCCGGTCCGGCAGCGGGGGCAGGCCGCGCCAGGAGCGAAACGCCGTCAAAGCAGTTGGATAAGCCTGGTCAGAAGCGAAACGCAGATTAGGGAAAGGAGAGCCGCTGCGGTGTAAACCGCAGCTTTCGGCAGGGGAGCATCCGGCCGAACTATGCGCAAGGCATCACACGTGACCACTGCCACCACAGTGGCAAAGCCAGCCAAAAAGACGATCATGACGCACCTGCCGTGGAAACCTGGACCCTCCTGGCCCCGAGGACCAGCAGGAGGAGGGTGATCAGCGACAGCACCAGCACCGCCACCGGCGGGGACCACATCCGCGCAAAGACCATGCCTGTGGACACGATCGTGGCGAGGGCCAGGCTTGAAGCGACGGCGATGGATATGGCCAGCGGAAGACTGCTCTTGGCAGCCGAGCGGTGGGCGCCGGCACCGTCGGCGTCTCCTTCAGCGCCGGGATCAGCGGAGCCGAGCCTGAGGTAGAGCACCAGGGCGGTTCCCGGTCCGGCGAGCATCAGGAGGCCGATGACGGCCAGCCGCAGTCCCTCCGGACCGAAAAATGACAGCGGGACCGCGGCGACGGCGAGGACCGCCACCACCCATGCGATGTGATTACGATCAATTGCCATTGCCTGCTCCTTGAATATGGAAGACCACGCCACCGGCGTTCTCGAACATCTTCGTCCAGCCCGGGGAGCTGCCACAGGTGGCAATGAAGTGGTCAAGATCCCCCGGGGGCGTCGTTTCGAGAAGGTCCGCGGCCCGCTTCTGGCTGGTCGTGACGATCAGGTAGGCCCCTGACTGCTGGGCGATCCTGTTGGCGGATTCGCAGCTCAGCGGCGCCGCGCCGGGCCTCGGCTGGGCGGCCAGAAGGGCTCGGTAGTCGTAGTCGGCGTACTTCTGGAACTGCCAGGGCGAATTGCGGACCGCTTCGATGAGGATCGATCCCTGCGGTGCGGTCGCGTAGAGCTGGTTGACCAGGGCGACCTCGTCCGGCGTGAACTTCTCCATGCTGTCGTTGCCGTACCGCGTCACCACCGTGGCCGTCGCCAGCACGGAGCCCATCGCCAGCAGGGCCAGTGCGCGCCGCCAGCCCGGGCCGCCGCGGCGGTCCGGCATGAGCGTCAGCACGGCGAGGCAGGCAGCGAACGGCAGGCTGAAGAGGTACAGGCGCAGCAGCAGCTCGCCGCCGTAGGCCTGGCCGGGAACCAGAAGCAGCGGTGCCAGCGCACCGAGCGCGGCGGTGAGCCAGGCGGCGCGCCGCCGGTGCGCCAGGAAGGCTCCGGCGGCGGCGAGGATCCACACCAGCGCCACTTCCGCCAGCCGGATGTAGACCACCAGGACATGGGGATCGCTCCCGGCAACCCGCTGGGAGACCGCGCCGAGGGTGTGGGCCTCGACGTCGCCGAAGGAGCCGAACAGCTGGGTCAGGTGGCCGTCAAAGAAGTCCCGTGCCACGAACACCAGCCACCCGAACGCCAGCACGAAGGCGAGGACGGGCAGGGACGGCGTCCGGAGCCGGCCGCTCAGGAGGAACACGGCAAGGATCGGGATGGCCGCGAACGGCGTGAGCTGGTGGGACGCCGTCATGGCCAGGAGGAGTCCGACGCTGATTATCAGCAGGATGGCAGCATCCACCGGCGGCGGGCTGGACATGCCCTGGTGCGGGACGGTCGGGTCGAGCCGGGTCACGCTGCGGGCCAGGAACCTCGTGAACCGGTTGCTTCCCGTGGGCCAGGCCCAGCCGCTGAACGCGCTCAGGAGACAGGCAAGCAGCGTGACTAGGAGCAGGAAGGCGTACGCCTGGGGTGCGAGGTAGTCCTGCCCCACCCAGCTGGTCAGGTAGAAGAGCCAGACGCCGGCCCACGCCTGCCGGGGCTGGGACGTCAGCCGCCTGGCCAAGGCCAGCAGCGGCGCCAGCAGCAGCAGGTTAATCCCCAGGGGCGCCCACGTGGCGATGCCCATGAGGTCCCGGACGCCCGTTGCGCCGGACAGCAGGCCCAGAAGGTCAAAGAATCCGGGCCAGTTAAAGTAGGCGTCCAGGTTCGTGTCCAGCTGGCCGTTCTGGGCGATGTAGTCGGCGATGCCCAGGTGCCTGTAGCTGGCTTCGAGCCGGGGCAGGCCGTGGATGATGGGATCGGCCGAGTGCAGGATCACCACCAGCACCAGCACCTGCGTGGCCAGCAGCGCGGGGGTGTGCCGCCGCAGGTTGAGTGTGGCCACAAACCCGGTCAGGCTGAGGAAGATGGCCACGAAGAAGGTCGGCGGCACAGCCTCCACCAACCCTGTCCCGCCAATCTGCGCGGGGTCCACGCTCAGCAGGCTCCAGATCCCGAGGGCCAGCGCGGCGGCTGCCAAAGCAGCCAGGGTCACCAGTTTCCAGGGCGGGGTGGGGCCGTGATGGACGACGGCGGGTGGTTCAGTTCCGCCATGCCTGGCACCGCTGTGCTTGGTTTCGGCATGCTCGCCGTGCTTGGCTACACCGTGTTTTGCGTCGTGGTGGCCGCTGCCGTGGTGGGTTTCGCCATGCTTCGGCTCGGCATGGCGGTGCGGGGCATGCGAGGGCGGGGCCGGCGTCGGAGGGGCTGGTGACGGCGGCGCTGCCGGGGCCGTGGAAGTGGGCTCGGGTGTCATGGCTTCTCGATTCCGGTCGGCTGATTGAGTGCCGCTGATGGAACCTGGACCGGTTCAGCGGCGGGCATGGCGGGAGTCAGCATCCGAAGGCGCCAAACGGCCATCAATGCGGCGGCGGCCTGGGCGCCGGACCAGAGGGCCGAGACGCCGGTGAGGCCGAACTGTTGGGCGGTGAAGGCAGCAGGGGCCACGATGAGGACGGCGGCGGACACCGCCACCGTGGTGGCTTCGGCGAGCCGGCCCTGGGCACGGCACAGGCCGAAGTAGACCTGGGTGACGCAGCCCAGCAGCAGGGCCGGTATCAGGACGGGAAGTAGTACGGCGGCCGCGGCGTACTCCGGGCCAAGGAAGTTGAGCAGGAAGGGACCGGCGAGCAGCAACATCACACCGGCGGCGAGGGTGAGGCCGAGGCTGGCCTTGAGCGCGGACGAGACCAGTCCGGGCCGTGACCTGCCGCCAGCCAGCGCGGTCTGCAGCGAGAACCCGGCGGACTGGGGCACAAAAAAGACCGCGGACGCCATCATCCACACCATGTACCAGGATGCCGTTGCGGCCGGGCCGAGGACGGCGGCCACGATGAGCGGTAGGAGGTAGCCGGGGGCGCGGTCGGCGAGCATCAGCGCATGGTTCGGCAGGCCGGGCTTGAGCAGCCGCAGGGCCGGTCCGGGGCGGAGCCCGTGCCTCCAGTCCGGAGACACCCCGGCGCGGTTGAGCTGGCGCAGCCCGAGGACCACGCTGGCCAGGGCGCCGGCGGCCACCGCACCAACCACCACTGCCACTTCCCGGATGCCGGCGGCGAGGGCAAAGGCCAGTACGGCCAGCTGCACCACGCTTTGGGCGAGGCTTCTGACCAGTGCGCGATCGGAGCGTTCCTGCGCCACGCCCACGTGGTCCAGCTGGTACGCGGCCGCGGCAAACAGGGCCGTCGCGGCGAACAGCCCGGTCATGACGGGATCATTCCAGGCCACGCCCACGCCGGAGCCCAGCCCATAGGTCACCGCTGCCACCGCGCCGGACACAACCACCGTGGAAACCCCGACGGTGAGGAGGCCGCTGGCAACCAGCCGTCGGCCGCCGTCGGACTGTTCGGGGAGCAGGGTGAGCGTGGCCGGCCCCACTCCCAGCATCCCAAGCTGCACGGTCAGGAGGGCCGCGGCCACCACGGCCGAACCCATGCCTAGCTGCGCGGGGGTAAGCATGATCGCCGCCATCGCCCAGAACAGGAACCCGGTGGCCATCGGGGCCACCCGGGCGGCAGTCAGCCAGGCGGCATTCCCGCCCACGGAGAGCCCTGTGCCGGGCGGACGGAGGAGTTCGCCGAACATCGACCTGTAGTTGTACGCCAGGAAGCAGGCCCAGTACGCCAGGAAGCGGGGTGCGTGCAGCAGCGACAGGCCGACGCCGCGGATAGTGGCCAGCAGCGGCAGCACCACAAGCCAGCCGGCGCGGCCGGGGTGCTTGCGGACGGTGCGGGCCAGCCCGGCGCCGTCCTGGAGCCACTGGTCGCGGGCGGCGTCGAACGAGTCCATGAATCGATGCCGCACCGCCGTGGTGCTGGAAACGCCAAGCTTGTAGCCTGCCTCCTCGAGCCTGATCCTGAGCTCGATGTCCTCACCCGAGCGGAAGGTGTCGTCGAACGCCACAGACAGCAGGACTTTCCGGCGGATGAGGGTGGCGCACACCCCGAACCATGACCGGACCCGGCTGTGGATGTGGTGCCAGGCCAGGGCCGCGCCCCAGTAGCCCGGGCCGTCCGCTTCGCTGACCAGGCCGAACTGGAGACCGTCGTAGCCGCAGGCCTTGAACTCGTCCAGGAGCCCACCCAGGGCCCCCGGCGGCAGGACGACGTCGGCGTCGATCAGGGCAACGAGGTCGGAGCAGGCGTTCTCGACGCCGAGCATCCGCGCGGCCGGCAGCCCGCGGCCCTCATCCGAGATGACGCGGGCGCCCATGGACCGTGCGATCTCCACCGTGTTGTCCGTGGAGCAGCCGTCCACCACGATGATCTCCCGCGGTTTTTCGGCGCGGATGGATTCCAGGCATTCGCCGAGCCAACGGGCCGCGTTGCGCGCGGGAACCACCACGGACACCTCGAGGTCGCTCACGTGGGCCCGCATGTCACTCCTCCAGCTTGGAGCTGATCAGGCCGGCAACGTAGTCGGATGTCCGGTCGGCGGACCACGAGGCGGGAATCCGGAGCAGGGAACATGGCACATCATCCAGGGCCCGCCGCACCACGGCTGCTTTCTGGCTGAAGAATTCCTCCAGCGGAACCAGGCTGGTGGCGCCGAGGGCCTCGATCAGCCGCCGTGACACCACCGGGAGCTCAGAATGGAAGTTCCCGACGATGCGGGAGGTCATCCATTCACGGCTGCGCGCCTCGAGCCGCGCTTCGGTACCGTCATAGCGTTCAAGGAAAATGGCCAGCCGGGTGAGCGCCGCCGAGGAGATGCCGTCCTGCCCGAACACGAGCTCCGGATGGACCATCCGGTGTTCCGGGGACCAACGGCGTGTGAAGGCGGCGGTCTTTGGATAGCGGACGATAACCGGGTGGACTGCTGTGGCGAGGTGGGCCACCGTATTCGTGAGCCAGCCGGGGGCCAGGGGCTTGCGGGCACCGCTGAACACCTCGGGGTAGATCCTGCGGTGGTGCGGTTTGAGGAACATCGGCTTCGCGTAGCCCATGAGCATGCCGTCGGCGTCCAGGAACGCCCAGTCATCGGCCATGAACCGGACGCCGGGCATGGCCACGAGTTTCGCTACAGTGCTGGTCTTGCCCACGCCGCCCCACGCCGGGAGGAGGACCCCCGAGCCGCGGAAGTCCACCACCGCCGCGTGGATCATGGCAGCGTTCTGCCTGATGCAGAGCCGGTCCAGCAGGGGTATGACGGCGGTCAGCAGCTCGCCGCGGCCCTGGACGGAGTAACCGTCGGGGGTTTCCTGGACCTGGACGCGGTCCGCCGGGATGTAAAGCGACTCCGCGGTGAACCGGAAGGCGTCCTCGGCATGCGACTGGTCCGCCACCTGCACCGTTTCTGCGCATACATGCAGCCGAAGCGGCGCCCGGGACGGCCCCAGAAAGGGAGCGAGCATGTCGCGCAGTTGCGCTTCGCCGGGGGTCTCCGGGGCCACGTCGATGCCCACGAGTCCGTGGACATCGAAGCTGGTGCCGGCGGACGGGAGGGAATCCCGCACGAATTCTTTTTCGGACTGGCTCATGCTCCGTGCCCTCCAGCGGTCTCGGTGGTCTCTGCGGTGTAGACAGGGGTGTACTGCGGGTACATCCGGATCATTTGACTTCCCTCCAGCTGGCGTGTGGCTCGTGCGGCTCGAGACGCGCGTTGGCCGGATCAACGGGCAGGCGGCGTCCCCGGATGTACCCGCAGGTAGTGACGGCCAGCACGGCGACCGTTGCCATGGCGCGGCGCAGGCCAGCGGGGTCGGTTCCCCGGATCCTGCCCGCTATGCCCGAGGCCACGGCACGCGGCAGCACACTGCGGACGTACCGGCGCTCGGGCCCGAGGGCGCGCTTGTGGCCGACGATCTTGCTGACCAGGGCTTTTGAGATCCCCTCAGACCAGGCGCGCCGCAGCATGTAGCTGAGCGTGCCCCGGTGGGCGGGAACAAAATGATTCACCAAGGCCGCCGGCTCGTACACGACGCGGCCTCCCGGTGAACCGATGGCCGCCCGGATGCAGATCTCCGTCTCCTCGCAGCCCAGGGGCAGCGAATTCTGGCGTCCCAGGGCAGTGTTGAAACCGCCCACGACCTGGAGAACCTGGGAACGGAAGGACATATTGGCGCCGATGACGTTGCGCACCTCGGCCGCCACCTTGGGCAGGCCGCGGTGGGTGCAGCCGACGATCCAGTCCAGTTCCTCGCCGAAAAAGTCCGGCCGGCTCGTTTCCCAGTCCGGCACAACGCGTCCGCCCACGGCCAGCACATCGGGGTCGTCGTAGAGGGCCGTCAGCCGCTCCAGCCAGTCCGGGGCTGCCACGGCGTCGTCATCAAGGAAGGCAACGACGCCGGCCGTCGCGGCCGCGGCGCCGGTGTTCCGTGCTCCGGAGAGACCCTTGGGCCCGGTGTTCTCCAGGATCACCACATCGTCGACCGTAAAGATGAGGCGCTTGTAGAGGTCCACGTTGTAGTCCACCACCAGGATCGTCTGCTGCGGCGGGACCGTTTGGGCGCGAACGGACTCGACGGCGGCCATCAGCCGGTCCCACCGGTCTTCCGTGTAGGAGCAGATCACCACCGAAACGGCCGGGAGCCCCTCAGCGTGGTTCACCTTAATCACCTGCTATCAGGCCAAGGACGGTTGCCGGATCCGTCGGAATGTGGGGGAGGGTAATGCTGGGGTACCTGTATTTCACGCGCCTGAGCGACTCGGGCCGGGCGCCCGCTGTGGGCGCCTCCCAGCCGACGCATTCACGGGCCAGGGTCCGCAGCACCCGCCACCCGTCGCGGAAGGTATGCAGATTGGAGTTGCCGGAGATCCGGGTCAGTTCGTTGCTGGGCACCTCGGCGATCCGCAGGCCCGCCCTGGAGGCGCGGACAATCAGCTCGGTTTCAATTTCGAACCCTTCCGACTCCAGCTCGAGGATCTGCAGGCATTCCCGCCGCATGGCGATGTAGCCGTAGCAAAGATCCGAGTAGTTGCTGTGCAGGACGACGTTCGCCAGCCGGGTCAGCATGCGGTTGCCGGCGCTGCGGAGCAGCGTGATGTCCTCGGAACCACCGCCGGTGACATACCGGGAGCCCTTGACGAAGTCGAATTCATGCTGGAGCGGCGAAATGAACCAGCCGATTTCCTGCGGATCCATGCTCCCGTCGGCGTCCAGCATGACGATGATGTCCCCGGATGCCGCGGACAGCCCCGCCCGGACTGCGAAGCCTTTGCCGGCCTGGGGTTCGGAGACCACCACCACATCCAGGCGCAGCGCGCGGGCCACGTCGACGGTGCTGTCCAGGGAACGCCCGTCGACAATCACCACCTCGTCCACGTACGAGGGCATTCGTCGAAGGACCCACGGAAGGTTCAGTGCTTCATTGAGGGTGGGGATCACCACGCTGATGGAGGCCAGGGGTACCGGTACCGCATTTGGTGCACGAACAGATGAAACTTGTATAGGGATGGTCACTAGCCTCACCACTCATTGGAGTCGTATGCCTATGCCCCTCCCGAGCAGCCTTCCCGCTTGGATACGGGAAAATAGAAGCGCCTGCTGCTGCGGTATTGGCAACTTTGCTTGCACTCCCCCTCGGAACATGTTCGGCCCGCCAACTTGTAAAAAGCTTGGGGTCGGTTGAAGTGACCCCAGTTTTAGGGGTCGCAGATTCCTTGGTAGCCATAAGTCTCCGCTGCCACACTTGCCCCATGGTTAACTCAGCTCACGGGAGGCACCGTGGGCGCCGCAACCTGCGACGTCCCTTCGGGCGCCTCGCTGTGCTCGCGGCGGTGGCCGCGCTGACCGTGTACGGAACAGTAGCCACGGAGGCGCAGCGGGCACCGTCGGACCGCGGGCCGGCCGAGGAACCATCGGCGACGAAAACAGCGATTCCGTCATCATCCCCGGACGCCAACGCTGCCAAGCCTCCGCCGTCGTCGTCATCGCCGGCGACCTCCGGACCGGTGCCTGCCCGGCCGGCACCGTCCCGGGCCGCCGCCCTGGCAACGGGCCCTTCGCTCGCTGCGCCGCCCTCGACAGCCGCCGCGGAACCACCCGCACGCAATTTACTGAGGACGTCGGTGCCGCCGGCTGCCCCCAAGCTGCAGGAACTGCCCACCGGTGACCTGCCGGGATGGAAACAGGCGTTCCGGGAGGATTTCGATAAGGGGAACGTCCCCGTTGGTGGATTTCCGGGCCCCGCCTACGCCGCGAAGTGGAGCGCCGGGTATGTGGACGGCACGCCGGACACGGCCGGCCAGCGGGGTGCGAAATCGGGCTATTACCCGTCCAAGGTGCTCAGCGTGCGGAACGGCATGCTGGACTGGTACCTGCACACGGAGAACGGCGTTTCCATGGGGGCCGCGCCCACCCCGAAGATTCCGAACAGCAGCACCGGCCCGCACCGGGACAACAGCTTCCTGTACGGGAGGTTCTCAGTGCGGTTCAAGGCTGATCCGCTGCGCGGCTTCAAGACGGCCTGGCTGCTGTGGCCGGACAGCGGCATCTGGCCCCGCGACGGCGAACTCGACTACCCCGAGGGGGACCTCTCCACGAAGTTCTACGGCGCAGTGCACAAGATGGGTAACGACCCCTACGCCACCGATATTTTCCCGTCCGGGACCACCTTCACGCAGTGGCACGTCGCCACGATGGAGTGGAGCCCGGGCAAGGTGGAGTTTTTCCTTGACGGCCGTTCGATCGGTGCAGGAACCTCCAAGACCCCGAACATCCCGATGCACTACATTCTCCAGACCGAGGCCTGCCTGTTCGGTTGCCCCAAACCGGAGACGGCCGGGCACGTCTATCTGGACTGGATCGCCATCTGGAAGCGGGGCTAGGGGCTATTTCCGTCCGATCTCGAAGCTGTCCGTGAACGTGTAGCCGTCCGCGGGAACGAACCGTGCTGAGAGGCGGTCCCGGGTGGCTGTCACATCAAGGGTGCCGAGGGCGGCGTCGCGGTTCTTCCCGGACCAGGCAGCAAAGTAGGGGGATTCGGGGTCCTGGCTGTCGACGTCGTAGAGCCCCACGCCGCCTGTTCCCACGGTGGCGAAGACGGTTCCTGCACCCTGAACCATGGCGTTGTCAGAGTCGGCGAGGCAGCCTCCCGAAAAGCTGTCCGGCACCAGCGCCGGGCAATCCTGGCGCCGGCCCAACTGATGGCTCCGCTGGTAAATGTGGTCGTGGCCCGTCAGCACCAGGTCCGCCCTCTTATCGATGAGCAGGTTGGTGAAGTCACGCCCGGCCTGGCAGTCGTACTTGCCCACGCTCAGGCAGGGCGTGTGCATTGCGACGACGGTCCATGGGATCTTCTTCGACTTCGCCCCGTCCAGGGCGGCCGCTGTCCACTGCCAGCGCTCGCTGTTCGGGGAGTAGTCCAAGGTGTTGCCGTCGTGGAACTCGATGCCGGGGGACACCATGATGAAGCGCACCAGCGGGTCCCGTTCCGGATAGTCCGCGTACCACTGAACCCCGTACTCGCCCTGGAGCCCCGCCAGCTTATTGGGCAGGCACTTGACGATGTTGGCGATGTCGCCGTCATGGCCGTCGCTCTCATGGTTTCCCGTCACCACCTGGTAGGGAAAGTCCCCGCCCAGCTTGCCGGTGACCATGTCACAGAACTCCTGCTCGCGGCCTGCCTCGTAGGAGAAGTCTCCAAGGGCCAGATTGAGCTCAGGATGAAGGCCGTCGACTGTGTCCAGCACCTTCCGTGCTCCCGCGCCCAGCCCAATGTCGCCCTGGGCCGTGAAGTGAACGGCGGCCGGCGCTGTGGTGGACGCGGGCTCTGTCGGCGCGGAGGGCCCGGCCGGGGAAGTGGTTTCCGGGGGGCTGGCCGGCGTGGTTGCCGGCGGCCCGGACGTCCCGGGCGGAACCGGCGTTGCCGACGGCGGCGCGGGCGGGCTGGGTTGGCAGGCGGTGAGCAGCAGTGCCAGCGAGAGAACGGCCGGCGCCATGCCGGACCAGGTCCACTGTTTCGACAGTCCAGTCATGATCCCTCACGTCACGGAACTGAGCCTGAGCCCGCTGCAGGCTGGGACGGTAATACTGCTAGGCACTCAGGGTAATGCCAGCAGTGCCCGCAGACCATACGCCGGTCCGCGCACGTGACAATGACGGGCTTCGTAATCGAAATGACAAATCTTGTCACCCCACGTACCCTCGCAGTCGGACCTCTCGCACCCGACGCTAAGGAGCCCCACGTTGAAGATCTCGAAAATGCTGGCCACGGCAGCGGCCGGTGCAGCGCTGCTGGCTCCCGTTCTCTGCGCCCCGCCGGCCCAGGCGGTCGTCGCCAAGAACGTGCCGGCGCCCCACGGCGACGGCACCTTCAGCAGGGACATCGCCGGCGGCACTACCACCACAGTTTCAGCCGCCCCCTTCGCGGCGCAAGTTTCCTTCGACTCCGCAGGCGCCAGCGTGGGCTGCACCGGCAGTCTGATCGCCGCCAGCTGGGTCATCACGGCCAAGCACTGCAACTCCACGAGCCTGAGGTCGGTGCGGCTGGGCACCAGCCACCTCGGGGCCGGGGGTGTCGTCCGCCCGGTCACGGGGCGCTATCCCGCGCCGGCCGGCGATGTCCTGCTGCTGAAGCTGGCCACGCCCTACTACGGCTCCTACGTGGGCCTGTCCGCCTCTTTTCCCGCCACCGGAACGCCCGCGAAGGTCTACGGCTGGGGATATCAGTCCGAGGGGTCCGGTGCCATGTCCTACTACCTCAAGACGGCGGACGTCTCGGTGGTCTGGCAGGGCGTGGACAACTATGGCGGCCCGTCTGTCCGGACGCGGTCGGAAAGCGGCCACACGCTCAACGGCGACTCTGGCGGGCCGCTGGTCGTGAACGGCAAGCTGGCAGGGGTCCTGTCCACGTCGGACATCCTGCCTGCCCCGAACCCTTCGAGCTACACCGGCTACTACAACGACGACGCCTCCGTGGTCCGCAACCTCGCCTGGATCACCAGCGTCTCGGGGGTCCGGGGCTCCTAGCGCTTACATCCCGGGCAAATCGAGGGTCTCGTACACCTGGATGCTGGCGCCGGGCATCATGAGGTGGGGGTGCCCATCGAGCAGGGCCAGGGCGCCGTCCATGTCCTCGGCCTGCAGGATGCCATAGCCGCCCACGCTCGTGTTCGTGTCCGTGGCCCCCGTCTGAGTCAGTTCCTTGCCCGCGCCCAGGGGCTGGCCCATGTCCACGATGCCGCTGCCGGCCCGGGATGCCCACTCCATCCACGCCTTCATGCCCTCCTGCGCGGCCTCGGGGGAACTCTCCGCCATCTGGGATTGTGCCGACTGCGGTGCGTTGTAAAGAACAACAAACTTCTTCATTGCCGGTCCTGTCTCTGGGGTAGGGGTTCTCTGGCTAGCAGGCAGCCACAGGTCGATCCTAGGGGGATTCGGCCAGCGGCGATACAGTTCAAGGGCCACGGTTCACGGAAAATCCGGCCACCCACCAGAGGGCATTTCGCTGTGGGAAAACATGGCCGGGAAGACGTGAAAAAGCAAAGTTGAGCGTAGTAGACTCAACTTAGCTAACCGTCTTCGAAAGGAGCCCTCTTTGGACGTCAAATTCACCACCAAGAGCCAGGAGGCTCTTTCGGCTGCCGCCATGAACGCCTCCACTGCCGGGAACCCGCAGGTGGAACCCGCCCACCTGCTCAAGGCGCTGATGGACCAGCGGGAGGGCGTCGCCGTCGCCCTCCTCCGCGCCACCGGAGCGGACCCTGACGCCGTCAGCGTACAGGCCAGCACCGCCATCAAGGCCCTGCCCGCCACGTCCGGAAGCTCGGTCCAGCAGGCCCAGCTGTCCCGGCCCTCCCTGCAGGCGATCCAAAACGCGCAGAACGAGGCCGACAAGCTGGGCGATTCCTTCGTCTCCACCGAGCACCTGCTGCTGGGTCTTTCGGCGGGAAGCGATGGCGTGGGCAAGCTGCTGCGCGATGCCGGCGCGTCCCACGAAGCGCTGGCGGCGGCACTCCCGGGTGTCCGCGGCGACCGCAAGGTCAACTCGCCCGATCCCGAGAACACCTTCCAGGCCCTGGAAAAGTTCGGCACCGACCTCACCGCCGTGGCGCGTTCGGGGAAGCTCGATCCGGTCATCGGCCGCGACAGCGAAATCCGGCGTGTTGTGCAGGTGCTCAGCCGCCGGACCAAGAACAACCCCGTGCTGATCGGCGAGCCGGGCGTCGGCAAGACCGCCGTCGTCGAGGGCCTGGCGCAGCGGATGGTGGCCGGCGACGTGCCCGAAAGCCTTCGCGGCAAGACCCTGATCGCCCTTGACCTGGCCTCCATGGTGGCCGGTGCCAAGTACCGCGGCGAGTTTGAGGAGCGGCTCAAGGCCGTCCTTGAGGAGATCAAGAACTCCGACGGCCGGATCGTCACGTTCATCGACGAACTGCATACGGTGGTGGGTGCCGGGGCCAGCGGCGAAAGCGCCATGGACGCCGGCAACATGCTCAAGCCGATGCTGGCCCGCGGTGAGCTGCGGCTGATCGGTGCCACCACCCTCGACGAATACCGCGAGAACATCGAGAAGGACCCTGCCCTGGAGCGGCGCTTCCAGCAGGTGTACGTCGGGGAGCCCAGCGTCGATGACACCATCGGCATCCTCCGCGGCCTGAAGGAGCGGTACGAGGCCCACCACAAGGTGGCCATCGCCGACTCCGCGCTGGTGGCTGCCGCGACGCTGTCCAACCGCTACATTTCCGGCCGGCAGCTGCCGGACAAGGCGATCGACCTCGTGGACGAGGCCGCCTCCCGGCTGCGCATGGAGATCGATTCCGCTCCGGAGGAGATCGACCAGCTGCGCCGCGCCGTTGACAGGCTCACCATGGAGGAACTCGCCCTGCAGGGCGAGACGGACGCCGCATCGGTGGAGCGGCTTGCCGCGCTTCGGGCCGACATGGCGGACAAGAAGGAGCAGCTGGCTGGCTTGAACGCCCGCTGGGAGGCCGAGAAGGCCGGCCTGAACCGCGTGGGCGACTTGAAGGCAAAGCTGGATGAGCTGCGGTCCACCGCGGACAAGGCGCAGCGTGAAGGCGACCTGGAGACGGCGTCCCGGATTCTCTACGGCGAAATTCCGGCCCTGGAACGCGAGCTGAACGACGCCGCCGAGGCGGAGGCCGCCGTCGCGGACAAGTCCGCGCTGATGGTGGCGGAGGAGGTCACCGCCAATGACATCGCCGAGGTCATCGCGGCGTGGACAGGCATCCCGGCCGGCCGCATGCTCCAGGGCGAAAGCCAGAAGCTGCTGCACATGGAGGAGGAGCTCGGAAAGCGGCTGATCGGCCAGTCCAAGGCCGTCACGGCCGTGTCCGACGCGGTGCGCCGTGCCCGGGCCGGCATCAGCGATCCCAACCGGCCCACCGGTTCCTTCCTGTTCCTCGGCCCCACCGGCGTCGGCAAAACCGAGCTTGCCAAGGCGCTCGCGGACTTCCTGTTCGACGACGAACGCGCCATGGTGCGGATCGACATGTCCGAGTACAGCGAGAAGCACTCCGTGGCGCGCCTCGTCGGTGCGCCTCCAGGCTACGTCGGCTACGAGGAAGGCGGCCAGCTCACCGAGGCCGTCCGCCGCCGGCCGTACTCCGTGGTGCTGCTGGATGAGGTGGAGAAGGCCCACCCCGAGGTGTTCGACATCCTGCTGCAGGTGCTCGACGACGGCCGCCTCACCGACGGCCAGGGCCGCACCGTGGACTTCCGCAACGTGATCCTGGTGCTCACCTCGAACCTGGGCAGCCAGTTCCTCGTGGATCCCACGCTGGATGTGAACGCCAAGCGCAATGCGGTGATGGCCACGGTGAACGCCTCCTTCAAGCCGGAGTTCCTGAACCGGCTGGACGAAGTGGTGCTGTTCGATCCGCTTTCAGTCGAGGAGCTCGCCCGCATCGTCGAACTGCAGGTGGCGGAGCTGGCCAAGCGCCTGCACGAGCGGCGGCTCTCGCTCGAGGTCACCGAGGGCGCACGTTCCTGGCTGGCGATGTCCGGCTTCGACCCGGCGTACGGCGCCCGGCCGCTGCGCCGCCTGGTGCAGCGCGAAATCGGCGACCGGCTGGCCAAGGCCATCCTGGCCGGCGACATCTCCGACGGCGACACCGTCCTGGTGGACACCGCGGCGGATCTCGGGGAACTCACCGTGGAGGGGCTGGAGGCACTTTCAGGGCCCGACGGCGGAGCACCCCTGGGCAGCGGACTCACCGTCCGCCGCCGGGACTAAGCCGCCGGGCCGCCGGGGGGGGAGTAGGCAGGGCAGCTACGGGAGCAGGCTTGCTTTGATGACGTTGCCGGACGCGGTGACGTAGCAGTCCACGCGGCGGTCGCCCTTGGCCCAGCTTGCCGTGCTCGGGTAGGCCAGGCGGTAGTTCAGGCTGTAGGCGTTGGACTTCTCGGTCAGCGCCGCCGTCTGGCACGTCTCTCTGGCCCGGGTCTTCAAGGCATCACGGCCCGGGTACCCGTCACCGTCGGCGTAATGGGTGACCGACACCAGCTGGGCGGAATGGTCGGTGGTGCAGGCAACGATCGTGGACTTGGACGCCTCGGGGTCGAAGTCCTTGAAACAGTCACCCACCCGGAAGTCCAGTGGACTCACGCTGGCCAGGGGCAGGCTGGGCCGGGGAGATGCGGCCGGCGGGGCGGCGGAGGGCTCCGCCGCTGCCGCCTCTGGCCGGCTGGCAGACTGTATCGTCGCGGCGGCGAGGAGTGACGTCAGGAGCCACACGAGCAGGCCGCCCGCCACCAGCAGTGCGGCGAGAAAGCCTGTCTTGAGCAGGGTTTGCCGGACCTCGGGCCGTGCGAGCCGGGAACGGACCGATCCGGCGAGGCTTTTGAGCCGCGTCGGACGGTCTTGGGCTGCGCTGGGCCGGGTTTGTGGTGCCTCGGCTGAGTTCGGCCCGGGCTGCACGGCGACGGCGCGGGCCGGCCCGCGTTCCCCCTTGTGGCTGGGATCGTTGTCATTCATATGGGGCGGCACCCCTTCCTGGCGTTCGCTCGGCGGCGGGCATGAAATGCAGTCGTTCAGGAGACTCTATCGAACAAAAAATCTCTGCGAGCCCCGGATTGCCGCGGAGAAGGGGGCTGCGGCGGTCTCCAGAGGCGCGCGTGGCAAGCAGATGCCGCAGAAAGCATGTAATCTAGGGGTACGACAAATTGACCAAACATTCCGGGGCCTCACCGATCGCCAAAGGTGACCACCTCCGGTCCAAGTACAAAAGGGGGTCACGCCATGGGGCGCGGCCGTCAAAAGGCAAAAGCTACCAAGCAGGCTCGGGACATCAAGTACTACTCCCCGAACACCGATTATTCGGCCCTACAGCGTGAGCTCACGGGTCCGGGAAGTCGTGCCACGAGCCATTTCGCGAATGAACCGGTCGAGCCGGACTATTCAGCCTACGTGGATAAGTACGCGGATGATTTGGATGAAGACGACGACGAGGTAGACAGCCGTCGTATCGGTTAGTCGTTCCCGCTGAACTGCCGCAAGGCAGTTGGCTGCACGCCGCCGTCGTACACCTCTTGGGTATCCCCCGCATTAGGGTTGCCCGCTTCCCTGCCTGACCCGGACTTCTGGTCATAGCCCGATACCTGGCTGCAGGGGAACGTCCGGTGTCACCACAGTTATCAGGCCCGTTGGGCACGTCATTCTTTGGCGTGCCCAACGGGCCTTTTTGCGTTTCCCGGACCGCCGGTGGGGAGGCGTTTACCAAATGCGTTAGTGCAGCCGGTGCTGGAAGCCTTCGCCCCCAGCAGGTGGCCGAGACGGCCGGCAGCCTGGAGCGGCTCGTTGCCTTCCCCGGACGGGCGGTGCACGCCGGCGCCTAGAAGAATTAGGCTGGAGGGACTTCAGCCAACGAAAGGTACGGACGCATGGTGCAGCGCAGCGGGTACAGCCTCGGAGAGCTCTGCTGGGCGGACATCCAGACGCCGGACGTTGCTGCGGCCAAGACCTTCTACGCCGCCGTGTTCGGGTGGCGCTACGAGGACCTGCCCACTCCGGACGGCCGCAGCTACGCGAAGGCCTTCCTGGATGACGACCTCGTGGCGACGGTGGCGCCGCAGCCGCGCCAGGGAGAGGCAAAGCAGCCCGCGCACTGGAACGTCTACTTCGCCACGGACGACGCCCGGTCCACCGCGGAGGAAGCCGACCACGCCGGCGGCGCCGTGCAGTTCGGGCCAGAGGACATCGGGGACACCGGAACCATGGTGTTCCTGGAGCCGCCGGGCGGCGGCGCCACCGGCGTATGGCAGGCCGGTACCCATCAGGGCAGCGGGCGGCACAACGAGCCCGGTGCGTTCGCCTGGGCCGAGCTGATCACGCCCGAGCCGCAGGCCGCCGTCGGATTTTTCCAGCAGCTCTTCGGGCACGAGGTGACCGAATACCCGCAGGACGACGGCGGAACCTACACCACGCTGATGGTGAACGGCGCGGAGGTGGCGGGCGTCGCCCCGGCACCCGAGGATGACGGAGACGACGAAGGCGGCGAGCCCGCCAGCCGCGGCTGGCAGGTCTACTTCGGCGTCTCGAGCGTCAAGGAAGCCGTGCTGTCGGCCGTCGCGGCCGGCGCCGAGGTGCTGGTGGAGCCGGAGTTCGATGACGACGGCGGCACAATCGCCACGCTCAGGGACCCGCAGGGCGGCGTATTCAGCGTCCTGGAGGTTTAAAAACGCATCGAGTGCTCCCCGCGGGCACCCTCGCCTCGCAAGCTCGGCCAGGGAACCCTGCCGGCGTGGGCCCAACTGCCCTTATGAAGGTTCAAAAGGGCAGGTACGGAGCACTCGACGACTTATTTGCCTTGGCTACGCGTAGGCGTTGACCAGCTGGACTGCGCCGCCGTCCACGCCCTTGGCGCCCTGCACGTAGTCCGGGCCGGCCTTGACCACGGCATCGGAGTCGGCGCTCACGGAACCCATGATCCAGGACGGCAGCCCGCGCTCGTTCAGGCGGGCCACGGCGGCGTCTGCGGCTTCGGCGGACACCACTGCCACCATGCCGACGCCGAGGTTCAGCGTGCGCTCCAGGTCGGGCAGCGGCACGCGGCCAAGTTCGGAGACGAGCTTGAAGATGGCGGGCAGCTCCCAGGTGGAGCGGTCAACCGTGGCAACGAGGCCCTGCGGCAGCACGCGCGCCAGGTTGGCGGCCAGGCCTCCGCCGGTGACGTGGCTGAAGCCATGCACAGCCTTGTCCCCAGTGACGGGGAACGCCCGGGCCAGGTCCAGGCAGTCGGCGGCGTAGACGCGGGTGGGCTCCAGCAATTCCTCGCCCAGCGTGCGGCCAAGTTCGGAGACCTGGCGGTCCAGGGCCCAGCCGGCGTGGTTGATGACGCGGCGGACCAGCGAGTAGCCGTTGGAGTGCAGGCCGGAGGAGGCCATGCCGATCACCACGTCGCCGGCGCGGACGCGGTCCGGGCCGAGCAGTGCGTCGGCCTCGACAACGCCGGTGGCGGCGCCGGCGACGTCGTACTCGTGCTCACCCAGCAGGCCGGGGTGCTCGGCGGTTTCGCCGCCCACCAGCGCGGTGCCGGCCACGGAGCAGGCGGCAGCGATGCCGCGGACGATGTCCGCGATGCGCTCCGGAACCACCTTGCCGCAGGCGATGTAGTCGGTCATGTACAGCGGCTCGGCGCCCACCACCACGATGTCGTCGACAACCATGCCCACGAGGTCGTAGCCGATGGTGTCGTGGATGTCCATGGCCTGGGCGATGGCCACCTTGGTGCCCACACCGTCCGTGGACGTGGCGAGCAGGGGCTTCTTGTAGGTCAGCAGCTTGGAGACGTCGTACAGGCCTGCGAAACCGCCGACGCCGCCAATCACCGATGCGTTGTGGGTCGCCTTGACGGCGTCCTTCATGAGCTCAACGGCGCGGTCGCCGGCCTCGACGTCCACACCGGCGGCCGCATAGGTGATGCCGGCGTTGTTCTGGGCGGCATTCATGTCAGCAGTGGAGGAAGCGGAAGTCATCAGGACTCTTTCTTGTCAGCGCCGACGGTCGCAGCGTCGTGGTGGAGATCGGGCACGCGGTCGGCGTCGGTGATCAGGTTCTCGAACTCGGAATCCGGCCCCGGGTCACAGCCCGTGGCACCCGGCTTTTCCGCGGGGTCCTCGGTCACCGGGATGCTGTCCGGGTTGCCGGGGGTGGCGGCAGCCGGTTCGATGGCGGCTTCGGCGGCAGCGTCCGCTGCCGGGGCTGCGGCAGCAGCGGCGCCGGACGCGGCGGGCAGCCCGCCAAGGTCCGTGCGCTCCAGCAGGTTCTTGCCAAGCTTGTCCGCACCGGGCAGTTCGATGGGGTACTTGCCCGTGAAGCATGCCGTGCAGAGGCGTTCGCGGGGCTGCTGGGTGGCGCCGATCATGCCGTCCTCGGAAATGTAGGCCAGCGAATCGGCGCCGATGGCCTGGGAGATCTCCTCGATGGTGGCGCCGTTGGCGATCAGCTCTGCCCGGGAGGCGAAGTCGATGCCGTAGAAGCAGGGCCACTGGACCGGCGGGGAGGAAATCTTGACGTGGACGGCGGCGGCGCCGGCCTCGCGAAGCATCCGGACGATGGCGCGCTGGGTGTTGCCGCGGACGATCGAGTCATCCACCACCACCACGCGCTTGCCGCGGATCACGGATTCCAGGGCGTTGAGCTTCAGCCTGATGCCCAGCTGGCGCAGTGTCTGCGAGGGCTGGATGAACGTGCGGCCCACGTAGGAGTTCTTGACGAAGCCGTGCGCGAACGGGATGCCGGATTCCTCGGCGTAGCCTACCGCCGCGGGGGTGCCGGATTCGGGGACCGGGATGACGATGTCAGCGGTCTGGGTGTTCTCGCGTGCCAGCTGGCGGCCCATCTCCACGCGGGATTCGTAAACGGACCTGCCGGCGATGGCGGCGTCCGGGCGCGCGAGGTAGACGTATTCGAAAACGCAGCCGGCCGGCGTCGGGTCCGCGAAGCGGCGGGACCGCACGCCCTGTTCGTCGATGGCGATGAACTCGCCGGGTTCGATCTCCCGGATGAAGCTGGCGCCCACGGTGGCGAGGGCTGACTGCTCGGAGGCGACCACCCAGCCGCGTTCCAGGCGGCCCAGGCAGAGCGGGCGGATGCCGAAGGTGTCGCGGGCTGCGTAGAGCGTGCCTTCATCCATGAAGACGAAGCAGAAGCCGCCGCGGATCTTGGGAAGCAGTTCGAGGGCGGTCTCCTCAAGGGTCTTGCTCTCTTCGCCTTCCAGCAGCGCCGTCACCAGGGCGGTGTCGGAGGTGTTGCCCTGCTTCATTTCGCCGCTGAGCTGGCCGCCGTTGCGCTCGTGGATCATGGCGTTGAGTTCGGCCGTGTTGGTCAGGTTGCCGTTGTGCGCCAGGGCCACCGTGCCGGTGGCGGTAGCGCCCAGCGTGGGCTGGGCGTTGGCCCAGTGGCTGGCTCCGGTGGTGGAGTAGCGGCAGTGGCCGACGGCCAGGTGCCCGGTCAGGGTGTTAAGCGTGGTCTCGTCGAAGACCTGGGACACGAGGCCCATGTCCTTGTAGACGTTGATCCGCTTGCCGTCGCTGGTGGCTATACCAGCCGACTCCTGTCCGCGGTGCTGCAGCGCGTACAGCCCGTAGTAGGTAAGTTTTGCTACTTCTTCACCTGGTGCCCAGACACCGAAGACGCCGCAAGCGTCCATCGGGCCTTTTTCGCCAGGGAGAAGATCATGAGAAAGTTTTCCATCGCCGCGTGCCACTGGTCGATTATCTCACGTCATGGGGTAGGGAAATTCCGGCCGCCGGATTATGACCGCCGGCCGGGCTCGCCGCCGTCGTCCGCGGTCCGCTCCGGGGCCGGGCCCGGCTCCGGCGCCGGTTCGGTGATTGTTTCCCCGCCTGCGGCGGCATGTCCTGCTTCCGGGATTGATTCGACGACGCCGCGGCGGGCGCGGCGGACGCTGGCCCGGTCCAGCGCAAGGGCGGCAATTGCGCCGAGAATCACACCGGCCGCGGCGCAGGGCACCATGAAGAAGCCGTACACGGTGCCGCGGTCGTAGCTGGCGTCACCGGGCAGGGCGTACGCAATGACCGCCGCCGCGGCAAAGCCCACCAGCCCGCCCAGGATCAGGAAGGGAACATACTTGGGGGCGCGCCGGACGGTGATCTCGCGCCGTTCAGGAATCCCGCGTTCGGGGGTGGGCTGGTCGGAAGACATGCCATCTAGCCTACTGTCATCCCGGCCGCCGGCCCGCCCCGGTATGTTCGGCCCGAGCGTGTTCAGGCCTGCGGCCCCGCCCGCACCAGCCGCTGCCGCTGTTCGCCCAGGAGCTCCCCGCCGGACATCCGCATGACGTCCCCGGCCTGCAGGAACGGGAAGCGGCCGGACAACGCCACGCCCTCCGGGGTGCCGGTGGTGATGAGGTCCCCGGGTTCCAGCACCATGTACTGCGAGAGCCGGCGGACCAGTTCGGCCGGTCCGAAGACCATGTCCGCCGTCGAGCTGTCCTGCCGGACCTCGTCATTGACCCAGGAGGCGAGGCGGATGTCGTCGGCCTGTACCGCCGCCGCGGGCACCAGCCAGGGCCCCACCGGGTTGAAGGTGGGGCAGGACTTGCCGAGGGACCACTGCGGCCCGGAGTGCTCCAGCTGGTACTCGCGCTCGGAGACGTCGTTGGACAGGAGGTAGCCGGCGATGCAGTCCGCCGCCTCCGCGTCGGAGGCCAGATAGCTGGCGCGCCGGCCGATGACCACGCCCAGCTCCACCTCCCAGTCCACGCGCTGCGCCCCGGGCGGGATGACGACATCGTCGTCGGGGCCCACCACGGTGTTGGGGTGCTTGAAGAAAATGATGGGGCGCTCGGGCACGGGCAGGCCGGACTCGGCGGCGTGCGCGGCGTAGTTCAGCCCCACGCCGATCACGGCGCCGGGCCTGGCGATCGGTGCACCGATCCGTTGGCCCTCGACGGTCACCCGGGGGAGGCCGGCCAGGTCCAGGTCTTCCAGTTGGCCGGACCAGTCCTGCAGGAAGTTCCCGTCAATATCCTGGGTGACCGGCCGCAGGTCGTAGGCCTGGCCGTCGTCGTGGATGACCACCGGAACCTCGTTGCCCGCCGGGCCAATGCGCATCAGCCGCATTTTGTCTCCTTTCAGCTGCCGCGGTAGGTGGAGTAGGCGAACGGGCTCAGCAGCAGCGGCACGTGGTAGTGCTCGGTGCCGGTGACCTCGAAGACCAGGTCCACCTCCGGGAAGAACGTCGTGCCGCCCTGCCGGGCGTAGTAGTCGCCGATGGCGAAGTTGAGCCGGTAGTTCCCGGGGGCCAGGACCTCCGGTCCCAGGTCCTTCGCGCGGCCGTCTGCATCGGTCGTGCCGCTGCCCAGCTGGGTCCAGCTGCCGCCGTCGTTCGCGTAAAGCACGACGGCGATCCCCGCCGCCGGGCGTCCGGCGCCGGTGTCCAGGACGTGGGTTGTCACGTGGGAAACGCTCATTCGCTGATCACTCCCTCCAAGCGGAGCAGCGCGATTTCCCGCAGCTGCTGCGCGACGATGGCGTCTTCCTGCGCCGGGGTGTTGGCCAGGCGCTCGTTCAGCGCCGCCAGGATTTCGGGCGCGGTGCGTCCGGCGGCGCGGATCAGGAACACCCGGCCGAATTTTTCCTCGTAGGCGCGGTTGCCGCGGGCCAGGGCGTCGGCCACCTCGGCGTCCGCCGGGTCCACGCCAGCCTGTTCGGACCGGGACATGGCGGCCTCGGTGGTCTTTGCGGCGGGGCGTTCGCCGATCCTCGGGTGGTGCGCCATGGCGCCTTCCACCTCATCCGGGGTGAACGGTGCGGCGGCGGCACGGGCTCCGTCAAGGAGCTCCTGGCGGGAGGCGAACGGGCGCGCAGCGGCAATCTGGTCCACCCAGCGCGGGACGTCGACGCAGGGACGCAGGACAGCGCTGGCGGCGTCCCTGTCCGCGGCATTGAATTCGGCAAGCTTCACGTTGTGATCCTCAGGCAGATGCTGGCATCCATGGTGACGGCTATGCGGAGGGCCGGATACTCTCCCGGCGATCACCACCCCCTAGGTCGAAGGCAGTGAGTTCCGCATCATGGAACTGTTATTTCAGCATACGTAATAGTCAAGCGGAGCGGGTCCGCCGGTGTCAAGAGACTACAGCAGGGGTTGGGCGTGGCCGGATAGTATCGGCGGCGGGGGGACTTGACGCTGGGTCGGAGTCCCGGCGGCGATAGGGGACGGATGAAAGGCAGCGGCGCTCGGACGCTCCCGGAGCAGGATATTGACCGGCAGGCCGCGCTGCAGGCCTATGGGCTGCTGGGCGATCAGGAAGGCATCGCTTTCCCGCCGGCCGGCGGCCCGTCCCGCCTAAATGTAGGCCGCGCCGGTTCCGCCCGCGCTGGCGCCGCCCGCACCGCCCTGGACAACCTCGTAGACCTGGCCGCCAAGCTCTGCCACGTCCCCTTCAGCGTGGTGAATGTTATTACCGCGGACCAGCAGCGCCAGATCGCGGCGTCCGGCGTCGAAGCGGGCATCTGCTCCCGTGAGGACTCGATGTGCGCCCGGGTGTTCCTGACCCGGGAAACCACCGTGGTCAGCGATGCATCCGAGGACCCGCGCTTTGCCAATAATCCGTTTGTGACCGGCGAGATCGCCCGCGTCCGTTTTTACGCCTCGGTGCCGCTGGAGACCGCCTCGGGCCTCGTGCTGGGCTCGCTGTGCGTTTTCTCCGATGCGCCGGCAAACCCCGTGCCTGAGCAGATCGCCATGCTGGAGCTTCTCGCCCAACAGGCCGTGGAACTCCTGGAGCTCCAGCACCGGACGCTGCAGCTGAACGAGGCGCTGGTTGAAGTGCGGCGGAGCAATGCCAAACTCGGGGACTTCGCTGGCCGCGTCAGCCACGACCTGCGCATTCCGCTGACCACGATCCTTGGCTACGTGGAACTGAGCGAGGACGATCCCGACATGCCGCCGGAGCATCCGGCCGCCGAGTACCTGCAGCTCATCGGCGCCAGCGGCAGGCGCATGCTGGCCATGCTCGAGGACGTGCTGGACTACTCGAAGGTGGGCGGGGCCCTGCATCCGCAGCCCGTCTCGCTGCGCGGGGCCGCCGCCGACGCCGCGCGGGACCTCGGCATTCCGTTTGGAGCCGGGGCCACGCTGGACTCCGACGACGCGCAGTTGCACGCCGATCCGCTCCAGCTCCGCGCGCTGCTGCAGAATCTGCTCTCCAACTCCCTGAACTACCGCAGCCCGGACCGTCCCTTGGAAATCCGCATCACCGCGGTCTCCAACTACCACGGGACCGCGGTCCTGGTGGCGGACAACGGCAAGGGGATCAGGCGGGAGGACAGGCAGCGAGCGCTGGAACCGCTGGTCCGTCTGCACAGGGAAGGGGACGGCCCGGGATCCGGGCTTGGCCTGGCCACCTGCAGGCGGATCGCGCAGGCGCACGGTGGTGACCTGACGCTTACGGAGACGGCCGGCGGCGGAACCACCGTGGTGCTGACCTTCCCCGCCGCACCGTGAACAGTCCCGCGAACAGCGCTGTGAACGGCGCCGTGATCCGCGCGTTCCTGCTGGTGGTCCTGCTGGTCCTGTTGCCGGCAGTCCTGCTGCCGGCGATCCCCGCGCAGGCAGGCACCGAGCCTGCCGTGGTGCCGGCCGCGGGGGAGAGGGCGGGCGCCGGCGATGGCCCGCTCTTCGGCGCCGCACTGGAGTGGGGCGAGGACAGCGCCGCCGGTTTCGCAGACCGCCTCGGCGCTACTCCGGCCATGTTCGGCCACGACATCGCCTTCCCGCTGCAGGATTCCGAGAAGGTCCACATCCGCGAATTCTTCCGGCAGAGCGACTCGCAGGGAGCCCATGCCCTGCTGACGGTCAAGCCCTCGCGGTCCCTGGACCAGGTGTCCGCCGGGGACGCCGCAGCGTTTGCCCGGACCGTGGAGCAGCTCAGCACCGGCTTCCAGGGCAGGCTGTACATCAGGTTCGCGCCGGACATGAACACCAGCTGGGTCTCCTGGGGCCAGCAGCCGGAGGCCTACCGGAACGCGTTCCGGGCTGTAGCCGCAGCCTTCAAGTCCCAGGACGACGCGGGAACCGTCATGGTGTGGCAGCCGTTCCTGGGCCGCGACTATCCGTTCCAGCGGAACCGCAACGCCCCCGTCCAGGGGTCGGCCGGCTTCAGGCTGCTGGACACCAACGGGGACGGACGCTGGGACGGCGCCGATGACGCCTATTCCCCGTACTACCCGGGCGACCACGCCGTGGAATGGGCCGGCCTGGGCGCATACCACGACGACACCGGCGGGGCCTCCGCCGTGAACACACTTCCGCCCGACGGCGAGCTGGCCGGCATGCTGACAGGCAGCGGCGGCGGATACGGTGACTTTTACGCGGACTACGTGCAGGGCCGCAGCAAGCCGCTGATGCTGCAGACGGCCGCATTCTTCAGCTCCACCGCGGGCGGCCCGGCTGAGTCGGAGATCAAGCTGGCCTGGTGGAACCAGGTGCTTGACGCCGCCTCGACAGCACGGTTCGGGAAGATCGGCGCCGTTGTCTGGGACGAGCGGACCAGCACCAGGGACACCGGGGTGGCAGCGATCGACTGGCGGCTGACCGGACAGCCCGGCATCGCCACGGCCGCCGGCGCGCGGCTGGCGGACTCAGCCCTCGTGACCGGGCCGGTGACGGCCCGCGCCGGGCTTGCCGGCGACGAATCAGGGGGCGTGGGGAAAGTGCTCGGCGGCATCGGTGCGTGGACGACGGCGGGTGCCCTGGCCGCCGTCGTAATCCTCCTCTGGCTGCTTCCCCGCTTCCTGCCCCGGGCGGCGGGCTGGGCGTACGGCGATCCTTCCCCGCGTGATTCCCGGGTGGACTTCCTGCGCGGCCTCGCCATTGTGTTCGTGGTGGTCAACCATGTGGGCATTACCTCGCTGTTCCAGCTGTTCACCCAGGAAGCGGTGGGTTTCGTGTCCGGCGCGGAGCTCTTTGTGCTCTTCTCGGGGCTGGTGCTGGGCATGGTTTTCGGTCCGCGGGTGAGGGACGGCTTCGGTGACGTGGTTGACCACACCACCAGGCGCGCCGGCAAGCTCTATGCCACCGCGCTCACGGTGCTGATCGGGGTCTTCCTGATCTCCCTGGTTCCCTCAGTCAACGCGGACACCCTGACGTCGTTCGTGGACCAGGGCACGGGGGCGGCCGGACGCGGCGGAGCGGGCCGCTCCTACGACCTGTACGCCGGAATGGATTCGCTGCTGCACTTCCCGGTGGCGCCGGAAGTCATTCCCGGCATCCTGCTGCTGCAGTTCGGCCCCTGGCAGTTCAATGTGATGGGCCTGTATGTGATCCTGCTCCTGGCCAGCCCACTGGTCCTGTGGGCCCTGTCGCGCGGAAAGGTGCTGTGGGTGCTGGCCGCCACCACGGCGCTGTACGCGGCCGGGGCGATCTTCCGGATCCGGCTGCTGCCGTCCGAATTCGAGGATTCCTTTCCGCTGCTGGTGTGGCAGGTGCTGTTCATCGTTGGCATGGTGGCCGGCTACCACCGGCGCCGGATCATCGGCTGGCTGGCCGCCCATGCGTGGGTGGTGGCGGCGTGCACCGTAGTGGCCGCGGCACTCGCGTTCCTGGCCTGGGGCAACCCCTATGTTGCCAACAGCTACGACGTCCGCGTGGCCATCCTGCCGGATACCACCTACCGGGCGCTGTATGACGCCTACTTCGGCCGGACCTACCTCGGCGTGGGGCGGCTGCTGAACGTCCTGGTGCTGGTGGTGGCCGCCTACGCGCTGCTGACGGCGTACTGGAAGCCGGTCCACCGGGCCCTGGGCTGGTTCCTGATCCCGCTGGGCCGGGCCACGCTGTACGTCTTCATCATCCACGTTGCCCTGATCGCCGTGATCGCCAACATCCCGGCCCTGCAGGAGGGCCGGGTGCTGTTCAACACCGCCGCCTACGCGGTGATCCTGATGCTGCTGTGGGTCATGGTCCGGACCCGGTTCCTGTTCCGCGTCATCCCCACCTGACGGCGCTTCCCCGGCTAGCCGCGGCGGGCGGCCAGGGCGCCGCGCAGGGCGTCCGCCGCGGCCGCGCTGCTGTTGATCCGCCAGTCGGTCGGCCAGGGTGGCCACCTCGTCCAGCTCCGCCGAAGCCAGCGGCCAGCCGGGGGTGCCCACCCCAAACCGCAGGGCGGACGTGCTGGACTGCAATGACGACGGCGCCGGTGATGTCGCCGTGGATCCCTCTGCTGTGGCGCTGTCAGGAACTTGGCGGTCAGGAACCGATGGGATCCCTGTCCAGGATCCATGTATTCGTCCCGTCCTGCCGGGTGAACGTCACGGTGGTGACCAGCGCGCGGATCAAAGCCAGCCCGCGGCCCGACTCGGCATCCTCGCCCGGCATGGCGGGATCGTCGTCGATGGCCGGGCTGGCGGCGCCAAAGGCGCTGACCTTGGCCCGCAGGCTCGACTGCCGGATGCAGATTTCCACGCCGAGTTCCACCGGGTCCGCTGACTCCGGCTTCGCATGCTGGACCACGTTGGCGGCGGCCTCGATCACGGCAGTGGCGAAGGTCATCCGGTCCATGTCGGGCACGAACGGGGCATCCTCCCAAAGGTCGTCCAGCTGGCCGTGCACGGCGTCGACGGACTCCGGGGTGGCCACACTCCGGAAGCTCCGGCGGGCCAGGACGTCAGTCATTGCCGAACGCCTCGTCAGCGGTGGCATAGGACGTCAGCACGCGGTCCATGCTGGTCAGCTCCAGAACCATCTTCACCTGCGGCTGGACGGCGGCGATGCGGAGGTCGCCGCCTGCCTGCCGGGCCGCCTTCAGGCAGCCGATGAGGGCTCCGAGTCCCGACGAATCCATAAAGGCGGTGTCCTCCAGGTTCACCACGATCCGGCTGGATCCCGAGGCGACAACGTCCGCCACGAACTCCCTCAGCTTGGGCGCGGAAACCATGTTCAGGCGGCCGGCGGCCTTGATTTCGGCGTACGAATCTTTGACCTCGTAACTAAGATCCATCCGAGTTCCTCTCTTCGATCAAACCCTCGTCTTCGAACACTGCCTGGCCCGGAAGGACCTCCGGCCCGGAACCCTCTACTCCAAGACCCCGCGGCTCAAAACCCTCGTACAGCACCGCCCGGACCAGGATGCTCATGACCACGAGGTCGAACACCACCCAGGCCACGTTGACCAGCGTACCGATCGGTTCGGACATGCCAGCGGCAAGGCGCGCGATGCCCACCGCCGAGGAGATGGCCAGCAACACGGACACCACAATCTGCGGCCGGATCAGGCTCCAGCTGGGCCCGCCGGTCTGGCGGTCCTTGGGGGTGACGGCGAACCCCAGGGGCCGTCCGAACCAGACGTTCCGGGCCGCCGTCGTACATGCCTTGATCCACGTGGGGAACAGCGCAAGGCTGTACTGCTGCCCGCGCCAGGTGGGGATGCCGCGGCCGGCGATGGCAAACAGCAGCTGATTGACCACCATGAACGGAATGAACCGAACGAAGAAGTCGGCGCTGAGGCTGGTGACCGGCAGGATCCCGAGCAGCAGGTAGACGATGGGGGCGGCAAAGTAGATCACCGCGGCGAAGCCACTGAGGTAGGTCCACATGGTGGCGAAGTACATGAGCCGCTGGCCCAGTTTCAGGCCGCGCTGCACCAGCGGGTTTTCCCGGAGCATCACCTGGATGGTGCCCTGGGCCCAGCGCAGCCGCTGGGTCAGCATGGTGGCGAGGTCCTCCGGGGCGAGGCCGTACGCGAGGATCTCGTGGTGGTAGACGCTCTCCCAGCCCATGCCGTGGATGCGCATGGCGGTGGCCATGTCCTCGGTCACGGAGATGGTGGCCAGCGGCATGACGGGCTGGGCTTCGCCCGTACGCTCCACGGAGAGGGCGTCCAGCACGGCCTGCACCGATTCGATGGCACCCAGCGGGGACCAGTCCCGGGCGGACATGCGCTGCACGGCGTCGTCGGCCACCACGGGGACGCCGGAGTCGCCCACGTGCGCCAGTTCCATGGCGGCGATTTCCTCGAGGTCCGCCTGCAGCGCGGACACATCGGCCTGGACCAGGGCCTGGACTGCCTGGTCCACCTTCCGGCGCACCCGGTAGGTGATCTCGCTCAGGGACTCGCCGTCGTCGAGCCTGCGCCGCGCTTCGGCGGTTGCGGCCTCCACCTCATCGAGCATCTGCGCCACGAGGAGATTGTCCGAATCGGCCGATTTCCGTGCCTTGCGGATGGCCGACTGGGAGGCCGCCAGGGCGCGGCGGATGCTCTTTTCCGTCTCCTTGACGTACCCCACCAGGCCCAGTTGCATGAGGGCCTCGCGGCGGAGGATGGCGTTGGAGCCGCAGAAGAAGGCCGCGTTCCAGCCGTCCTTGCCCTGCTGGATGGGGCCGTAGAACAGCGGCGCCTGGCTGCCCAGGGGATCGGAGGCGGGGACGTTGCTGAAGTACTGGGGCGTCTGCACCAGCGCAACCCTGGGGTTGGTGAAGTAGCCCAGCGTCTTGTCGAGGATGTCCGGCTCGGGGATCTGGTCGGCGTCGAGGATCAGCAGGAACTCGCCCTCGGTGACCATGAGGGCGTTGTTGAGGTTGCCGGCCTTCGCGTGGCGGGGCATGTTCTTCCAGTCCGCGCTGCGGGTGACGTACCCCAGCCCGTGCTCCTCGGCGAGGCGGCGCATCTCGGGGCGGGCGCCGTCATCGAGGATCCAGGTGCTGTGCGGGTGCCGGATGCGCTTCGCCGCGAGGGCCGTGGTCATCACGAGGTCCAGCGGCTCGTTGTATGTGGTGATGAAGACGTCCACGGTGGCCCCGGCGGGAGGAAGCGGCGCGGCCTTGCGGATTTTCAGGCGCCACAGGGTCATGCCGAACAGCATGACGTCGATGAGGCTGTAGGTTTCCGCGGCCACGAGCGGAACGGCAATCCACCAGGCTTCCCAGTTCAGCGAGGCCAGCCAGCGCCAGGCGATGTAGTTGATCCCCAGGAGCACCGTCAGGAGGATAACCACACGGGTCCAGAAACGCGTCACTCCGCAGCCGTTCCGGCCGCCGCCGGTCCGGCTGCCGCGGCCGCCCCGGCCGCCGCCCGTGTCAGCGCCAGGCGCCGCACGACGACCGCGGTGACGTCGTCCTCCGCGGTCTCGGCCGGGGCCAGTTGGAGCAGGGCGGCGCAGGCCGCCTCCGCGGTGGGCTGCCCGTGCGTCGACCGGCGGACGGCATCGGTGAACTCCTCGACGGAGCCGAACACGTCGAGGACGCCGTCGCTCACGACGACGAGCCAATCGCCGGCGCCAAGCTGCAGGTCCGCTTCGGTCCAGCCGACGTCCCCCCATGCCCCGACGGGCGGGCCGGCGGACGGAAGCCGCTGCGCACCGCCGTCGGCCTGAACGTGGATCGCCAGGCCGTGGCCGGCGTCGACGTAGCTGACCGTGCCGGAGCGGGCGTGCAGCCGCGCGTGGAAGAGCGTGACGAATGACCCGGAAATGTCCAGGTCCGACGCGATCGAGCGGCTGGCCAGGCTGAAGGCACTGCCGAGGTCCGGCTCGTGGCGGACCGAGCGCATCACCGCCCTTGCGGTGGCCGCGATGAGGGCGGCGCCCATGCCCTTGCCCATGGCATCGGCGAAGGTGAGGTGCAGCCCGTCGGGTGTCTGGTACCAGTCGTAGAAGTCGCCGCCCACGCTGCGGGAGGGGCGGAACACGCCAGCCACCTCATAGCCGTCCAGCCGGACCTCCTCGCGGGGGAGCAGGCTCTGCTGGACCTCGGCGGCGCGGCGGAGGTCGTTCTGGGCGGCCTCGTCGGCGGCGGGGGTGCGGGAGCGGCGGAACAGCGCATTGATCCGGGACTGGAACTCACGGGGGCTGAACGGCTTGTTGATGTAGTCGTCCGCCCCGTTGTCCAGGCCGGTGAGCTTGTCCAGCTCGTCCACCCTGGCCGTCAGCATGATGATGAACGCGTCCGAGAACTCCCGCAGCCGCTTGCAGACCTCCAGCCCGTCCAGATCGGGAAGGTTCAGGTCCAGCGTGACCAGGTCCGCCTTGGTGTTCCGCACCGCCTCGATGCCCGGCAAGCCGGCGCCGGCCTCGGTGACTTCGAAGCCCTGCTTGCCCAGCACCCGGACCAGCAATCCCCGGATGTCCGGGTCATCCTCGATCACGACGGCGCGGCGCGGCTCAGGGGTTGAAGACATGCCTCTATTAACTCCTGTCTCTACAGACTTGTCACGCCACACCTGCAACAAGCCCAGGGGGTTGGGCCTGCGTGGATACCCGGTCATCGCTCTCTCACTTTTCGCAGGGTTTCACCCGACGCTCTATCGGTTGCTGCAGCGTTTTGGCTGATCCTCTCTCGACCGGTGAGAGAGGGTGCGGGTTTTTCCTGCAGGAGTTGAGAGCGCGTTTGGGGGTGGTTGGGGCCCTCGGGGGTCCAAGAATTGTCAAAGTTCTGAGAAGTAGGCTGGTCAGGCCGTGGCTATCCGCCGCGGCACCGTTCCGGCCGGAAGATAATCGGATATGCAGATCCTGGTGGTTGAAGACGACGAATCCGTGGCCGCCGGCGTGCTGGAGGGCCTGACCAGGGCCGGCTTCCAGGCCCGGCACGTCGCCGACGGGGCAGGGGCGCTCGCCGAGGTCCGGTCCTCCAGCCCTGACTTCGTGCTCCTTGACCTGGGGCTGCCGGACATGGACGGCACGGACGTCTGCCGGTCCATCCGCTCGCTGACCATGACGCCGATCATCGTCGTCAGTGCCCGTGACGAGGAGATTGACCGGGTGCTGGCCCTGGAGCTTGGTGCGGACGATTACCTGGTGAAGCCGTTCGGCATGCGCGAACTCATCGCCCGGATCCGTGCCGTGGCCCGCCGCACGGCCGACCCGCAGTCCGAGACCGCACCGCCGGCCGACGGCACCCGCGTGATCGGCACACTCAGCATCGACCAGCGCTCCCGGCGGGTCCTGGTGGACGGCACCGAAATCCACCTCACCGCCAAGGAATTCGAGCTCCTGTACTACCTGGCCGAGGACCCCGGTGCCGTCTGCCAGCGCGGCGACATCCTGCGCGCCGTGTGGGACGGCACCTGGTACGGAACCACCAAGACCTTGGACGCGCACGTGGCCGCAATCCGGAAGAAGCTCGGTGACCCCCGCTGGATCGAGGCGGTGCGCGGCGTCGGGTTCAGGCTGGACGTGCCCGGGTGAGGTGGCGGCTGATTGGCGCGTTCATGGCCATCACGCTCCTGGTGGTGCTGGTGCAGGACATTCCACTGGGCAGCTACCTCGTCCGGGTGGAACGCGACCGGCTGGCCACCTCGCTGGAACGTGATGCCTTCCTGCTCAGCGGGCGGACCCGGCAGCTGCTGGAGACGGGCGGTCCGGCACCCGGGACGGTGGCCGCTGCCGTCCGCGATTACGGCCGCGCCAGCGGGGCCCGCGTGGTGGTGGTGGACCGCGCCGGCACAGCGGTGGCAACGTCCGACGACGACCAGTCGGCTACCGGGGCCTCGTACCTTTCGCGCCCCGAGATTTCCGCCGCGCTCGCCGGCCAAATCACGTCCGGCCAGCGCCACTCGGACACCTTGGGATTCGACCTCGTGTACGTCACGGTTCCCGTGCTCAGCGGCGAAAATATCACCGGCGCAGTGCGCCTGACCTACCCGGCCTCCGTGGTGGACGACCGCGTGTCCGGCCAGCTCAAGGTGATGTGGGCGGTAGCCGGCACCACCGTGCTGCTCGCCGGGCTGCTGGCCTACCTGATGGCCGGCGCCGTGACCCGGCGCATCAAGCGGCTGCAAAAGGCCACGGAGCTGCTGGCGGAAGGCAACCTCGCCACCCGCACCGAGGAGGAGCAGGGGCCGCCGGAGCTGCGCACCCTGGCCCGGTCCTTCAACCAGATGGCCGACCGGCTGGAGCACCTGCTGCAGCAGCAGCGCGGATTTGCCAGCGATGCCTCCCACCAGCTGCGCACCCCGCTGACAGGGCTGCGGCTGCGCCTGGAGAACGCCGTGGACGCCGTGGGCAACGATCCCGACGGCGCGCGCGTCATGGTGGCCGACTCACTCGAGGAGACGTACCGGCTGCAGCGGATCATTGACGGCCTGCTCCTCCTGAGCCGGGCGGACAGCCGGCAGATGGACCGGGAGGACGTGGACCTCAGCGAGATCGCCAGGAACCGCGTGGAACAGTGGGAGGCGCTTGCCGAGGAAAGCGGGGTGCGGACGGTGCTGGACGCGGTTCCGGAGGCCAGGGTAACGGCAATGCCGGGCGCGGCGGAACAGATCATCGACAACCTCATCGACAACGCCCTGGCGGTGGCCCCCCAGGACTCGGAGATCCGCCTGGTGGTGCGGCCGGATGGCGCCTCGGGAGGCTATGAGCTGCACGTGCTCGACGACGGTCCGGGGCTTTCCGCGGAGGACCGGCACCGGGCCTTCAACCGCTTTTGGCGCGGGCAGTCAACGTCCGAGGGCAGCGGTCTGGGCCTGGCGATCGTCCAGCAGCTCGCCGAGGCCAGCGGCGCGGCGGCGTCCCTCGAAGCCAGGACAGGAGCCCGGGGCCTGGACGCCCGCGTGACCTTCAAGGCCGCACCTCCAGGCACGCACCGGGCCCCTGACCAGAAATCGCCCGCCGCACGGACAGCAGATGCACCGTAGCGGGTTTCGCCATAGTCTGGCCCAGTGGATACAGGCACCGTGAAATCCGGCGAACAGGTTGACAGGCAAGCGCGCATTCTCGAGGCGGCGCTGGACCTGCTGTCCCGCCATGGCATCTCGGGTGTGAGCATGCGCGCCGTGGCCCGCGAAGCCGGGGTAGCCCTGGGGCTTGTCAACTACTACTACGAAGACAAGTCGAGCCTGATCCGGGCGGCGCTGCACCGGATTGACGAGCGCGACCTCGAGCTGGTGGCGCCCGACCCGGCATCGACCCCGGACGAACAGCTCCAAAAAGCCCTCCGGCGCGTTGCGGACCCGGAACTGCTGACCACGCAGCACCTGTCCCTGCGCCTCCACCTGTGGGCGCTCGCGCAGGCCCATCAAGACTTTGCGCTGATCAATGCCGCGGCATTTGACCGGTATCTGGATGGGCTTGCGGCGCTGATCGGAAATGCCAAACCCGAGCTTTCCGCCGCTGAATGCAAGGAGCGGGCCGCCGACATCGTCGTGGTGCAGAACGGCATGTGGCTCACGTCCCTCCTCGGCGTCGACGAGGCATCCATCCAGCGGAGCCTCGCCCGCACGGAGGAGATCGCCTTCGCCGGCTAGCGGTTACAAGGCGCAGCGGCACAACCCCTAGCTTAGACAAGGCCTTCGCGGGCCGGGCAGACGCGTGCCCAAAAAATCTTGAACATCGGTTCAGTTTTAACCTTGAACGCTCGTTCAATCTGCACTAATCTGCTTGTGTATGACCTACACCACACAAGCGGGGTCCCGCGGAAATAACGGCGTTTCATCGGCGGCTTCCGGACTGCGGCTCAGGGAAAACACCATCAGCCGCACTCCCTGACCATCTCGTTAGACCCCCCACCGCCAGCGTCCGGACGAAGGACAATCCGCTCCCGGCAGGTGATCTGCACCAGGTAGAAGGAGATTTTGCATGACACAGACCAATTACGACTACGTCATCGTGGGCGGCGGAAGCGCGGGCTCCGTGCTCGCCAACCGCCTGAGCGACGGAGGCCAGAGCAGCGTCCTGGTCCTGGAGGCCGGGCGGAGCGACTACCCCTGGGACCTTTTCATCCAGATGCCCGCGGCGCTGACCTTCCCCAGCGGCAATCCGTTCTACGACTGGCGCTACGAGTCCGATCCCGAGCCCTACATGGGCGGCCGGCGCGTGGCGCACGCCCGGGGCAAGGTCCTGGGCGGCTCGAGCTCCATCAACGGCATGATCTTCCAGCGCGGCAACCCGCTCGACTACGAGCGCTGGGGCGCCGACGCCGGCATGGAGACCTGGGACTTCGCGCACTGCCTGCCGTACTTCAACCGGATGGAAAACGCGCTGGCCGCCGACCCCGACGATGAACTGCGGGGACACTCCGGCCCGCTGGTGCTGGAGCGCGGCCCCGCCACCAACCCGCTGTTCCAGGCCTTCTTCGCCGCCGCCCAGGAAGCGGGCTACCCCCTGACCGACGACGTCAACGGCTACCGCCAGGAGGGCTTTGCCGCATTCGACCGCAACGTCCACAAGGGCCAGCGGCTCTCCGCCTCCCGCGCCTACCTGCGGCCGGAGTTCGGCCGGAAGAACCTGACCGTCCTGACCCGCGCCCTCGTCACCAAGGTCAACTTCAAGGGCAACGTCGCCACCGGCGTCACCTACCGCCGCAATGGCAAGACCCACCAGGTGAGCGCGGGTGAAGTGATCCTGGCCGGCGGCGCCATCAACACCCCACAGCTGCTGCAGCTCTCCGGCGTGGGCAACGCAGCCCACCTGAACTCGCTGGGCATCAACTCCGTGGCCAACCTGCCCGGCGTCGGCGAAAACCTCCAGGACCACCTCGAGGTCTACATCCAGCACGCCTGCACCCAGCCGGTCTCCATGCAGCCGGCCCTGGACCTCTGGCGCTACCCGCTGATCGGGCTGCAGTGGATGCTGGGACGGAAGGGCCCCGCGGCCACCAACCACTTCGAGGGCGGCGGCTTCGTCCGCTCCAACGAGGATGTGGACTACCCCAACCTGATGTTCCACTTCCTCCCGGTGGCCGTGCGTTACGACGGCCAGAAGGCGGACGCCAAGCACGGCTACCAGGTGCACATCGGGCCCATGTACTCCGACGCCCGCGGCAGCCTGAAGATCAAGTCCACCGATCCCACGGTGCACCCGTCCATGCTGTTCAACTACCTCTCCACCGACCAGGACCGCCGCGAGTGGGTCGAGGCGATCCACGTCGCCCGCGACATCCTCGGCCAGTCCGCCATGGGGCCCTTCAACGGCGGAGAGCTTTCCCCCGGCCGCGCCGTGCAGACCGACGCGGAGATCCTCGACTGGGTGGCCCGCGACGCCGAGACGGCGCTCCACCCGTCCTGCACCGCGAAGATGGGCCCGGACTCCGATCCCATGGCCGTGGTGAACCCGCTGGACATGACGGTGCACGGCACCAGCGGCCTCCGCGTGGTGGACGCCTCGGCCATGCCCTACGTCACCAACGGCAACATCTACGCCCCGGTGATGATGCTCGCCGAGAAAGCCGCCGACCTGATCGCCGGCAAGGCCCCGCTCGCGCCCCAGCACGCCGAGTTCTACCGTCACGGGGTGAGCCCGCTGGAACGCGGCGGAACCGCGCCGGCAGCAACCGCCGTGGCAGCGAAGGGCTAAGGGCATGAGCGTGACAATCGATACCAAGCTTGAGCTCGCCCGCGGCCTCTACATCGACGGCGGTTGGCAGCAGCCGTCCGACGGCGGAACTACCGTTGTGCGGTGCCCGGCGGACGGGCGGGAGGTGGCTGTGGTCGCCAAGTCGACGGCGGAGGACGCGGAGCGGGCGATCGCCAGTGCGCGGGCCGCGTTCGACGACGGCCCGTGGCGGCGGCTGACGGACATCGAGCGCGGTGCGGTCATGCTCCGCGTGGCCGATCTGCTCGAACGGGACAAAGCCGCGTACGCCAGAGCGGAGGCGCTGGACACGGGCAAGCGGCTCGTGGAGGCGGAGTACGACATGGACGATATCGCCGCGTGCTTCCGGTACTACGGCAAGATCGCCGGGCTGGACGCGGGCCGGGTCATCGACACCGGCCGCGCGGACGCGATCAGCCGGGTGATGTACGAACCGCTCGGGGTCTGCGCGCTGATCGCGCCGTGGAACTACCCGCTGCTGCAGGCGGCATGGAAGGTCGCGCCGGCACTGGTCACGGGGAACTCGTTCGTGCTCAAGCCCAGCGAGCTCACGCCGTCCACCGCGATCCTGCTGATGGAGACCCTCGCCGAGGCCGGCGTGCCCGCCGGCGTCGCGAACCTGGTCACCGGGTCCGGGTCGAAGGTGGGCGGACCGCTCAGCTCCGACCCGCGCGTCGACCTCGTCTCGCTCACCGGAAGCCTGGCCACGGGTCAGACGATCATGGCCGCAGCCGCCGAAACGGTGAAGCGGGTGGCATTCGAGCTTGGCGGGAAGAACCCGAACGTCGTCTTCGCGGACGCGGACTGGGACGCCGCCGTTGACAACGCGCTGACAGCGGTGTTCCTGCATTCGGGCCAGGTCTGCTCGGCAGGGGCACGGCTCGTCGTCGAGGAGACCATCGCCGAACGCTTCGTGGCGGAGGTGGTCCGGCGGGCGAAGACGATCCGGATGGGCGGGCCGTTCGATCCCGACGCCGAGACGGGGCCGCTCATCTCAGCAAAGCACCGGGAGCAGGTCCACGCCTACGTCCAGGCCGGGATCGCGGAGGGCGCAGAGCTGTTGTGCGGTGGCTACATTCCCGACGAGGGACCGCTCGCGGACGGTTTCTTCTACCCTCCCACCGTGCTTGGCAACTGCCGGTCCGGCATGAGCGTGCTGCAGGAGGAATCGTTCGGCCCGGTGCTGACGGTCGAGACGTTCCGGACCGAGGCCGAGGCCATCGCGATCGCGAACGACACCGAGTACGGCCTGGCAGGCGCGGTGTGGACGTCGGACGCGTCCAAAGCGCAGCGGGTCGCGGGCGCCCTGCGGCACGGCACGGTGTGGATCAACGACTACCACCCTTACGTGCCGCAGGCGGAATGGGGCGGTTTCGGGAAGTCCGGGATCGGCCGTGAACTCGGCCAGGCGGGCCTGTCCGAGTACCGCGAAGCCAAGCACATCTGGCAGAACGTTGCCCCCGCGCCCAGCGGCTGGTTCGGCTCAGCCGGCTAGGCAACAACTTTGGGGGGAGACGGCCGGGCGCTGCAGCGCGGGGCCCGGCCGTCAATATACGTGCGTGCGATTTCACGTGCGTGTAGTGTTACCCGCGTCCAAAGGCGGCCGCGGGTTATCACCATCGTGCTTTTCTGACTTAGGAGTTCAGATGTTGGAACCCAGCAAGAGTACTGATTCAAGCGGCATGGACGAGTTCGGCTATGCCCAGACCCTGGACCGAAGCATTGGCAAGTTCGCCAGCTTCGCAGCCGGCGTCAGCTACATCTCCATCCTCACCGGCGTTTTTCAACTGTTCTACTTTGGTTTCTCCATGGCCGGCCCCGCATACGCGTGGTCCTGGCCCATCGTTTTCGTCGGCCAGCTCATGGTGGCGCTGTGCTTTGCCGAACTGGCAGGCCGCTACCCCGTGGCCGGCTCGGTCTACAACTGGGCCAAGCGCCTCGCCTCCGGGACCTCGGCCTGGCTCGCCGGCTGGCTGCTGCTGCTGTCCTCGATCATGGCGCTGGGGTCCGTGGCGCTGGCACTGCAGATCACCCTGCCGCAGCTGTGGTCCGGATTCCAGATCGTCGGCGACGGCACCGGCACCTACGACTTCGCCCTTAACGGAGTTCTGCTCGCCACCATCATGATCACGATCTCCACCCTCATCAACGCGTTCGGCGTGAAGCTCATGACCAGGATCAACAGCATCGGCGTGTTCGTCGAACTGATCGCGGCCGTGCTGCTCATCCTCGCGCTGGCCTGGCACGTGGCGCGGGGACCCGAGGTCTTCTTCGACACCGCCGGCTTCGGCGAGGGCCACGACCTCGGCTTCTTCGGCGTCTTCCTCATCGGCGCCATGGCCTCCGGCTACGTCATGTACGGCTTCGACACCGCCAGCTCCCTCGGCGAGGAAACCAAGGACCCGAAGCGCACCGCCCCGAAGGCCATCCTGCGCGCCGTCACCGCGTCCTTCCTGCTGGGCGGGCTGATCCTGCTCTTCGGCATCCTGGCCGCGCCGGACCTCACCGACCCCAAGATCGGAGCTGCCGACGGCGGCCTGCAGCACATTGTGCTCTCCGTCCTGGGCGGCCCCTTCGGCAAGGCGTTCCTCGTGTGCATCGTGGTTGCCGTCGTGGTCTGCACCCTGGCCGTCCACGCCGCCGCCATCCGGATGATGTTCGCCATGGCCCGGGACAACAATCTGCCGTTCAGCCGGCAGCTCAGCAAGGTGGACCCGGTCCGCAAGACCCCCACCGTTGCGGCCATCGTGATCGGCGTCCTGGCCGTCATCCCGCTGCTCGTCAACATCACGCAGCCCGCGATCTTCACCATTCTGTCCAGCATCAGCATCGTCCTGATCTACCTGTCCTACCTGCTGGTGACCGTCCCCATGCTGCGCAAGCGTCTGGCGAAGAGGTGGCCGGGCGCCGAAGACCGCTCCGAGACCGGCTTCAGCATGGGCAAGTGGGGACTGCCCGTGAACATCCTGGCGGTCCTGTGGGGCGGCGCCATGACGCTGAACCTGATCTGGCCGCGCCCCGAGATCTACAACTCGGTGCCGCCGTTCGAGTGGTACCTGCAGTGGGGCGGGGTCCTGTTCGTCGCCGCCGTTACCGGCGGCGGTGCGCTGCTCTACCGCCTCAAGATCAGGCACCAGACGGGGGTCCTCGCCGAGCACGCCGCACCGGCTCCCATCCCGGGCCAGGCTCCGGTGCCTGCGCAGGAGCCGCCCGCCCACCTCGACGCCAGCAGCACGGCGAATGGAATGTCCGGTCCTCGGGACGGGGATTTCGAACCGCAGCAAGTCGGTTAGATTGGGCTGAAGTGCCACAGCCATAGGGCCCCGGGCTCAGGAAAGGAATGTGACCTCATGGTTCATAAAGTGAAGGCAGTTGTTGTCAGGGCTAAGGATGCTCCGGTGTCGGTGGAGACGATTCTGGTGCCGGATCCGGGTCCGGGCGAGGCTTTGGTTGATGTTCTGACGTGCGGGGTGTGCCATACGGACCTGCATTACAAGCTGGGCGGTATTGGTGATGACTTCCCGTATCTGCTGGGCCATGAGGCCACGGGTGTGGTGTCCGCGGTGGGTGAGGGTGTGACCGAGGTGGCTCCGGGCGACCGGGTGATCCTGAACTGGCGTGCGGTGTGCGGGCAGTGCCGGGCGTGCGCGAAGGGCCAGCCGCAGTACTGCTTCAACACGGCCAACGCCACCCAGAAGATGACCCTGGAGGACGGTACCGAGCTGTCACCGGCGCTGGGGATCGGGGCGTTCGCGGAGAAGACCCTCGTCGCTGCCGGGCAGTGCACCAAGGTTGACGAGGACGCCGATCCGGCCGCCGTCGGGTTGCTGGGGTGTGGTGTGATGGCCGGGATCGGGGCGGCGATCAATACCGGTGAGGTCAAGCGCGGGGAGTCGGTGGCCGTGATCGGCTGCGGCGGCGTGGGCATGGCCGCGATCGCCGGCGCGAAGCTCGCCGGGGCGACGACGATCATCGCCGTGGACATCGATGAGAACAAGATCGAGATGGCGAAGTCTTTGGGCGCGACGCACGGGGTCAACTCGCGTGCCACTGACCCCGTGGAGGCGATCCGGGCACTGACGGGCGGGAATGGCGCGGATGTGGTGATCGAGGCCGTGGGCCGGCCGGAAACGTACAGGCAGGCGTTCTACGCCCGGGACCTGGCCGGCCGGGTGGTCCTGGTCGGGGTCCCGACGCCGGAGATGCAGCTCGAGCTGCCGCTGCTGGATGTGTTTGGGCGGGGCGGGTCGCTGAAGTCGTCCTGGTACGGGGACTGCCTGCCCTCCCGGGACTTCCCCATGCTCGTCTCCCACTACAAACAGGGGAACCTGGACCTGGACGCGTTCGTGTCCGAACGGATCACGATCGACCAGGTCGAGGAAGCGTTCGAGAAAATGCACGAAGGCAAGGTCCTGCGCTCCGTCGTCGAAATCCAGCCCGCCACCCAGCCCACCGCAGCCGCAACCGGAACCGCAACCGCAGGAGCATCCGCATGAGCGTCAGGATCGAGAACCTGGTCACCTCCGGCACGTTTTCGCTGGACGGCGGGACGTGGGATGTGGACAACAACGTCTGGATCGTGGGCAACGAGGAGGAGTGCGTGGTCATTGATTCCCCGCACGACGCCGCCGCGATCATCAACGCCGTGGCCGGCCGGAAGGTCCTGGCGGTCCTGCTCACGCACGCGCACAACGACCACATCGGCGCCGCCCGCGAACTCGCCCAGGCTGTCGGCGCGCCGGTCTGGCTGAACCCGGAGGACCAGGTCCTCTGGGAACAGGTCTACCCCGGCACCACCCCCGATAAGGAAATCAAGGACGGGGACGAGTTCCCGGTCGCCGGCGCAGCACTGAAGGCGATCCACACCCCCGGCCACTCACCCGGCTCCACCTGCTTCCACCTCGAAACCGAAAACACCGTGTTCACCGGCGACACCCTGTTCAACGGCGGACCCGGCGCGACCGGCCGTTCCTACAGCGACTACCCCACCATCCTGACCTCCATCCGCGAACGGCTCCTCACCCTCCCGGCAGAGACGATCGTCAGGACCGGACACGGCGAGAACACCACCATCGCCGCCGAACGCGAAACCCTCGCCAAAGTCCCCCAGTAAAAGATGGCACAGTAAGAAGATCGACAAGATTGCCACACCTAAAGGCGCGCCAGGAATGCCTGGCGCGCCTTCGTGGCGGTCAAAACAGGCACGAAAGCAGCCGGTAAGGAAGTTGGAACAATGAAGTTCGGGAAGCAGCCCGCCCCCGTCGCGGACATCAACGAGGACGAGCTCGAAGTCCACAAGCCCAAGACCGAAGCCGCCGGCGTCAAGGCCGTGATGGTGGCGCTGGAGCGTGCCGTGGCGCAGGCCGGGGTGACCCGCACGGCGCAGTCGCTGCTGCGGCTGAACCAGCGCGGTGGCTTTGACTGCCCCGGCTGCGCGTGGCCGGAGTCGGACAAGAAGCGCAAGGCCGCCGAGTTCTGCGAGAACGGTGCCAAGGCCGTGGCCGAGGAAAACACCCTGCGGACCGTGGGCGCGGACTTCTGGGCCAAGCACTCCATCGCTGAGCTGTCCGAAAAGACCGAGTACTGGCTGGGAAACCAGGGCCGGCTAAGCGAACCGGTGGTCATCAGGGAGGGGGAGACGCACTACTCGCCGATCTCCTGGGCTGATGCCTTCGAACTGATCGGAGAGCACATCCGGGCCAGCACGCCTGACCGCTGCGTTTTCTACACCTCGGGCCGCACGGCCAACGAGACGGCGTTCATGTACCAGCTGTTCGCCCGCTCGCTGGGCACCAACAACCTGCCGGACTGCTCCAACATGTGCCACGAGTCCTCCGGTTCCGCTCTGAACCCGACCATCGGCATCGGCAAGGGCACGGTATCGCTGGATGACATCCACGACGCCGAGCTGATCTTCGTCGTGGGCCAGAACCCGGGCACCAACCATCCCCGCATGCTGTCCGCGCTGAAGGAATGCAAGGACAAGGGCGGCAAGGTGGTGGCCGTGAACCCGCTGCCCGAGGCCGGCCTGTTCAACTTCCGGGACCCGCAGACGCTTTCCGGCGTGGTGGGCGGCGGCACGCCGCTGGCGGACGAATACCTGCAGATCAAGGTCGGCGGCGACCTTGCGCTGTTCCAGGCACTGGGCCACCTGCTCCTGAAAGCCGAAGAGCAGAACCCGGGCACCGTCGTCGACCGTTCCTTCATTGACGCGCAGACCGACGGCTTTGATGCGTACGTCGAAGCCCGCCGGGAGCTCGACTGGGAGGAGACGGAGCGGGCCACCGGCCTGTCCCGGGAGCAGATCGAGACGGTGGCCGGCATGCTGGTGAAGTCCAAGGCCAGCATCTTCTGCTGGGCGCTCGGCGTCACGCAGCAGCCGCACTCGGTGGACACCATCAAGGAAATGGTCAACGTCCTGCTGCTGCAGGGCAACTTCGGCAAGCCCGGCGCCGGTGCGTGCCCGGTGCGCGGACATTCCAATGTCCAGGGCGACCGGACCATGGGCATCTGGGAGAAGCCGAAGGAGTGGCTGCTGGAGGCCCTCGATAAGGAGTTCGGCATCGAGTCGCCGCGGCACCACGGCCATGACGCCGTCGAGTCCATGGAGGCGTTCGAGCGCGACGAGGTGGACGTGTTCGTGTCCATGGGCGGGAACTTCTCCCTGGCGTGCTCGGACACCGAGACGCTGGAAGCCGGGATGCAGCGGATCGGGCTCACCGTGCACATCTCCACGAAACCGAACCGGTCGCACGTGGTGCACGGCCGGACCTCGCTGATCCTGCCGACGCTGGGCCGGACGGACAAGGACGACAAGCACCCCAAGGGTGCCCAGTTCCTGTCCGTTGAGGACTCCATGTCAGTGGTCCACTCCACCCAGGGCAGGCTGCAGCCGGTGTCCGAGCACCTGCTCGCAGAACCGGTCATCGTGGCCCGGATGGCCGAGGCCACGTTCGGGCCGGACCACCCGGTGGACTGGAAGGCCATGGCCGAGGACTACGACGTGGTCCGGGACCACATCTCGCGCGTCCTGCCGGGGTTCGAGGACTTCAACGCCAGGGTGCGGACCAAGAACGGCTTTGTGCTGCCCAACCCGCCGCGGGACACCAGGTCCTTCGCGACGGACATCGGCCGCGGCCGCTTCACGGTCAGCCCGCTGGAGTACCTCACGCCACCGGCCGGCCACCTGGTGCTGCAGACCATCCGCAGCCACGACCAGTACAACACCACGTTCTACGGCCTGGACGACCGCTACCGCGGGATCTCCGACGGCCGCCGCGTGATCCTGGTGCACCCCGAGGACCTCGCCGAGCAGGGCTTCAAGGACCGCGACCTCGTGGATGTGGTGAGCACCTTCCAGGGGTCGGACCGGCGGGCCGAAAAGTTCCGTCTGGTGGCCTACCCGACGGCGAAGGGCTGCGCGGCTGCGTACTTCCCGGAAGCCAATGCGCTGGTCCACAAGGAAAACGTGGCCCGGGTGTCGAACACGCCCGGGTTCAAGGCCATGTTCGTCCGCTTCGAACCGCACGCGGGTGCAATTACGACGGCGGAGGCCGGCGAAGCAGCCGACCTTGTGTCCGCTGCCCGCTAACCCTTAAAGGATGGACGGCCCTGCTTCCCTCCGGGAAGTGGGGCGGTCCAGCGGAACATGGAACTCACTGGCGTTCAGGACGTCGCCGATGGGCACCTGCTTCTACAACGAACGAAACCCTTATCGTGAAAAGGACTTATACGCCATGCACGCCGTGCTCGAATACAACTACAGGGACAGCTACCTTCAATCCCGCGAAAAATACCGCCCAGACCACCTCAAAGCGGCGTGGGAAGCGGTCGAACGGGGCGAGCTTCTGCTGGGTGGGGCCATTGGTGACGGACCCTTCAGTGGATTGTTGATCTTCACGGGCGAAAATGCACTTGAGGCGGCACGCGCTTTTGCAGCTGCAGACCCGTATGTCATCGGCGGCGTGGTGACGTCATGGACCGCCCGTCTTTGGACCACGGTGGTGGGAAATGAGGCGGCCACACCTGTTCACCCGTAAGTCCCGCTTCCTGGCGAGCGGGACCAACCGATTGCCGTGGGCGGGATGCTCGCCTCCACGACCCCCGGTGCCGCCAAAGCCGGCTCCACGTGGCGATGTCGGGAAGGCAGCGGCTTCCTGTCAGGGTGCCCAGGATCCAGAAGAGTCCGTGCTGGGCGGGCGATGTCCGTCACGCGGAATTCTGGTTCGCACGATTGCCAGCGCACTTCCGTGAAGTCGAGCTCAGCACCGCGTGTCCCTAGGAGCTCGATTCGTACACCGCGTCTGCCATGCCTGCCCCGCTTGCGCGAGGGCTTCCTCAACGATGTGCTCGGCTATGGCGAGGGAAGCCGTCGCCCCGGGGGAGGGTGCGTTGCGAACCTGAACGAGCCGGCCGGTGGAGCGGATGACGAAGTCGTCTACCAGGCTTCCGTCCGAGTTGAGGGCCTGCGCACGGATCCCGCGCACGCCCTTGACCACGTCGGCTGATTCGATGGCCGGCACGAATTTGCGGGCTTCCTCGACGAAGGCATTCTTGCTGACCGCAGTGCGGACTTGCTGGAGGGTCGCGGGGACGTTTTTAGCGGCAAACTTCCAGAAGCCCGGGTACGTTAGCGTATCCGCGAGGTCACGGAGGTTGGGTGCGTTGTTCCGGTAGTTTTCCCGGGCAAGGGACAGGAAAGCGTTAGGGCCGAGCATGACTGCGCCGTCCACCCGTTTGGTCAGGTGCACGCCGAGGAAGGGGTACCGGGGGTCCGGGACGGGGTAGATGAGCCCGTTGACCAGTGAGGAGCGCTCGGGCCGGAGCAGGAAGTAGTCGCCGTAGAACGGCACGATTTGCGGTCCGTCGTCCTTCTTCCCGGGGGTTCCCGTCCGGTCAGTGACGGCGTTGGCGAGCCTGTCGGACTGTAGGCCCGCGCACGTGATGACCAAGTCGAAGGCCTCAGCGTCGAAGCCGGAGCCCGAGACCCTGACCTCGGATCCGGTCACGTCCAGCCCGGTGACCAAGGCGCCGAGACGGATCTGGCCGCCGTCGTCCTTGACGTCCTTGCCGAGCGATCGGGTCAGTCCTGGGTAGTCGACGATGGCGGTGTGAGGGGAGTGCAGGGCGGCGATGCCTCCGGTGCAGGCGGGTTCCAGCTCACGGAGCCGTTCCCGGTCGATGATGGCGACGTCGGGGACGCGGTTGGCCTTGGCCCGTTCGAAAATGCGGTGTAGCCGGTCGAGTTCGTGGGTGGTGTGGGCTACGACGACCTTTCCGCACTCGTCGTGGGCGATGTTGTTCTCGGCGGCGTATTCGGCCAGCAGATTACCGCCGCGGCGGCAGAGCCGGGCCTTGAGCGAGCCGGGCTCGTAGTAAAGGCCGGCGTGGACGACGCCGGAGTTGTGGCCCGTCTGGTGACCGGCCAGGTCGGACTCTTTCTCAAAGAGTGTGACTTGGGCGCGGTCGACCATCCGGGATAGCTGCCGCGCCACGGCGGTGCCAATGATTCCGCCGCCGATCACTGCAATTCGATTCGTTGTCATTACTTTTCTTCCGTTGCTGAAATGATGCCCGACGCGGCGAGGGGGCCAGACGGATTGCAGCAGAGTTGCCAACAAAAAGCGATTTGCGGGACGGCCCGAGCAGTGGTTAGCTCCCGGGCCGTCCCAGGCCCCGCTGGCGGGCCCGGAACCGAATCCGTAGGGCCGGTAGCGGTGCGACAGCGCGGCAGGCCTCCCGTACTAGGAGAGGAGGTCCTTAGCTATGATGTTTCGTTGGATCTGGTTGGTGCCCTCGATGATCTGCAGCCCCTTGGCCTCGCGCATGAAGCGTTCCATCGGGTAGTCGGTGCTGTAGCCCTTGGCACCGAAAACTTGAATTCCGTCCAAAGTGATCTGCATGGCGGTATCCGTTGCAAATGTCTTGGCCATTCCGATCAGCGGTGCGGCCTCCCGGGGTGACATGCCGGCGTCGAGAACGGCTGCGGACTTGTAGACGAGGTGCCTCGACGCTTCAAGGCCGATCTTCATGTCTGCCAACATCCACTGCAGGCCCTGGAAATCGGCGATTGGCTGGCCGAAAGCGTGGCGTTCTTTCGCGTACGCCACCGCATGGTCGAGGGAACCCTGTGCGAGACCGAGCGCCCGCGCTCCGACGAGGGGGCGCAACCTGGTAAAGGTGCTCGCCGCAGTCTTGAAACCCTCGCCTTCCTGGCCAAGTCGGTCGCTGGTGGGCACAAAGACGTTATTGAACTCCACCTCACAGGACGGGATTGCCCGGCCGCCGATCTTGTTCATCTTTGCGCCCCTGACGACCCCTTCGGCGTCCGTGGGAACAACGAAGGCGCTAAGCCCCTTGTGACCGGGACCGCCGGTGCGGGCGAAGGTGACAAAGTAGTCAGACACCGGAGCGTTTCCGGCCCAGACTTTCTTTCCTGTCAGCCGGTATCCTCCCGCCACAGGCTCGGCCCTGGTCTGCAGGTTTGCCATATCGGAGCCGGCGTCAGGCTCGGTGTTGGCTGTGGAGAACCGCAACGTGCCGTTTGCCAGCTTCGGCAGGAACCGTTCCCGCTGTTCCGCGTTGCCCGCGGCGCTGATCGCGAAGAACGGCTGCCAGGTCATCATCAGCAGGTATGAGGTGTTGTAACACGTGCGGGTCAGGCCCTCGATGGCAAGTGCACAAGAGAGGATGCCGGAGTTCCGTCCCCCGTGCTCCGGGGCGAACGGCAGTGCCAGAAGGTTCTTTTCCGCCAGGAGGTCGAACATGTCCTGGGGATATTCCCCGGTCTTGTCCCGCCTGTCCGCGCCCGCGGCTACGGGTCCGTCTGCCAGCACTCGAATTTCTTCCTGGAGGGCAATCTGTTCCGCAGTGAGTGCGTACTGGTCCTGCTGTTTGGTCTCGGTAATGGTGGTCATGACTGTTCCTTTACGTGGGTTTCTTTGGTGTTTGTGGGGTGTGCTGATGCAGTGGGGTGATAACTCGGCTCGCGGACTGCTCCCTGGGCTAGCAGCCGGTCTATGTCGCTGTTCGGGAAGCCCAGTTGGTGCAGGACTTCCCGGGTGTGCTCGCCCAGGCGTGGCGGGGGAGTGTCCACAAGTGGCCATGGTGGGTCCGCCTCCACCGGGGTACGGACCTGCCTTAGAGTGCCGATGGCGGGATGCTGCACTTCCAGCGTCCTGGAAGGTGCGCCGGGCAGGACGTCGGAGAGACCAAGAACGGGGACGGCACTGGTTCCTTTCGGGCCGAGCAGTTCCAGCCAGTGCGCACGGGGCTGGGTGCGGAGGATTGCCGCCACCTGCCCGCGGTTGACTTCGGATCCGCTGGACGCTTCAGACTGGAGGCCCGCGTCAATCCAGGATTCAGCGTCGGTGTCCACCCACAAGGACAGGCCGTCACCGCAGACGTACGGACCCCGGATCGAACCGGGGCCTAACTCAGTTGAGCCAGCGTTTCCCACCTGATCGGTTTGGGCATAAAGCTGGGTGTCCAGCAGGTTGAGGTCGATTGTGGAGCCCGTTCCGCTTCCTGCCCTGCGGTAGACTGCGGCTAGGATTCCGACGGCGGCGAGAACTCCCGCCCCAACGTCCGGCAGACTGACTCCCATCCGCACCGGCCTGCCCTCTATTTGCCCGGTGGAGGCCATCGAGCCACTCAGCGCCTGTATCACCGGATCATTGGCCGGGAGCGTCGCGTACGGGCCGTCGGGGCCAAAAGCGGACACCGTGCAGTAGATGAGCTTCGGATATTTGGCGCGCATTTCAGCGGCGCCCAACCCCAGCCGTTCAGCAGTGCCGGGCCGGAAATTCTGAACCACGACATCGGACTGCTCCACGAGCTGCAGTGCGGCCGCCAACCCTTCCGGCTGCTTGAGATCCAGCGAGATGCTCCGCTTACCGCGGTTGAACCCGAGGAAGATGGCTGACTCGCCGGAGGAGTAGACGCTACCCATGCCACGGCCGATCTCGCCGGCGGGCGGTTCGAGCTTGGTGACCTCGGCGCCGAGGTCCGCCAGCAGCATGGTGCACCAAGGCCCGGCGACAAAATGCGTCAGGTCCAGTACGCGCACCCCTGCCAGCGGCCCGGTCATGAGACTGCGGCGCCGTCGGTGTGCCCCGATGCGCCGTCCATAGTGAGCGGGGCCGTCGGCCCAAGCGCCAGGACCGACCAGTCTGGGTGCAGGTGGCGGTAAGCCGCTTCGACTATCCAGTAGTTGCCGTAGGGCATGACGTCCTCCAGAGGGAAGCGGGAGAATCCTGCTCCGGCTTTCTCTGCCGGGAGCCGGCCCCAACTGCTATGCAGAAGGACGCCGCCGGGAGAGAGATAGTTGGTGAACAGTTCGGCGGTAATAGAGTCCGCCGCCGCCGAGGCCCATGTGGCCGATTCATCGTCCAGCCGCGCCAGGCGCATCAGCGCATTCGCTGCGATGGTCGCGCTGCAGGAGTCGCGGGGGACGGCCGGTGCGTCGGGGTCTGCGAAGTCGTAGAACGGCACGTGGTCCTCCGGCAGATGGTTCACGTACCAGCGGCACACCTTACGTGCCACCTCGAGGAAGCGGGGATCGCCGGTGGCTTCATACACGTTGACGTAATTGTGCATTGCCCAGGACTGCCCGCGCGCCCACGTGGTGTTGTCGCTGTAGCCCTGCATTGAGTAGCGGCGGGCGGGCTGGCCTGATTCAAGGTCGAACTCGATGGCCTGGTAGGCCGCGCCGTCCTCGCGCACAATGCCGTAGTCCAGGAGATTGGTGTTGTGCACCCGTGCCGTAGCGGCCAGTTCCGGATCCACCGCGGCGGCCCAATAGAACGGGAGCAGGTTCAGCCCCGTGTCAATGACGGCGCGGTTGACGCCCGCCACTTGGAAGAACACTCCCAAGCGCTCGTCGAAGTTTGTTCTGTACTGCCGCGTCGCGTCGAGGGCGGCGTTGGCGAGGTCCGCATCCCCGGTGAGGCGCGCTCCCAGACACGATGCGTAGAACAGGTCGCTGCCGGCGGCCGAGAAACGCGGCGGTTCCTGGGACAGACTTGCGGCGACAACGTCGGCCAGCTTCCGGGCTGCGGCACGAACGCGGTCGTCATCGAAGTGGTCGGCTACCAGCCAGAGTCGCCCGGTCAGAAAGCCAACCCACTGGAAGGTGGACCAATCGTGCGGCAAGTAGGCCTCACAGGGACGGTAGCCACCGGTGGTGTACATGAAGCCGGGAACGGCACCGACAGGTGAATTCTCGATGAGATGGAGAACCGGTTCGAGGCCGCGCCGCACGTTTTCGAGAGCCTGCTGGGCCAAGTCCTGAGTGGAAGAGTGCTGCGTGGTTAATGTCTGGATGGTGCTCATGAGATTCCTTCGTGACTCTGGCTGGTGCTGTAGCTGGGGGTGTGTCGGGACTGTGCGGCGGCCGGTTCAGGGCTTAGGGCAGCGGCGCCGCCATCAATGAGATTCTGGAGTTCCGTGTCCGAGATGCCGGCCCCCTGCAGGATTTCCTTCGTGTGTTCACCCAACAGCGGCGGCGCGTTCCGGATATGAGGACGTTCGCCGTCGAACGTCATGGGGAGGCCGACGGTGGTCAGCTCTCCCAGGGTCGGGTGCTGCATTTTGGCCAACAGTCCGTTGTGGACGACCTGGGGGTCGGACATCGCTTCCGAAAGGTTGTTGACCGGGGCGCACGGGACTCCGGCGTCCTGAAGGGTCTTCAGCCACTCCGCGCTGGGTCGCTGTGCCATGAGTGTGCCGAGCTGGTCGGCGAGTTCCGCCCGATGCTCCACTCTTCCGACATTCGTGCCGTATTTTGGATCGCTGGCAAGCTCCGCCCGGCCCAAACCTGAACACAGCAGGCGCCAGAATTTGTCGTTGATGACTGCAATGTACACGTAGCGGTCGTCGCTGCAGCGGAAGGCCTGATACGGCGAGAACTGCGGGTGCGCGCTCCCCAGCCTCGGCTGTTCTTCGCCGTTGATGAGGTATTCCTGCGCGCGGGGTCCTAAGGCAAATACGGACACGTCGAGCAGGTTCAGCTTGACTTCACTTCCCTGCCCGTTGCGCTGCCGCCCCACAAGTGCTGCAAGGATGGCATAACCAGCCATCATCCCGGCGCCGAAGTCGGGAACACTGACGCCCTGCCTGGAAGGCGGACCGTCTTCCTCACCGGTGATCGCCATGGCTCCGGAGAGTGCTTGGACAATGGGATCGTTGCCAGCCAGATCCACGTATGGCCCTGAAGTTCCGAATGCCGAGATCGACGCGTATACAAGGCCAGGATTGCGCTCGGCAAGGCTCGCCCGGTCCACACCGAGCTGCGCGGCTTTTCCGGGCCGCAGATTCTCCACCACGACGTCCGCTTTTTCGGCCAGGCGGAAGAAGACTTCCCGGCCCTCCGGCTGCTTCAGGTCAAGGGCTACGCTGCGCTTATTCCGGTTCAGAGACAGAAATACAGCACTCTGGTCACCCGCGTAGATGCTGCCGGCTTGTCTTGACATATCCCCGGTTTCGGGCTTCTCGATCTTGATAACGTCGGCACCCAGGTCCGCCAGGACCATGGTGCACCACGGGCCTGCGGCAAGGTGGCTGAGATCCAGGACCGTGATTCCTTCAAGCGGCAATCGTTCGGCCATTACTACTCCTTGGTTCATATTTAGGAAACCGGTTCGAGCATGCGCTGACAGTTCGTCACGATGCAGGGTTTCAATTGTGTTGTCTGTTAGCGGGTAGAGAGTGCCGTGGATACGGTGTCAGCGGCCTGGACCACCTGGGCGCCGAGCTCCCTTTTCTCTGCGGTGTTCGTGCTGGAGCCAAGATAGGCCAGGCTCAGTGCTGCAACGACCTTTCCCGTGTGGTCACGGACGGGTGCTGCGAAGCCGGTGATGGCTGAATGCAGTTCCTGGTTGTCGAGCGCATAGCCGCGTCTGGCCTGCTCCTGCAGATCCTTACGGAAGGCGTCGGCGTCCGTAATCGTGTGGCCCGTCATGCGTTCGAACACATGCTCTGCAAGCCACTGCTCCCGGTCGGCTTCGGGCAGGGCTCCTACGAGTACTTTGCCCAAGGACGTCACATGTGCGGGGATGCGGGTCCCTATGTGCGTTACCAGCCGCACCAGGCTGTCCCGGTTTTCGACCTTCTCTATGTACAGGACATCGTGTCCATCCAAGACAGCAAGGTTGCAGGTTCCGCCGGTGCGGCCGGACAGTTCCTCCATGGCAGGTCTGGCAAGCTCCGGGAGGTCAACGAGTTCCAGCGCAGTGGCCGCAAGGGAGAATAGCCGGAGACTCAGCCTGTACCTCTGGCTGGCGTCCCTGACCACGAGTTCCTTGGCCTGCAGGGTTTGAAGGAGGCCGTGGGTGGTGCTTTTGGGCAGGTCGAGTGCCTGCGCGATCTCGATCATGCGCATAGGCGACTTCCGCTGCGAAAGCAGCTCCAGGAGAGCGGCAACACGCTCGACGGAGCGAACAAATCCGTTGTCGCTGACCAATTTACAAATCTCCTTCTTCGCCTGCACCGTCTATTGGAACAGTAACAGCAGGCCCAATCGAATCGTTGCTTCCCTATCCGTTGACGGGCGTCAGCGGAGGCTGGCCATCAAGCACTGCCAGAGCATTTTTCACGGCAAGCAGTGCCATGCTCGTCCGCGTCTGCTCCCCGGCGCTTCCAATGTGGGGGGTGAGCACCACATTGTTCAGTTCCAGCAGTCCTGGATGGATGAGCGGCTCATTCTCGAAGACATCCAGGCCGGCCCCGCGGATGCGTTTGGCCTTCAGCGCCTCCACCAGTGCGTCCTCATCAATCAGTGGGCCGCGAGCCGTATTGATAATCACGGCGCCGGGCTTCATGGAGGCGATCCCCTCGGCATCGATCAGGTGGCGCGTCTGGGCTGTAAGCGGGGCATGAAGGCTTACAACGTCCGCTGTAGCCAGGAGTTGGCTCAACGGCATCCGTTCCACCCCGCCGTTGGCTGTCCGTCCGGAGCCAGCGGCGACCACGCGCATTCCGAAAGCCCGAGCCCTTTTGGCAATGGCCTCCCCGATGCGACCATAACCGACGATTCCGAGGACTTCCCCGGCGAGGTCGCGCCCGAGGAAGAGCCGTGGCCCCCACGACCACGCCTCACCGCTTCGGAGGAAGGCGTCCGCCTCGACAATCCTGCGGTTTAGCGCCAGCAGGAGGCCCATTGCCAAGTCTGCCGTTGCGTCGGTAAGGACGTCGGGCGTATTGGTGACCGTGATGCCGCGGCTCGCGGCAGCTTCGACGTCGACGTTGTCCGTGCCTACCGAAACTGCTGAAACCACCTGCAACTGAGGGCCGGCGCGGTCGAACAGCTCGGCATTCATCACCTCGGTGAGCAACGTAATGATCCCCGCAGCACCGCTAACCCCGTTCAGCAGGTCATCCCGGGTGGGCGGCAAGTCCCGGTCCGGGTGCACCACAAGCTCCCGTCCGGAATTCCGCAGTATTCTCATCGGCTCCGGGCCAAGATCCCGGGTAACGTACAGGTGCCCTGTAGCCATGACCGCCTCCATGTGGCTAGATCGCTCTTAATCCCGGACGACTCAGGCCGGGTCGGTTCCGTTGTCTGTGATGAGGCCGCGGCGCCCTGAGACTGCCTGGCCTGGCTGCGATCCGCTGCTGTGCTTGAGGTAAACCACCTTCGTCTGGGTGAAGAAGTCAGCATTGGTGAAGCCGATCGAGAAGGCTCCCAAACCGGATTCCTTCACGCCGCCGAAGGGTACGTGCGGCTGGCTGACCGTCCCGTGGTTGACATGGATCATGCCCGCGCGGGTTTCCCGGCTGAAGCGCATGACCAGATCGAGGTCTTCGCTGAACACCGCCGCCGCCAACCCGTAATCGGTGTCGTTGACGATGTCGATCGCCTCATCAACGTCCTTCACCCGGGTAATCGTCAGCACGGGGCCGAAGATCTCCTCGCGGGCGACGGTCATGTCGGGCGTGACGTGGTCGAGGATGGTGGGGGCGTAGTACAGGCCGTCCGGAACCTTCCGGTCGGGCGTCGTCCGCACGGCGCCTTCCTCGATGCCTTGGCGCACGTAGCCGGAAACTTTGGTGAGCTGCGCGTAATTGACCAGGGGCCCGACGATGGTGCCTTCGGCGTCGCCAGGGCCGACCTGCAGGCCGGACCAGGTCTCGGTGAGAATGGCCACCAGGTCATCGGCGATCTCTTCACGCACTACAACCCGGCTGATGGACGTACAGCGCTGCCCGGTGGCCTGGATCGCGGCGCTGGTGATCTCCGCGGCAACAGTCCGCAGGTCCTCCGCACTGTGCACATAGGCGGCATTCTTGCCGCCGAGTTCAAGTTGCACGGCGCCCATGCGCCGGGCAACAGCCTCGTTGACCGTCCGGCCGACGCCGGTGGAACCTGTGAACGAGACCCCGGCAATCCGGCGGTCTTCCGTGAGCTGTGTTCCAACCTTTGAGCCTCGGCCCGTCACTACGTTCAGGACGCCATCCGGCAGGCCGGCGTCACGAAGCAGGGCTGCGAGGGCCAGCGCGGTGAGCGGTGTTTCGAGGGCTGGCTTGAGGACAACGGTGTTGCCGAACATCAGTGCGGGAGCGATTTTGCGTACAGGGGCAACTGCCGGGAAGTTCCACGGTGTAATCGCCGCCACGACCCCGATCGGTTCCCGTTCGGTGTAGACGAGCTGGCCCGGTGAGCGGCTGGGGATGGTGGTCCCGTGGATGCGGGTGCCCTCCCCGGCGGCGTAGTCCAGCTCCATCCGGGCGCGGCCAAGCTCGGCGCGTGATTCTGCCAGCGGCTTGCCCATTTCCCGGGTCATCAGCCGGGCGAGGTCTTCGAGATTCTCTCCGATAAGATCGCTCCAGCGGCGAAGAATATCGCCCCGGACCGGTCCGGGAGTGCCGGCCCAGCCGCGGAGTGCGTGCTCGGCGGCACTGATCGCGGCTTCGACGTCCTCGGGGGTCGAATCCGGAACAATGCCGACGATATCGTCCTTGTCGGCGGGGTTCAGGGTCTCCACTCCCTCGCCCGAACTGGGCACCCAGGCGTTGTTGATGAAATTGACCTGCTGCGGATACTCAAGTGTCTGCTGATCAAGCATGGTTTTCTGCTCCTTCTGAATTCTGTTCTTTCATCGGCTCGGTACTCATCTGCTCAGGCGCTGCACAGCCAGCCCGGCGTCAACCCAACTGCGGTCCCAGTTGTCGTCATTGATGGCCAGGGTGGTGATCCGTTCACGCTCAACAACGGCCTCGGCCGCTGCAACGACGTCGGCGACGCGGTGGCGCGGTACAAAGACGATGCCGTCTTCATCGCCAACCACCAGGTCTCCTTGGCTGACTGCCGTGCCTCCGATCGCAACGTTTCCCCGAATCAGTCCGGGCCCGTCCTTATACGGGCCCAGGTGCGAAACTCCGCGGGCAAAGATCGGGATGTCGAGTCCGGCAAGCTCGGAGAGATCGCGGACGGCGCCGTCGAGCACGATCCCTGCTATTGCCTTGTTCTGCGCATAGCTGCCCAGGAGTCCTCCGATGATCGCGCGGTCTGTTTGCCCACCAGCGTCGATCACCAGCACGTCACCCGGTGCCGCCATGTCAACAGCCTTGTGGACCACCAAGTTGTCGCCCGGACGCGTCTGGACCGTCAGGGCGCGCCCGATCACGCGGACAGTCTTGCGGGCTGAAGCGTTTGAGATGACGGGGGCGAGCCCAACGGCCCCGCCGAAGCGCTGCATGGCGTCCGAAAACGCGGCGGTCGGAAGATTCGCGCAACGGGCAAGAAGGCCAGCAGGGATCTCAGGGACCTCGTCGTATACAAGACACTCTGCCGTCATCTCAGATACCTGCAGGTGCCGGCCGTAGGACCGCTTTCATCACTGAGCCGGCCTTGACGTCCGCTACTGCTTCATTTGCGCGCTCGAGGGGGTACTCGGAGAGAAGGCTAGCCAGATCGAACTCGGCGAGCAGCCTGGGAAGGGTCTGGATATAACGGATGTAGTGCTGCGGAGAAAAGCCCCAAGACCCCTGAACGGTCAACTGCTTTCGTGTGATGTAGTGAGGGTTAATGGGAGTCGTGCCGTGGTCGGTGTACTGCCCCACCACGCAATACTGTCCGCCCGGACGGACCATTTCGATCCCCTCGGCCACAGCCGAAGGGATGCCCGCGCATTCAATAACTACGTCTGCGCCCTGGCTGTGCGGGGTAAGGGCCTTGACGGCGGCGATGCGGTCCTCCGCGCTGGTTCCGTCCATCACGTCAAAGTGCTCGTGTCCCACGCCGAGATTCGCGGTGGTTTCCAGCCTCGAAGCAGGACCGCCCACGATGATGACCTTCGCTGCGCCCGATAGCTGGGCGTATATTGCGGCGGCAACGCCGACCGGCCCGCTGCCCTGGATGACCACGATGTCGCCAAAGCTGATCTTTGTTTCATACAGGACGCCGTGGACGGCTGTCGGGCCGGCACAGCCAAGCGGGATGACATCCCGAGGCGTGATCCCGTCTGGAAGCTTCACAAGGGTGGTTCCAGGCTGCAGGTACATGGAGTCCGCCCAGCCACCGGAAAGGTGGGGAAACGTGTCGGCGCGCTGGTTGATACCGTAGATGCGCCGTGACCCCGTGCAGAGCGTTGGCTGCTGTTCAACCAGGCAGTACCTGCACCTGCCACATGCCACGCTGTTCTGCCAGGCGACGGCGTCGCCTACTGCGAGCGGAACCCCGAGAACGTCGTGGGTCAGACCCTTGCCAAGAGCGGCGATGCGTCCCACTGCTTCGTGCCCCAGGACGACGGGGGTGGGAATGGGCAAGCGGCCGGCCTGCAGGTGCACATCGGTGCCGCAGATTCCTGCATATTCAACGTCGACCACAGCCGCGTTCTCACCTGGTTCCGGGATGTCGAAACTTCTCATTTCAAAGGGCTGTTCAAAAGCTGAAAGCACCATTGCTCGACTCTGAGCGGTCATTTGATTCTCCTTGGGTGAAACCTCGTGGGACTCGGTCCGGTTCATATATGCGGACTCGGTTCTAAATAAGGTACCTCCATGTTGGAGCTTATTCAACCCTTTTTGCGTTGATAAGGAGCACGAGCATGAGGATCTTGGCAGCGCTGGATAAGTTTCGCGGAACCGCAACCGCGGCCGAGGTAGCCGACGCGATAGCGATGGCCGCACGGGATCTGGGCCATGTGGCGGAGACTCTGCCGATGGCCGACGGGGCGAAGGCACATTAGAGGCATTGGGGGGCGCGACGGAGGTTTCCATGGTCACCGGCATCGACGGCAGACCCAGGAAAGCGCACTGGCGGCTCTCGGAGGGGACGGCTGTTATCGACATGGCCCGCGCCTCCGGCCTGGCTCTGCTGCCGGGTGGGACCAACCATCCTTTGACGGCCACAGCCGCTGGCACCGGTGAGCTCATTAGGGAAGCCTTCGACCGCCGGGCCGTACGGTCATCGTCGCCATGGGAGGCTCCGCCACCACGGACGGAGGACCGAGAGCAATAAATGAAATGGGCAGTATCCCTAGCGGTGCCCAGCTGATTGTCGTCTGCGATGTGGAGACGCGGTTCAAGGATGCAGCGCGAGACTTCGGGCCGCAAAAGGGCGCGTCCCCCAAGCAGGTTGCCGAGTTGACGGAGCGGCTTGAAGATCTCGAAGCTGAGTATAGGGACAGGTTCGGAGTCAACATCGGTGGTGGGCTGCGTCGCTCCCGGATTCGTCACCCCGATTCCGGCCCGCAGCCTTGTGGAGACGGTGGGCCCGGCGGCCGCGATGGAAGAAACGATTTCGGCGGTTCGCGAAGCTGCCACTCTTGTCATCACCGACCTACTTAGGCCCACGGTCAACACCACAGGGCCGGGTAGAGTTCCCACGCACCTACCCAACCGAAAGGGAGGGCAGCAATGGCGGGCATCGCAGGCATGACAGGGAAAGCTCCTGAGGAACCACCAACGTCGCGCGAATTCCCCTTACCCCACTGACGATTTGTGTCCACGAGCCGGTCCCCACGGTCTCGTCCTTCCAGGCTGCATCTGCTGCAGTGGAAGTCCTTCGGAAAGCCCGTGCGGCGCGACGCATGCCAGCCGTCCGCCGAAGAGGCCGGAGATGAAAAACGCCGGAACTATCAGGGCAGGTGCCATGGAGCGGGAGGCCTGATGGTTGGAGCGTTTGGCAGATGATGCGCCCTTCGCGCCAGGTGGTTGGGAACTGCAACCCACAACTGGCCCCAGCCGGCGCCCAGCGACGGTATCGGGACGTCACTGCACCGGCACCGCCTTTGCGGCCTTTACGTCTCAGAACCAGGCCCGGGCACCCGCATCTGGCTCACCATCAACCCCTCACGATAAACGGCTGCTGTGAGAGATAGTCGGAGGCTTGGACCCTGGATATGGACTGCTTCCGCGCCTGACTCGCTACCACGGCAACGCGGCTGCCGGCTTAGCTCGCCACTAACCCCTCGATTCCATGCATCGTTCCCCCTGGGCGACGACGAAGGGGCCTTCCTCTCCATCCAGCAGTCTGCAGCGGCACCGCGTGAATTCCTTTCTCGTGCTGCATCAGGCCGCTGTAGGTTTTACGCGCCAGTGACACAAAGCACAAAAAAGCTTGTCTTGCAGCAAAAATGGCCGTACCTTATTTGGAACTGGGTACCGCATATCGAACTCGCGAGATCCAGAAGCATCGAAACAAGGAGAATTAGGTGAACGCTCAGAGCCGAGCAATGATGCTTTCGGACGACCAGCGAGCCCTCACGCTCCATGAAGGCCAAGATCGTCTGTCTGGGCCAAGTGCCTGGAATTAACGCCACATCCATCTCCGCACTCCTCCGATTACCGATGCCGCCGATGCAATTGCGGACATCAGGGGGGGGGACGAGCGAAAACGACGTCCACACTTTCTCGAGGAGACTTCCATGTCAGAACAGCAACCGGCCGGCGCGCCCCTGGTTCACACCACGGACGATGGGGACCGACGATGAACGCTGAAGCCAAGACCGCTACCACGCACCCTTCCCCCGCAGCCACCCTGGGCCGAGGCAACCGTTACCGATGGGGGATCGGCGGCCTTCTGGCTGCGGGCGCTTTCGTCAATTACATCGACAGAGTCAATATTTCGATTGCTGCCACCCCGCTCAGTGAATCTCTGCACCTGTCCCCCGGAGAGCTTGGACTGCTCCTGTCGGCCTACCTATGGACTTACACAGTTCTGCAGTTACCGATCGGCTATCTGATCGACCGCATAGGCGTGCCGTGGGTGATGCGGATCGCGGTAGCTTTGTGGACTGTCTCCTCTTTCGTTACCGCCATAAGCGGCGGCCTCGGGCTCTTGTTGGTTTCGCGGCTACTCTTGGGGATTGGCGAAGCCCCCGCGTGGCCGGCGTCCTGGAAGGCCATGGGATATTGGTTCCCGGCTCGTGAGCGCGGCAGATGCATCAGCCTGCTCGACGCGTCTTCGAGGGCCTCGAACGTCTTGGGCTTGCCCGTCATGGCCTATGTGGTTTCCGTTTTCGGCTGGCAGTCCGCATTCGTCTTGACAGGGGTCGTCAGTCTGGCATACACGATCGCGTTCTGGGTCATTTACCGCAACCCCGCGGAGGCCCGTCGAGCGGCCAAACTATCCGCAGCGGAACATGAATACATCCTTGAGGGAGGCGCACAGCAGGAGACGTCCCCGTCCGAGTCCCCGTGGTCAAACGTCAGCTATTTGCTGCGACGCCGCAAGACCTGGGGATTGGCCATTGGCTACGCAAGCTACGTGTATGTCTATTACCTTCTGCTGTCATGGCTGCCCTCCTACTTGGAAAAGTCGCAAGGTATGAGCGTCCTGAGTAGCGGAATATACTCCGTTGTTCCTTGGCTTGTAGCGGTGATTGCCGAGCTTGCTATTGCCGGGTGGCTGATGGATCATCTTATCCGTCGTGGGTTTGACCCCACGAAGACGAGGCGTGCCTTCCTGGTCCTCAGCATGGTTGGTGCGCTGGGCGTCGCGGGAACCGTGACAACCCACGACATCGTTGCCGTGATGGTGTACCTTTCGATCGGGGCTGCCGGGCTGGCTGTCAACGCTCCAACGGGTCAAAGCATTATCACCCTCATCGCGCCTCGAGGATCGGTGGCTTCGTTGGGCGGCATTGTCAACGGGGCGGCAAATCTTCTCGGATTGACCGCCCCGATCGTCACCGGTCTCGTCGTCGAGGCCACCGGAAGCTTTGCGGGTGCCTTCGTAATCGCCGGGATCGTCACAGCGATCGGGATACTCTCGTACGTCGTGGTGCTGGGCCGGATCGAACAGATTCCCGAACCGTCCCAGTCGTTGGCGCGTCCTAACCGTGCCAGCACAGTCCTATAATCTCGCTTCGAAACGAACTCAGGAAGCGGCTACGCCTGCCGGGAAGGTCTCCGCAGGGCCCTACTTGAGCCTCTTTTGATGGACGCATTCCGGCAATCGGATCGGCAGGCAGTGATCCACCACCGCCCTGGATACCGCTCTTGCCATCCAGCTCCATTATTCTGCCGCCGGGTCGCCCTTCCCTGCGGCTGATTATCGACTGAATGTCCCCTGAGCTATGTGCCGCCAAAAGAGCTCAAACTAAAATAAAGAAAGATCTCAGATGGTTCCCAGAAGTTTGACTGGATAAGTAAGAACCTGTGCCGCTAGGGCCTGAGCACGGTAATGCACCGGGCTCAGGCCCTCAAGCGTGATTGAGAGTCCTTGGGGTGTTGTACCAGATTGTGTTCGACAATTGCTTGTTTCCAGTACTCCGGCACTCTAGGCCGCCCAGCCAACCAAGAGCCGTTCGGCCTAGGTGAGTGAGTGCAGTTTTGCAGTTGTCCTTATTGCTTTGGTTTATTCCAGCGAAGCTAGGATGGTGCCCCCGGGGGGCTTCGTCCGCGACAGGATGGATGGAGCCATCTTCGTTGACGAAACATTAGGAACAGGCCAGAACCGTGGATATGGCCCGATCTTCAGGTTGAATCGTTTTAGTGTTGGGGACAGATCCGGCATTCGGTCCCCGGGTACCCAGTCAGAGAAGGACGCAATTCGTGAGCACGTCGTTACTGCGCAGGCTCAACTCCGGCCTAGACGATGCAACCGGCATCGCTGGGAAGGTCCGCACCGGCTGCCGCAGCGCCGTCGACGTCCTGGCCCAGGCCCGTGCAGGGGCGGAATCGGCTGCAGGTAAGACTGCCAACGCATTCATTACAGAAGACTGGGACCGTGCCGCCGAGGCGGCGGCCGCACTCGACAAACGCCGTGCCGCCGGCGAAGAACTGGGGCCACTGGCCGGAGTGCCGCTCAGCGTCAAGGATGTTATTGCAGTTGCCGGGTTGCCAATTACCGCCGCCAGCCTGGCGTTCGCAGACAGGATTGCGACCACGACTGCGCCGGCCGTGCAGCGTCTGCTGGACGCCGACGCGATCCTGATCGGCAAAACCAATTGTCCCGAGTTCGCGTTCGGGCCCAGTTGCGACAGTCCGTTACGGGGCAGGACGACCAATCCGCGGTTTCCGTCGGCCACCCCGGGCGGTTCCAGCGGGGGTGAGGCGGCCTCCCTGGCTGCAGGAATCTCGGCTCTAGGGATCGGATCGGATTATGGCGGTTCCCTCAGATGGCCCGCGCAGTGCGTTGGAATAGCAGCATTGCGTCCGGGGGTGGGCAGCCTTCCCGTCGAGGGGCAGGTTCCCGGGACCGATGGGTCTTTCGGCGACGACGGCATAATTCCGGTTGCCGGCACCGGAGTGCAGGGCACTTTTCAGACCATTGGCCCCATGGCCCGGTCCGTGCGCGATCTTCGCACCGCCTTCCGGATCATGAGGGAACAGTCGGATGCTCCTACCGCCGAACCGGCCCCGTCTGTCGGTTACGATGACGCCCCGGCCCGGCCAGGAAACCGCCCGATGCGGCTTTTGTGGACCGATGGCAGCAGGTTCGGCCCGGTCCGCAGGGAGGTCAGGGTTATGATGGAACAGGCCGCGGCGAAACTGGTCGCGCTCGGGAGTGGGATCCGTGAAAAACCAGAAGCGTTGAGCGGCTGTCTGCCAGCCTACGACCGCCTGAGAGCAGTGGACCCTATGAAAGAACATGCCGCCGCAATCAGAGGCCGGGAACACCGCATCTGTGCGTCGAACCTGCACGCCGTCCGGTCGACATTCCTCTCCAGCCCGGCCGAAGTCCGGCACGCCTGGAGAGCGGCCGAGGCCGCGCGGAGGGCTGCGCAGGAAGAACTTGCGGACGTCGACGCCCTCATACTGCCAGTAGCGGGCGGCCCTGCCGCCGACGCGGAGGGGCTGCTGGACATCGACGGAACGTCCGTCCAGGGCTGGGAAATCATGGGGCACTGCCGGGCAGTAACACTCACCGGCTGCCCTGCAGTCTCGATTCCCATCGCCATGTCATCCGACGGGCTCCCACTATCCATCCAGATTGTGACCGGCCCCGGCCTGGAACTCCACGCGCTGGACATCGCCGAACAGCTGGAACTGCTTCTCGTTTAGGCAAAGTGGCATTTGCGCCCGAATCTGCAAGCTCCAGGCCCATGGCACGGCAAGCGTCCTGCCGCCACAAGCCCTGACGCGGTGACGGGCCGAGTACGGTTGAAGTGTCGGTGACGGCCGAAAACTGAGCCATTGTGACGGCTTGGCGTCTAGCGGTGGTTGCAACACCTGAGCGATTAGGAGTTGCAATTGGGAGAGATGAAAAGACCACGAAAGTCCCGAGGCGCTCCTCCAAAGAACGCAGCACGGGCTCACTACGATCAGCTGATGAAACAGGGAACAGGCAATTCCGAGGCGTGCCGGATCGTAGGAATCAGCCGTAGTTCCGGCACTCGATGGCGGCACCGCCACACGGTCGTTCTGAAGTCCGGGGACATCAAGACGTACGCTCCCATCTCCCATCAGAGGCCAACCGGGATCTCCGCCCGATTTCTCTCCGAGTCGGGAACGGATCACGATCGCGGACCTGCTGCATGCCCGGCGCAGCATCCGTGCCATTGCCATGGAGCTCGGGCGCAGCCCGTCGACCGTGAACAGGGAGATCCGGCGCAACATTCACGAACCCTCTGGCAACTACCGACCGCGGACGGCCCAGCGCAGTGCCGAACGCAGAAGAAGCCGCCAGCGAACCGGGAAAATCGCCCGCAACCCGGAACTGCGGGACTTCGTCCGGGAGCACCTCGAACAACGCTGGAGCCCCCGCCAGATCAGCAACCGCCTGTGCGCGGAGTTCCCTGGACAACCGGAAATGCATGTCGTTCCGGAGACCGTCTATCAGGCCCTGTACGGGCGTGGAAGCCTGGATCTGGCCGTGGACCCGGCCGTTTCGCTGCGGACCGGCCGGACCGGTCGCCGGCCGCGACGCCGAAAGGAGCATCGGACCAGGCGCTTCCCGGACATGGTCATGATCCGAGACAGGCCAGCGGAAGTGACCGGACGATTAGTACCAGGGCATTGGGAGGGCGATCTAATACTTGGCAAGGGCGGTCGGTCGGCCATCGCCACACTGGTCGAACGAACCACGCGCTTCATCATCCTCGTGCACTTGGCAGGGAACCGCGGTGCTGAGAATCTGCGCGATCGGCTGGCTAATTCGATGAGCCCGCTCCCGCCCCACCTGCGCCGTTCTTTGACCTGGGATCAGGGCGCTGAAATGGCTTGCCACCAGAGTTTTAAGCGGCAGACGCTGATTCCGGTGTATTTCTGTGACCCGCGAGCCCCTGGCAGTGCGGCTCCAACGAGAACACTAATGGCCTGCTCCGCCAGTACTTCCCGAAAGGAACAGACCTCGGAGTCCACAGCCCCGAACACCTCACCAGGGTTGCCGCTGAACTCAATCGCAGACCACGCGAAATACTCGATTGGCAGAGCCCGATGGAGCGCCTGGCTAGACTGACTTCATCGGCGACAGAACCATAAACCGTTGCAACGACCGCTGAACTCCGTCCTTCAACCTGTTGTTCGCACATTGCAACGGACGTCGGCCGCGCAAGCGACGGGTTACAAGACCTGGTCGATGTGGCACTACGGTCTTGTAAGTCTCACCGTCCTAACGTCTTGCTGCCTTATCTATCCGGCCGCTGTTGCTACTATTGTTATTGAGCAGGGCTGCGACACGGGTCAGGGCTGGAATGACCTCGCCGAAAGGTCGAAGGCGGTTTTAACGAGGTCCTCGGATGTCCTCTATTTACGCTTCCCCAGCGTGTTAGGCGTTAGTGGTTCAGTGACTCCCGCAATTGTTGCAATGCGTCACGAACGACGGTCTCGGAGCGTTGAATGTCCCTCACATTCATCCCGGTGAATTCTTTTACTGCACGGCGCAGGCTTTGCACATTGCTGAATCCGCACGATGTTGCTATTTCTGAGTAGGTGATCCTTTGGGCGCCGGCCTGAAGGAGGAGTTCTAGAGCCTTGCGCGTTCTCAAGGCGCGTATACGCTCACCCAAGCGGAGTTCGTCATTCTCGAAGAAGTAGAACAGAGAGCGACGGGAGAGATTGAACTTTTCGGCGACCATAGCCACATCGAGATTGGGGTTGTCGTAACTGGCATCAAGGTATTTCTTCACCGCGCGACTTAGAGCCGGTTTCTGCGCCGCATCGTCGACCGGCGTTTCAAGCAGGGAGCCCACCAGAGTTGCCATCACGGAACGGAGGATGTCTGCGGTTCCAGGTGCTTCGCGGTCGATGCCTGGCCGCTTCCAACTCATCAGCGCAGGGATCACGAAAGCGCCCACAATTGGGTGCTTCGCGAGGTCAGGCAGGCGAAGCAGGGAGCGCAGTTCGGCCTCACTCACATTGAGGCTGCTGCGGTCGATGTTGAGCTGCAAGGCGTGAAAACCTTCGGGAGCATCGAAACTTCCGCCCAGGGAGGTGTCGATGAACCTAACGGAGCCCGGTGATACTGGCTCAGGCACCCCGTGGAGAGCGAGGGTTAGCCCCGGCGCCTTACGGAAGTAGGCCAAGCGCAGATCTGCGGCGTCGGGATTCGGCGCCCACGAACCCAAGGCGGGGCCGTTGACCATTTCTATGAGGCTGAAGCCTGGCCCATTGAGATTAATGGCTGCAGGATTGAAGGACACGGGAGTCTTGCGTGCCGACTTTTCCAACCGCATCGGGGTTTCCACGGCACTGCCGTACCATGTTCGCCAATGTTCGAACCTTTGTTCGGGATTGAGCCCCTCCGGCACTGCATATCGTCGCAGACGGCCGCTACTTCCGTTAGCAGATTGAGGCATGCGATCCTCCTTCACCAGCTGAACCATCATGGCGGCGGCCCTGCAAGTTGCCACGTTTTGAGGAAGCGGTTGCGAGGGCTCACAAGACTGGCCGAAAAGGCCTCAGCTGTTAGCCTTATATTACCTGTTGAAGTTTTGGTTGGTGCGTTGATGGGGTTTGGTATCGGCCACCCCGCACGGGAGTATTGGCGCCGTAGAGGCCAGGGTGAGCATGCCCCTGAAGCGGACGGGCGCTGGGAGAAATGACCAGTCGGCCGCTTTACACCTTGGCCCGGCTGTCTTCCGCCTCTTCATTAGGAGGCAGGGTCAAGGAAATGCGTCCTGCAGTTGTTTGGCCGTCACGTTTCGGAGCTGCTGGGATGTCTGGGCGACCTGCTCCACTTTCTGGAGACCGTCAGTATCTTCGTGTCCGCCGGAGTTCAGCCTGGTTGCGAGGTCGTTGACTCGGTGAGGGGCGAGGGCGTATTCGATGGCCAAGATGCTGGCACCAACCACTCCGGCTTCCAGCCCGGTTTCGGATTGGGTGATATTCAGGTGCTGGGTCGCCAACGGTGTTGAGCGTGCGTAAACCGTTTCGCGGATCCCGGCGATCAAATGTTCTCCGGATTGTGCAAGGGATCCGCCCACGACAATCAGGGAGGGGTTGATGAAGCTCACGCACATGTTGAGCATTTCCCCGATGTCGCGCCCGGCCTGGCGGACGGCTTGTATCGCGGCCAAATCACCGGAACGGACGAGTGTGACGACGTCGTTTCCGGAGATGGCCTCGAGCCCGTTCTCGCGGAGTTGCGCGGCGATGGCGGGGGCGCCTGCTATGGCCTCAAGGCAGGCACTCTTGCCGCAGCGGCATAATATTCCTGCTCCTCTGGAAACAGCGATATGGCCGACGTCTCCAGCGACCCCTGCCGCGCCTCGCTGCAATATTCCTCCACTCACAACCCCCGAGCCAATACCGGTGGCGACTTTAAGGAAGATCATGTTGTCCTCATTGGGCCAGCGCGTCGCCCGCTCCCCGAGGGCCATGAGATTGACGTCGTTATCGACGAGGACGGGAACGTCAAAGCTTTGCTGAACGTAAGCGGGGACATCGAATCCGTCCCATCCGGGCATGATCGGGGGGCTGATCGGCTTTCCGGTGGAGTGTTCTACCGGGCCGGGTAGCCCGATGCCGACGGCCAGGATATCCGCCGCTGGGCGCTTCATCTCTTTCAATTGGCCTGTCAGCGTCAACGTTAGCCAGTCCAGGACAGGTTCCGGTCCGGACGAAATCTCAAGTCGTTCAGTGCTTTCCATGAGCACCCTTCCCGACAGGTCCGTGACAGCCATGGTCGCGTGTGTGGCGCCGACGTCAGCGGCGGCGGCCAACCCTGCGCCCGGATTGAAGGCCAGTCGCGCTGAGGGGCGGCCTCCAGTGGAAGGCGCACCCGATACGGGTGCAACCAGTCCGAGTCTTAAGAGCGGCTCAAGGCGGGAACTGATGGCACCTCGGCCCAGGCCCGTTATTCCGGCCAGGTCCGCCCTGGTTCGCGGGCGTCCGTCCCGCAGGATATGCAAAAGTTCGCCGGGGCCGCCGTTGTCCATGTCGCTCCATTTCCGGGCTCAAGAGGTGGATGGTGACACTGAAGTCTTGACACTCGACACATCAGGCTCACCCGACCCTTGAGGGCCGTTATCTTCACCCAGTGTTAGTCGCATGCACGCTTCCGTCCACTCGTCGATGCCGAGAACATCAAAAAGTGCAACTTCGGTGCGCATTCGGTGCCCAAGAGCGTCAAAAGGTGCAGACTTTTGCTGGGTGACTGACGAAAGTCCTGTGGTTCGTGTCACTGTTTCGGCATGGAAAACCACAGAACCACGACAGCCCCCTCCCGGTTACGGGCCGGGTTCGTCGGCGCCGGGTTCATGGCCGAAGTGCACAGCCGAGCCGCCCGTGCTGCCGGGGCAGAGCTCGCCGGCATCGCCTCCTCAAGCCCAGCCAGCGCCGCCCGCGCCAAGGAACGCTTCGGCGTCCAACAGGCTTACGCCTCCGTCCAAGATCTCATGGACGACGACACCATCGACGTCATCCACGTGTGCACCCCGAACGCCACCCACCATGCACTCGCCGAGGCAGCGCTGAAGGCAGGCAAGCACATTGTCTGCGAGAAGCCTCTCGCTACCAACGTGCAGGACGCGGCCCATCTGGTGGAGCTAGCCGCAAGCGCTGGGAGTGTTGCCGTCGTTCCCTTCGTCTACCGCTTCCACCCGATGGTGCGGGAAGCCCGGGCACGTATTGCATCCGGCCAAACCGGACGGATCTCCACCATCCAGGGGTCCTATCTTCAGGACTGGCTGCTGTCCCGGGACGATGACAACTGGCGAGTGGACGCCGGCCTGGGAGGACCATCACGCGCCTTCGCCGATATCGGCTCACACCTGTGCGACCTGATCGAATTCGTCACGAATGACCGTATTGTCCGGATTGGCTCTGTTAGCCGAACTCTGTTTACTGGCCGGGCCAACCACGAGGACGTCCAGACTGAGGACCTCGTTGCCGCCGTATTCGCAACTAAGACCGGTGCTGTGGGGAACCTTCTGGTCAGCCAGGTCGCGCCGGGTCGGAAAAACCGGCTGATGATCGAGATCTCAGGCACCGAAAGCACCGTACAGTTTGACCAGGAAGCGCCGGAGACGTTGTGGCTTGGCAAACGGGCCGGCTCCGAGATGCTGGTCCGTGACCCGGACGCGCTTAGCCCCGAAGCGGCGCGGCTTAGTGTCCTCCCAGCAGGGCATCCGCAGGGTTATCAGGATGCATTCAATGCATTTGTCGCCGATACCTACGCCGCAATAAAAGGGGACAACCGCGACGGCCTTCCCACGTTCCGGGACGGGCTTAGGTCAGCTGTCCTCACTGAAAGCATCATCGAATCCAGCAAAAGCGGCGAGTGGGTCGATGTCAAAGAGGTGAAAGAACTAGAAGGAGTGCGGTAGTGAGGCGGGCATGCACCCGAGCGCAGGGTAACCAGGATGCGCCCAATGCCTTCCTCACCGAGACCGACCGCAGTGTAAGAGATGACACTCCGGACGGTTTATTCGTCTCAGGGGCGGGTACCCTGCCGCCCTTCCTACCGCTGCATTGCTCCGATCCCACCAAACCGGAGCCTGCATGGAAAACCCGCTTCCATGCTCCGTCCCTCTCCCTGACGCCCTAACGCTCAGGTCCAGCTAGCTCAACGAGGAACTACGATGACCGAATCAATAGCTGTAACAGGCCATGAGGCCACGGCGACGCCGCTCGTCAGTGTCGCTGGTGTGTCCAAGCGCTTTGGCGGCGTAATCGCGATCAAGCGCACTGATATAACCCTTTACCCCGGCGAGGTCCACGCTCTGCTCGGTGAGAACGGCGCGGGCAAGAGCACCTTGGTGAACATTCTCGCAGGCATCGTGCAACCGGACGCCGGAACGCTAACCGTCAACGGCGATACAGTCACGATCCACAATCCGCACGCAGCTCGCGCACTTGGCATCTCCGTTGTGCACCAGCACCCCGTAGTGTTTCCGGACCTGACAGTAGCCGAGAACATCATGTTTGCCGCGGCTCCGCCGCGTACCAGTGTGCACACCCTGGACTGGAAGGCCGTACAGGCCAACTCCATCCGGGCAATGGAGCGCCTGCAGGTGAAACTGGATCCGCGTGAACTTGTGCAGAATCTATCGGCGGCAGATCAGCAGTTGCTGGAGATCGTCAAGGCCCTGAGTGACGACACCGCCTTGCTGATCCTGGATGAACCTACCGCTGCTCTTTCCAAGCACGAAGTCGACCACCTGATGGAGGTGATCCGCCGGCTTAAGAGCCAGGGCGTCGCAATTCTCTTTGTCGGCCACCGGCTCGACGAAGTCTTTGAACTTGCCGACCGCGTAACTGTCTCCCGGGACGGGACGACCATTATCTCCGGACCCGCAACCGAGTTCACACCCGAATCCGTGGTCACTCACTTGGTCGGGCGGACCCTGGACAGTGTCTTTCCCAAGGAAGAAGTCGAACTCGGGGATGTGCACCTCGAAGTGCGTGACTTCACCCGCAAGGGGGCGTACGAAAACGTCAACTTCACCGTGCGAAAGGGCGAAATCCTTGGCTTGGCCGGGTTGGTGGGAGCTGGCCGCACAGAGATCTCCCGCGGCATCTTCGGGCTGGACCCCGTGGACTCCGGAGCAGTCCTGATCGGGGGCAAGCCCGTACGCATCGCCGGACCGGGGGATGCCATGAAGCACAAGATCGCCTATGTGCCCGAAGACCGCACCCGTGAGGGTGCCATCCTGGACCAGCCGATCAGCTTCAACCTTTCGCTGGCCGTTCTGGACACTCTTTCCTCGTTCGGTCTGGTCAAGAGCAAGAGCGACAGAGAATTGTCCGCCGAATACATCAAACGCCTGGGCGTCCGGACCAGCGGCCCTGAGCAACTAATCTCGGCGCTCTCGGGCGGAAACCAGCAAAAAGTTGTCTTGGGCAAGTGGCTGGCGACCAACCCTGAGATCCTCATCCTCGACGATCCCACGAAGGGCGTCGACGTCGGGGCGAAGTCGGAGGTCTACAAGATCGTCGGGAGAATGGCCCAGGCCGGGCTGGCAATCATCCTGATCTCCAACGAGCTGGAAGAACTGCTCTCAGTCTCCGACCGCGTCATTACCTTCTATCGTGGCGCCCAAGGCCGCGAGTTCACCGAACGGCCCTTCGACTCCGAAACCGTTCTCGCTTCGATGACAGGACAGCACTAGGATGTCGCTCCAAACCGAAACACTCCAGAAACCGGCATCCCAGCCGCCGTGGAAACGATTCGTTGCCCGCCGCGAGATCAGCCTGCTTGCCGTACTCGCATTCCTCTTCATTGTGTTCAGTGTGCTCAGTGACCGATTCGCGAGCGTGAACACGGTAGGTCAGATCCTGAACAACATGGCGATAGTTGTCATCGTCGGAATTGGCCTCGCACTCGTGCTCCTGACACGCAACATTGATGTGTCAGTGGGGTCGATGGTGGGGCTGACCGCCTACTTCGCTGCGGATTTCGCGGTGAAGAACCCGCAGTTGCCGATCATCGTCGTGGTCCTGGCCTCGTGCCTGCTTGGCCTGGTGCTGGGCAGCATCAACGGGGTCATCATCGCAACCCTGCGCGTCCCCTCCATCATGGTCACCCTCGGAACCTTGTATATCTACCGAGGCATTGACTCAATTCTCGCCGGCAGCAACCAGGTCACGGCCCAGAGTCTGCCGAGTGGATACGGGGACCTCGCATCCTGGAGTCTGTTCGGCATTCCCGGCCTGGTGATTTACGCCTTCGTCATTGCGATTGCTGCCCACATCTTTGTCCGCCATACCTTCGCAGGCCGTTCCCTTCTCGCCATCGGCAGCAACCCGATCGCTGCCGAGAAAATGGGCATCCCTGCGAAACGCCGCATCTTTGCCGCCTTCGCCATCTCCGGGCTGTTCTGCGGCTTGGCTGGAGTGCTGTGGGGAGCCCGCTACGGCACTGTCGATTCCTCCGTCGCCTCCGGCTACGAAATCGTCGTCCTCGCGGCAGTTGTGGTTGGCGGCATCAGTGTCAATGGAGGCAGCGGAACGATCGGCGGTGTCATCATTGGCGCTGCCATCCTCAGCGTGATCTCGACCGGGCTTGCCTTGGTCAACGTCTCTCAATTCTGGCTCCAGGCCATTCAGGGCGCCGTGATCATTGCGGCCATCGTTTCCGATTCGGTCATCCGAACCCGCGTCGAAGCTCGAGGAGTGAAAGCATGAGCACGCAAACCCTCACCTCCCCACCTACTCAGGGCACCAAAGTACGTCGCCGCGGGTTGCCTGCCTGGTTCGGGGCGTGGGAGATATCTCTGTTGGTCCTAGTTGTTGTCGTAACCGTTATGGCCTCTATCAGCACCCCTTATTTCGCGACGGGACCGAATTTCGCGATCACCGCGGGCGGCGTGATCGGACTGGCGCTGATGGTGATTCCCATGACCCTGCTGATGATCGCAGGGGAGATCGATTTGTCCGTCGCTTCCGTCTTCGGCCTCACGGGTGTCGTGTTCGGCCTCTGCATCGAAGGCGGGATTCCCCTTCCCGTTTCGATCGTCATTGGCCTGGTTCTGGGAGCCGTGGCCGGCTTCATCAACGGATGGTTAACGGTGGCCTACGGGTTGCCCTCATTGGTAGTGACGGTCGGGACCCTCGGACTTTACCGTGGCATCGCGTACATTCTGCTCGAAAGCCGGTCCATCAGCGCGCTGCCCGTCGAATTCACGACCTTCTCCCAGGCCAACATTTACGGCACGTACATCCCTTACACCTTTGTGTTGTTTGTTTTGATGGCTGTCTTCGCGGCCGTCCTCCTGCATCGCGGGGCATTCGGCCGTAAGACCTTCGCCGTCGGCTCCAGCGCTGTGGTTTCCCGATTTTCCGGTATCCCCGTACGGCGAATCAAGATCACGCTTTTCTGCCTCTCCAGCACAGTGGCCGCCCTTGCAGGGATGCTATACGCCGGTTACGTCAGCAGCGCCCGCGCCAACAATGGCACTGGCCTGGAGCTGAGCGTGATCGCCATAGTGCTCATCGGAGGTGTGAGCATGTTCGGCGGCAAGGGTTCCTTCGCCGGCGTCATGCTCTCCCTGGTGCTCGTCACCGTGCTGACCAGCTGGATGAACCTCGGGTTCCTCCCCACCAACGTGCAGAACACCGTTATCGGCGTTCTCATGATCGCCGCGGTCGTGGTTCCTGTGGTTGCCAAAAAAATCAGCGACAGCAGGCCGCTCCGTCCGTGAATCTCTTGTCCTCCTCAATCAACGGCGATTGGACCCCGATGAACCAAGACCCCTAAAAGCCTCTGCCAGAGAAGACTCTGTGACGAAACAGCACATCGCAACCAAGACACATCCGGACTCACCATGCTCAAGAAAGAATCCCTGATGCACAAAAAAATTACCGCCACAGTGGCTGCAGTTACTCTTGCAGCCGCACTTGCCGCCTGCGCCCCTACGAACGGTGCCGCCCCCGCAGCAGGGGGAGGCAACACGAAGTCCCTCAAAGACTGCACCATGACCATGATCCCGAAGAACACCGACAATCCGTTCTTTGCGGCCGGCGCATACGGTGCGGATGAAGCCGCAACCGACATGGGCGGCAAGAAGATCAACTACACCGGTACAGCCCAGCCCGATGTGCCAGGCCAGATCCAGCGCATCCAGAGCGCCTCCCAGCAGGGCAGCTGCGGTATCGCCGTGTCCGGCCTCGACCCGGACGCGCTTGCACCAGCCTTGACAGCCGCCGCGTCGCAAGGAACCAAAGTAATCAGCTACGATGCCGACGTTAAAAAGGACGCCCGGGCGTTCTGGGTTGCCCCGGCGACGGACGCATCCCTCGGCGTCGCCCAGTTCAAGCTTCTCGCCGAGCAGATGGGCAAGAAGGGCAACTACGCAATCATCTCCGCGCAGAGTACCGCGGCAGGCCAGAACGCCTGGATCGCCGCAGCCGCCGAAGAAGCCAAAAAGCCGGAGTACGCCGGCATGAAGCTCGTCAAGACGGTCTACGGCAACGACGTCCCGCAGACGTCCTACGACGCCGCCGTTTCCCTCTTCCAGGCTTACCCTGAACTCGACGGAATCCTCGCACCCACCCCCGTTTCCCTCCAGGCCGCTGTGAAGGCGAAGGCTGACCAGAAATTCAACCCGGACCTGGTCATCACCGGTCTCGGCTGGCCGCCCTCTGACGGCGCTCTTCTGAAGAGCGGGGCCGTTAAGTCCTTCGTCCTGTGGAGCCCCCGGGACATGGGCTACCTCTCGTACTACGCCATGGACGCTCTCCTCAGCGGCAAGATCACCGGAAAAGAAGGGGACACGTTCGAGGCGGGCCGGCTCGGGAAACGCACAATCGGAGCCAATGGCGAAGTAGACACCGGCGAACCGCTCGTCTTCACTGCAGAAAACGTCGACAGCCTGATGGACCACTTCAAAACCAAGTAATCGAAGCAGCCCTCCGGTGCCGGCTGAAGCAAGGCAGCTCTTCAGCCGGCACTACCTTTGAATCGGAGTAGACCATGTTCCGCTACACCTATAACACTCTCGTCTATGGCCACGAGCCGCTGGAGATTGGTATCGCCAGGCTTGCAAAGTTCGGTTATGACGGCGTCGAATTTGTGGGTGAGCCCTCGGAGCACGACGCCCGGGAGATCACCGAACAACTAAAGAAGAACGGTGTGGTCGCATCCTCGATCATCAGCATCTTCACGCCGGAGCGCGACATCGTCAGCTCTGATGAAGGCACACGCCGGAATGCTATTGCTTACGTCAAAGGAAACGTTGACTACGCCGCGGCTCTCGGCGCCGACATCGTCACCTTCACACCCACGGCCTGCATGAAAATTTCCCCTGAGACGGACCTCGCTCAGGAATGGGCCTGGGCGGTCGAAGCAGCCCGCACAGTCGCCGGCTACGCTGCAGATCACGGGATCAGCATCGCCGTCGAACCGTGGAACCGTTACGAGACGTACCTCATTAACAGGGCTGACAAAGCCGCCGATTTCGTCGATGAAGTCGGCGCGCCCAACATCGGCGTGATGGCCGACACCTTCCACATGAGCATTGAAGAACCAGACATCGCCGAAGCCATTCGCACGGTTGGTCACCGCCTGGCGCACGTGCACTTGGCTGATTCGAACCGAGCGGCGCCGGGCTACGGACATCTCGACTTCACGCCGATCATCCAGGCGATCTCCGACGTCGAGTATAAGGGCTGGATTTCTTACGAACTGCTGCCACCAGCCGGTGATGTCTGGAGCGTGCTGTCAGGCGGCGGTGCACCGGAATTTCTCGACACCTATTCCGAAGCATCCATCAGGCACACTAAAGCCATCGAAGCCACGCTGGGACTTCGCTGATGAGAAATCAGCTGGGACTCAGCACCTTCGTTCTGGCTTCCCCATTTTCTGACACCGACGGAGCTGCCTTCGACCAGGTAGCGGGGATGGGATATGACCTGATTGAGGTTTGCGTCGAGGATCCCACACTACTGACCGCAGAGGCACTCAAGGCCCATGCGGCCCGAACGGGACTCGCGATCGGCATTTGTGGAGCGTTCGGCCCGGACCGTGACGTGTCGGCGCAGGAGGCCGAACAGCGCCGGGCCGGCATCGACTACCTTAAGACGTGCATCGATCTGGCTGCCGTGGTCGGTTCCCCGCACGTGGCAGGTCCCATGTACGCTCCCACCGGGCAAACACGAATGCTTGATGCGGCCGACAGGGCCGCGCAGTTAAAGCGCGCAGCGGCCAGCCTCCGCGAAACCGCAGAATACGCCGCCGGACGCGGAATACGGTTGGCCATCGAACCATTGAACCGGTTTGAAACCGACCTGATCAATACCACCGAACAAGCCCTCGAGCTCCTCGAGCACATCGGTGCGGACAATGTGGGCCTGCTGATCGACACGTTCCATATGAACATCGAGGAGAAAAGCCTCGGCGAGGCAGTGAGGCTAGCAGGTTCAAAAGTCTTCCACGTTCAGGTATCCGAGAACGACCGCGGAACCCCCGGATCAGGGCACGTGCCGTGGGCCGAGTTCTTCACGGCGCTGCAGGACATTAACTACGACGGACAGATTGTCGTCGAATCCTTCCTCCCCTCGGTAAAGGAGATCGCCCGGGCCGTTTCGCTCTGGCGGCCTGTAGCACCATCCATGGACGACCTGGCAGTAGACGGGCTCGCCTTCCTCAAGAAGTCTCTAGCCGGAGGTGCCAAATGACCTTGCCAGTGACGCTTTTCACCGGACAGTGGGCGGACCTGACTCTCGAAGAAGTCGCTAAATATGCGAGTGAGTGGGGCTACGACGGCCTCGAGATAGCCTGTTCCGGCGAGCATCTGGACGTATGGCGTGCCGCCGAAGACGACGACTACCTGCAAGGCAGGATCGACATTCTCGACCGGTATGGCCTGAAGGTGTGGGCATTGTCGAATCATCTGACGGGCCAGGCTGTCTGCGATGACCCCATCGATTTTCGGCACAAAGCCATCCTGCGCTCAAAGGTATGGGCGGACGGCGAAGCCGAGGGCGTGCGGCAACGCGCGGCAGAAGAGCTGAAGCTCACGGCCAAGGCCGCGAACAGGCTCGGAGTGGACACCATCACCGGCTTCACCGGCTCGAAGATCTGGCAGTATGTCGCGATGTTCCCGCCCGTGGGCGCCGACGTTATTGACGCCGGATACGAGGATTTCGCGACCCGCTGGAACCCGATCCTCGACGTCTTTGACGGGGAGGGCGTGCGGTACGCCCACGAGGTTCACCCCGGAGAGATAGCGTATGACTACTGGACCTGCGTGCGGACCCTCGAAGCCGTCGGCCACCGGACCGCCTTCGGATTCAACTGGGATCCCAGCCACATGATGTGGCAGGGAACAGATCCCGTGGGTTTCATCGTCGACTTCGCCGAACGTATCTATCACGTCGATTGCAAAGACACGCGCCTCCGTCCCAAGTCCGGCAGGACGGGCGTCCTCGGATCCCATTTACCCTGGGGCGACCCACGCCGCGGCTGGGACTTTGTCTCTACCGGCCATGGTGACGTGCCATGGGAAGACGCCTTTCGCGCGCTCCGGGCGGTCGGCTACTCAGGCCCCATCTCCGTCGAATGGGAAGACGCCGGAATGGACCGCCTGCACGGTGCCAAAGAAGCAGCGGGATTCGTCCGTTCGCTGCTCTGGGACCTCCCAACGGCATCTTTCGATGCCGCCTTCAGCAACCAGAGCTGATCCAAGCAACAGAAGTAACAGGAGAAAAACTAATGACTGAGAAGTTTGACTACGTCGTTGTAGGCGGAGGCGCCGCGGGATGCATCGTGGCTGCCCGCCTCTCCGAGATCCCGGAGAAGTCGGTTCTGGTGCTCGAAGCGGGAGCAGACTACGCCCCGGGCACAACTCCCGAAGGAGTGCTGGACGCTAAATATGTGCCCATGCGCGGCCACGCGCCCACCTTCAACGCGGACCACGACTGGGGGTTGATCGCCCACAGCCGCGGCGGGGCGGGCATTTCCGTTCCGCAGGCCAAGCTCATCGGCGGCGGCGGGGCGATCAACGGCGGAATCGCGCTCCGCGGTTCCCGCGCAGACTACGAGGAATGGGTAGCCTTCGGCAACCCGCGATGGAGCTGGGACGAGGTCCTGCCGTTCTTCAAGAAAATTGAAAATGACGCCGCTCCCGGCGATGACATCCATGGGCACGACGGTCCCGTTCCCATCAACCGGGCGACCGATGAGGAACTCGCCCCGTTGCAGGCAGCCTTTATCGAGTCGGCCAAGGCAACAGGTGCCCCGTACGTCTGGGATCTCAACGCTCCCGACGCCCATGGCGTCGGACCCGTACCCCAAACCCGTATCGGAGGGCGCCGGGTTTCCACAGCCGAGAGTTACCTCGATCCGGCACGCAACCGCCCCAACCTGACGGTGCGCGGCAATTCCTTGGTAAGCCGGGTACTGTTCGACGGGACCCGCGCGATCGGCGTAGAGCTGATCGACGGCACCGTCATCGATGCCGAGGCAGTGATCGTCTCGGCCGGAGCCATCCTCACGCCGGCGATTCTGCAACGCTCTGGTGTCGGTCCGGCGGAACTTGTAAGTTCGCTCGGCGCAGAGCTCGTCATCGACCTGCCCGTGGGCGAGAACCTCGGAGACCATTTCAGCATTCCCCTCATGGCGGTTCCGAAACCCGGGGTATGGGACGAAAGCCAGTTCAGCCTCCAGGCTGCCTACCGCATGTCCACTCAGGCGCAGCCCAACTCCTTGGACGGCCAGCTCACCATGTTCACCTACCTCAACACACGCACAACGGGGGAGGGCAGCCGCGGCATCGCCGGTGAGGGGACCGGCGACATCGAGAACGTCGCTGGAATCGGCTGCGTTCTTAACAAGCCCAGGTCACTTGGAAAAGTTCGAATTACCACGCTGGACCCCACGGTCCTCCCCGACGTCGATCCAAACTACCTTGATGCGCAAGTCGACCGCGATGCTATTCGGGAACTCGTGCGCGTCGGCTGGGAGGTCTTTACCGCAAAGCCCCTGGCAGACATGCTGGAAGCCCCGCTCGGAATGAACGCGGAAACCATCAACGACGATGCAGCACTCGATGCTGCCATTGAGGAAAAAGCAGCCTCCGGCTATCACTTCACCGGTACCTGCCTCATGGCTCCGGTGGAGCGTGGAGGAGTAGTGGACCAGGAAGGTCGCGTACATGGAATTGAGGGTCTCCGTGTTATCGATGCTTCGGTGATCCCAACCACTCCCGCAGCGAATTCAATGCTGACGACGTACATGGTTGCTGAGCGGATTTCAACGATGATGCTCGATGAAGCGGGGGTTTCCTCTCAGTCCAGTGTGGGCACGGTGGCCCGATGAGGCTTGGGTACCCGACCATCACGTGGGGCGGGGTAGTGGGAATGCCCGGCGGCGTCACAAGCGTCAAGGACTCCTTCTACCTCACGGCCGGCTCAACAGCTGATGCCTTTCGGGACATCGCTGCCGCAGGTTACACAGGTACCGAGGTCTTCGACGGAAACCTATTGGAATTCATTGATGAGCCACAACGCTTCACAGACCTCCTCGAGGAAACCGGTCTTACCCTAGTGGGCGTCTACACGGGCGCGAACTTCATCTTCGACGACATAGTCAACGAAGAGATGGCAAAAATCGAGAAAGCCGCGGCCCTGGCAGCAACCTTCGGAGCGCAGCGTCTGGTCATTGGAGGTGGGGCTCAGCGCGCGCAGGGGCCCGTTGATGGGGATTTTCAACGGCTGGCTTCCGGACTCGATCGGTGCACCGAAATCGCATCAGCGGCTGGACTCACGGCCACCTACCACCCACACCTGGGCACCCTCGTGGAGACACCCGAGGCTCTCACAGAGATCATGCAATTGTCCGGCATCCATTTCTGTCCCGACACCGCACACCTGGCGGGAGGCGGCGGAAACCCGGCAGAACTCATTCGGCGATACAGCGACCGCCTCGCGCATGTCCACCTCAAGGACTGGGACTCCCGCTCCCAGCGCTTTTTGCCGCTCGGCGAGGGCGAACTGGACTTTGACGACATCCTGCGAGCTATTCGCGAGGCGGGGTACGACGAGTGGCTCATGGTCGAACTCGATTACTACGACGGTGATCCAAAGGCGGCTGCCGAAATCAGCAAACGCTACCTCGACAAACTGTTGGCCGTACAGGCCAGCTAGTTACCGGTCCAGAATAGAAAGATTCCAACCATGCCAGAGCTTCTCGTTAAGCGCACCCTCACCCACGATCTCGCGCGGGTGGGTATTGATCGCGCGATCGAAGAATCACGCACCATGAACTGCCTGACCTGCATCGCCGTGTTGGATAACGCCGGTCATCTCATTTCGTTTGACCGGATGGATGGCGCGCCCTTCCAGTCCTCACAACTTGCACAGGATAAGGCCTACTCGGTTGCCGGTAACGGGCTGGCGACGCACGAATTCTGGGAAATGGCCAAAGACGAGCCCTGGCTGGTGCACAACCTCGGACAGGTCCCGGGCCTCGTCGTTCTCGGCGGTGGCGTTCCGATCTATTTCGACGGCGAATTCATCGGCGCCGTGGGCGTCTCCGGCAAGAGCGACATGGCAGAAGATCGCGCGATAGCGGAAGCCGCTGTTGCCGCCATCCTCAAAGCACTCGCCTAACCGATGCGTCTCCTCCAACCACAAGGAGTATCAATGCCAGAAAACCACCAAGTTCCCCTCCTTACCCAAAACGACGGGCGCACCATCCCCCAAATCGGGCTCGGCATCTACGGACCGGATGACGCCGGCACCGCAGACGCTGTCTCGACCGCCATTGAAGTCGGATACCGCATGATTGACACTGCAGCCCTCTATCAAAACGAGCGCGGCGTCGGCGAAGGGATCAGGCGCTCTGGTCTTCCCCGGGAAGAACTGTATGTCACTACAAAACTGGCAGATGACAGCCACGGATACGATTCTGCGCTGGCAGCATTCGATGCCAGCCTCTCAAAACTCGGACTCGAATACGTTGATCTGTATCTGATCCACTGGCCGCTGCCCGGCGTCGACAAATACGTGGAAACGTGGAAGGCGTTCGAGAAGATCCTCTCCGATGGGCGCGCGAAGTCCATCGGCGTGTCCAACTTTCAACCCGAACACCTTGAACGTCTGGCGGCGGAAACAACGGTCGTGCCGGTCTCCAACCAGATCGAACTGCACCCGGGGTTTGCGAACGAGCAAATGCGCCGCTATGACTCCGAACAAGGGATCCTCACCGTCGCCTGGTCGCCACTCGGCCGGGGCCGGGTCTTCGGAAATCCCGTGTTGGAGCGTATCGCCGGAAAGCACGGTAAGACCACCGCTCAGGTCGTGCTGCGATGGCACATCCAACTGGGAAACGTGGTCATTCCCAAGTCTGTTACTCGCCGGCGGCTCATCGAAAACCTCGACGTTTTTGACTTCGCGCTCGACGCCGAAGACATGACGGAAATCGCCTCACTGGAAAACGGCGTCCGCACAGGAGACGATCCGGATCTTTATAACGGTTGACTCCGCTGAGTAAGTATGGGCATTCCGGGGGTCGTGCAGAAGTAGGTTCAGGTGTTGAGGCCCAGAGCGGGTCCGGCCGCACGTCCCAGGCACGCGAGATGCGTTCAATCCCGATCAGGGCCCGGGCGTGTCTTCATTGGATCCACCTTGGTATGGCGGTCGTCTTCGTTGACTTCGCGCACGTAGGAGGCACGTAAGGGTCAAACAAACTAGAGGCTGGAATGTTGGCGAGAAGGCAGGCTTCCGTCTCCGCCAAGCACCGGCTTCGGCCAAGATCAGGATTCCTTAGACTCAGTCAAGTTGGCAGGCCAAGGAGTGCTTTGGGGCGGCATTGCTCCTTTTCGGGTGACTGTGGGCGGCGCGGCCAGCTTCACGAGAAAGCCGATCTGCCGCGGGCGATGCCGTCGAGGGCCTGTAGCTCGCTTGCATGGAAGACGTGACACTCGTCCCGCAACTCGTGCACGAATTGTTAGTGTAGTAACTATTTGGTACCTTGTTTCAGTTCCGTCCGGAGTGGCGCCCCCAATCCACCCCGGGCGGAACGTACGTGCACGGGACGGCTTACATCGCCTCATCAATTCCGCGTCCGTTAACTGACAAGTCGCGAAAAACAGTTCTTGTGGATTGGCTGACACCTCCGGTCTAACCGATCGACCGAAGGAAGGGCAGACCACTGGCAGAACGAGAAAGATTCCCCGACCTTACTCCGAGCTCTCCGGGTCACACTGTGTCCGCCCCCGATGATGGCGAAACCTTTCAGGGGCGCGATGCGTGGATTGCAGGACCGGAAACTGTGCCAGCGGGAAGTCGCGTCCGCCTCCAAAGCTTTGGCCGTCCCGCGCTTGACGGTGTCCTGGACGAATGGATGCCCGACGGGTCCGCTTTCTGGATCTGGTTGGATGCTGGAGCAGGGCGGCGTCTTATCCATGAGGGCGACGGCGTCCAAGTGGTTACGGAGTCCCTGCCTCACGCTTAGGGTCTTCGATAGCCGCCATCCAGCGAGTTGGTGCCACCCGGCCGCGTCCCGGGTCCCGCGGCCGGCCGTCAGGCTTGATTGGCGCAATACCGCGCCAGCATCTCACTCGGGACGGGGCCGTTAACCCTGCAAACCTGCCCCTGCCGCCGCAGAGCGACCTTGGTCTTCGGTGCCGGGCTCCTGCACTCCGGCCGTGCCCTCAACTGGCCATCCGGTTGGAATCAGCAAGGAATGGTTCCTTCTGCGGCGCAGTCAACAAGAACCGCCCGGTCAAACACTCCGGCCGCCGAGCCGCTTGCCTGCCGCAGAGAAACGACAACTCATTCTCCAGAACAAGTGGTGCGGCTAAAAAAACTTTGATCAGATCTAAGAAAAGTATTGCTGATCACAGTTTTCACGAATAGCATCTCCAATGGATCTGAAATGCAGATCCAGGTAAGGGACGGCAAAGGAGCCACCTATATGCATATCGAAATCGCAGGTGCCGGCCTTGCGGGGCTGACCGCCGCGGCAGCCTTCGGCAAGGCCGGATGTTCGGTCCGGGTACACGAAAAAGGGTCCATCCTCCGGGAGATCGGGGCCGGAATCTACCTGTGGGAAAACGGCCTACGGGCCCTGGAAGCCATTGGGGCATACGAGGAAGTTGTCTCCCGGGCCGAGAAGGTTGAGGTTCCGTTCCTGCGGGACCACGACGGCAGCACCCTCCAGGACGAGTGGCTGCGGAACCACCGCCTTTACACTGTCGGCCGGCGGCACCTTTACCAGAGTCTTCTCAACGCGGCCCGCCGCCAGGGTGTGGAGATCGTCACCGACTCGCCGGTCATCGGGGCCACCCCGAACGGAACGCTGACCACGGCCGACGGCCAGGAGTACCGGGCTGACCTAGCCATCGGGGCCGACGGCGTATTCTCCAAGGTCCGGGATTCGCTCGGCCTGCGCCAGAAACTTGTGGATCTGCGCGACGGCGGCGGGCGGCACCTTATCCCCCGGACGGGCGACGATCCGGTCAACCAGACCATCGAGCAGTGGAACGGCGGACGCCGCATCGGCATCATCCCGTGCTCACCGGAGGAAACATACGTTTTCCTCTGCTGCCCTGCAAATGACGTCGAGGGCCGCGAACAGAATCCGTTCAACGCTGCCACGTGGATTGAAAGCTTCCCCGAGTTCCGCTCCCAGCTGGAGCGGATCCCCTTCGACACCGAAGGACGCTGGGCACCTTTCCACGATGTACACGTCAGCCAGTGGTACAGCGGTCGGACGGCACTGGTAGGGGACGCCGCCCACGCCATGTCGCCCAACCTGGGCCAGGCGGCCTGTGTTGCCATGACCAATGCCGTGGCCCTGGCCATCTCGGTCACAAACAGCAAAAGCATCGATTTCGCCCTAAAGTCCTGGGAGGAAGGCCAGCGCGAAATGAGCGAAGGAGTCCAGCGCTACTCCCGCGTCTACGGCAAGGTCGGCACCATGTGGCCCAAGGGTCTCCTGGACGCACGGTCCGCCCTGGTCAGGAAGCTCACAGCGTCCCGCCGCGTGCAGGGGTCCATCAACTTCGCCGCCGAACGTTTTCCCGCCGGGCAGATCCAGCCAATCGACACCGCGGCCGCCGGCCTCCGGGAGGGCGTGCTCGCATGAAAACCCAGAAACTGAAAATTGTTGCCCTGGCCGCCGCCGGACTTCTCCTGCTCTCCGGGTGCGCTACGGCAGGCGCCGAGGCTGAGCCGGTCAGCGGCGAATCCTGGTCCGCACCCGCGCTGCTGACGAACTGCAAGTCCCCCAAAGTGGACCCGCGTGGCTGCACCGGGCCGAACACCCCCGGGACCTACACGTCCCTGGACCGGAGCCAGGTCACCAAGCCCTGGCGCATCTGCTCCGTGCTGCCCCACCTGAAGGACCCGACCTGGGTGGGGATGAACTATGGTCAGGCCACGCAGGCGCGGCAGTTGGGCGTCTCCCTCACCACAACGGATGCGGGTGGCTATGAGAACGTCGCCCAGCAGGTCACGCAGGTCGAGGACTGCGTCAGCTCCGGCGCAAACGCGGTGCTGTTGAGCGCGGTCAGCAACGAGTCATTGAACCCTGCCATCGCCAAGGCGAAGAAAAAGGGTGTGGCGGTGGTCGACGTCGGGAACGGAGTCTCCTCCGCCGAGGTGGACGCCCGCGTGCTCCAGGACTACGTGGACATGGGCAAGATGATCGGCACCCACCTGGCATCACTGAAGAAGCCGATGAAAGTGGCACTCCTGCCCGGACCGGCCGGGGCCGGCTGGACTGAGCGGTCCCGGAAAGGTTTCGAGGCAGCCGTCGCAGGCTCGGCAGTCGAAATCGTGGATGTCAAGTACGGAGACACCGGCAAAGAGGTCCAGCTGAAGCTCGTGGAGGACACCCTGTCCGCCAACCCTGGCATCAATGCCATCGTCGGCACGGCGATCACCATGGAAGTCGCCGCAACGCTCCTGGCCGAGCAGGGCAAAATCGAGGACATCGGACTATACGGCACGTACGTGACCCCGCAGGCGGTTGAACTCATCAAGCGCGGGCAGGCGAAATGCGCTCCGTCGGAACAGTCCAGCCAGATCGGCAAGATCTCCGTGGACCTCGCGGTGCGGACGCTGGAGCACAAACCTCTGGACAAGGACATCCAGCGCTACGCGCCGGAGCCCCTGCTGATCTGCGGACCCAAGGAAGACGGGTACGACAACACGGCGAAATTCGACGCTACCGGAAGTTTCGCACCTCAGGGATGGTCACCCGCTTTCAACGTTGAAGCGGGCAAGTGATGGGTGCAACTGCTTTCGCACTGACCGGCAACGTCGTCACCATGACCGCGGCACCCAACGCGCGTGTCGTCTACGTCGAAAACGGCAAAATCGCCGGCATCGGTGACGACGCCTACGCCGGCGAACTGCAGCGGAACGGAATCACCATCCACGACCTGGGCGGGCGGACGATCCTTCCGGGATTTATTGACCCTCACGTGCACTTCGCCCAGTACGCGGCCGGAACCCACCGGGGCGTCGACTGCCGCGTGCCGGCGTGCAAAACCATCGCGGACGTTCTCGATGCCCTGCGGACGGGGTTGAACACGGGCCGGACTGTGGGTGACTGGCTCATCGGTTACGGCAACTTGTTCTTCGACCAAAAAATTGCCGAACGCAGGCTGCCGACCCGGCTGGAACTGGATTCGGTCAGCAAGACGACTCCCATCGTCCTGCACTGCGGCGGCCACGTGTCCGTGCTCAACACCCCTGCCCTGGCCCTGGCCGGCGTGGAGCGCTTCATCACCGGCGGTGAAGGCCTGTGGGGCAGCCCTGTGGTCCACCTTGACGACGCCGGCCAGCCGACCGGCGTCGTTGCGGAGATAGACGGCCTGCTGCCGATTCCGGAAAGCAGCGTCGAGGAACTGACGCGCTTCTATTCGGATACCTTCCACAGCGACTTCCTCGCGCATGGCGTTACGTCACTCGGTGAAATGGCCGAATCAGCACGCAACGTGGAGGCGCTGGACGCGGCGGTCGCGGACGGCAGTCTCAACGGACGGATCGCACTGTACGCCATGGCACCGTCGCTGCTCCCGGTCGCGGCGGCGTGCGACTGGGTGGCCGGCTTTTCCTCACGCAGCGGGCCCGAACGGGTCTGGGCTCGGGGTGTCAAGGTGTTCGCGGACGGGGGATACTCCGCACGCAATGCAGCCAGCCTCGACGACTACTCCCGCGACCACGGCCACCGCGCCGGATACAGGGGCAAACTCAATCTCTCCCGCGGCGCCCTGATGGATGCCATCAGGGCTGCGCGCCACAAAGACGTGCAGATCGCCATCCATACCAACGGCACCAGGGCGCAGCGCGAAGCGATCGAGGCCATTCTCGCCGTCGGCGGCGCCCACGACCACCCGCCAGTGCGCATCGAGCACCTGGGCAACGTGCTGGATTCGGTGAAGGAGATCGCATCATGGCGCGCGGCCAACGTGATCCCCGTGATGCAACCGGGCTTCCTGCACAACTTCATCGGTGACTACCTGCCCATGCTTTTCCCCGCCACGGGCAGCACGGGAAGGCTTCCGCTGCGGACCGTACTGCACGAAGGCGTATCGCCCGTCATCAGCTCGGACATCACTCTCGGCGGAGAACCGGGTGCGACGAATCCCTTACACACCATCTGGTCGGCGGTGTCCCGAAGAAGCTACTGGGGAAACCACATCGAGCCGGAAGAGTCGATCTCGGTGGCCCAGGCTCTCAGGCTGCACACCATCGAAGCGGCGAAAGCCATCGGGCTCGACCACGTGGCCGGTTCCCTGGAGCCTGGAAAAGCCGCGGACATGGTGGTTCTGGACAGGGACCCCCATACCGTTCCCGAAGCGGAGTTGAAGAACGTCCGGGTGGAACGCACATATGTCAACGGAGTCCTGGCGTATTCAGGAGGTGAGAAGGCATGACCGCCAACCCGTTAGTGGCTATCCGTAATGTGAGCAAGAAGTTTGCCGGTGTCACGGCACTCAGCGATGTCTCTTTCGAGATCAAGCGCGGCGAAATCCATGCGCTCATGGGCGAGAACGGCGCAGGCAAGTCAACGCTGATCAAGATTCTCTGCGGAGTTCACAAGGCCACGACAGGATCAATAGCCCTGGACGGTGCCGAAACAGTTTTCGACGGCCCCCAGGACGCCGAGAACGGCGGGATCCGGACCGTGTTCCAGGAACTGAACATCGTCCCGCAACTTTCGGTGGCCGAGAACATCTCCTTGGGCTCACTGCCCCTTAAGTCCGGCCTCGTTGACCGGAAGAAGATGCTCGAGCGCGCTGCCGACGCCCTGTCCGGATTGGGGGCAGACCTGCCGTTGGAAGCCCGTGCCGGTGACCTGCCGCGTTCCTCCCAGCAGCTGATCGAGATCGCCCGTGCCCTGATGGGTGAAGCGCGGCTCCTGATCCTGGACGAACCCACGGCTTCGCTGGGCGAGAACGAGAGCCGGCAGTTGCTGAGCATCGTGACCGGGCTGGCCCGGCGAGGTGTCGCCATTCTCTATGTCACGCACCGCATGCATGAAGTGGAGGCCATTGCCGACCGTGTCTCGGTCCTCCGAGACGGTAAGTTCATCGAGACTCTCAATGCACCGATGGACGAAGCCATCATCGTCGAGAGGATGATCGGGCGCCCGGCGAGCTCGCTCTACCAGCATTCAAGACGAGAACCTGGCCGGGACCTCCTCGTGGTTTCCGGGCTCGGCAGCGCAACCCTGCGCGATGTCTCTGTGACCGTGCGCGCCGGCGAGGTCGTCGGCGTCGCCGGCCTGCTCGGGTGCGGCAAATCAGACCTGGCCCGGGCCTGTTTCGGGCTGCACCCGGTTCAGGAAGGCGGCATTAAGCTCGACGGCGAGCAGATCGCCAAGCCGGCACCGGCAGGAATGCTGGAGCGCGGGCTGGTCTATTATCCTTCGGACCGCCGGACCGAGGGCCTTGTTTTGGGCCGCCCGCTCTTCGAATCCATGACCATGGGTTCCCACCGGCCCGCGAAGATCATCCGGAAGGGTTTCCTGAGGACGCAGAAAGAGTATGAACTGGCGCACAGCATCGCCGAGGAGTTGGATCTGCGGCCCATGCAGCTTGACCGGACGTCCGGGAAGTTCTCGGGTGGCAACCAGCAAAAAGCCGTTCTGGCCAGGGGCCGGCTGCGCACCGCGAAAGTCCACCTGTTCGATGAACCGACGGTGGGAATCGACGTCGGAGCGAAGGCCGATGTTTATCGTCTGATCGACAACTATGCCGATGCCGGCCACGGTGTGGTAGTGATCTCCTCCGACCTGACGGAGATCATCGGCATCAGCGACAGGGTCTACGTCATGCGCGAAGGCCGCATCGCCGCCCACCTGGCCGGCGCCGACATCACCGAAGAAAACATCGCCAGGTCATTCTTCGCCGCAGCCCCGGCGTGACCCTTCCCTTCCCATCTCTTAAGGAGAGAAATCCTTGACTGCAACACTTAGTCCACAACGCACAGCAGCCCCCGCCACCGCGCGGCGCACCGTGCAGTTCATCCTGACCACCGGTCTCCTGCCCGCGCTTCTGATCCTGATGTGCGTTGTCTTTGCCATCGTGGAACCGCGATTTGTGGACGGGTCAAACCTACTCAACGTCGCCCGCCAATCCGTTTTCCTTCTCCTCATCGCCATGGGGCAGATGATCGTACTGATCAATGCGCAGTTGGATCTGTCCGTCGGTGCAACCGTCGCACTGACAAGCGTGGTGGTGGCCTCCGTGACCGCGGCCAGCTCCGGCGGACCCGAAAGCGTCCTGCTGGGACTGGGGGCCGGGCTCCTGCTCGGCGTAGTGATTGGACTGGTGAACGGCTGCATCGTGGCCTTCTGGAAGGTTCCGTCCTTCATGGCCACGCTCGGTTCCACCTCGGTGCTGACAGGCCTGGCCCTGATCATTTCCAAGGGCGCCCCCATCATCGGGCTCCCGATGATCTTTTCCGACGTGCTGGCCACCTCCTCCGTTCTCGGTATTCCGGTGCCGGTGCTCCTCGGCATCGTTATCGCCATCGGAATGGGGATCTTTATGTCCCGCACCGTGCCGGGACGCAACATGTACGCCGTCGGAGGCAACCGGGCTGCGGCGCTGGTGGCGGGAATCAACGTGAAGAAGACGGTCATACTGGCGTTCGTCCTGTGCTCCGTCCTCGCTTCCCTGGCCGGCATCCTCCTCACCGCCCGTGTGGGCTCGGGAGAAGCATCGCTGGGTGCAAGCTTCGTGATGCTGTCCATCGCGGCTGCGGTGCTCGGCGGCACCTCGCTCTTCGGCGGTGAAGGCGTCCTGTGGCGCGTCGTACTCGGTGTCCTCTTCCTGGGCGTGCTGAGCAACGGTATGAACCTGCTCCACGTCTCCAGCTACATCCAGGAACTTGTCATTGGGATGGTCCTGATCGCCGCCGTAGCCGCTGAGAGGCTCAAGAGAGTGGCATGAGGGCACTCTCCGTTCCAACACAATCCCACTGATATGGTCATGTACTGACCAGCCGCCACCGGCAGGCACAATCGGCGAAGGAGCAATCGGCATGGAAGACGCGGAGCCTACGGCCAACTCCGGAGGCACCCCCGCCGCCACATCCCCTGGCCCCAGTATCCGCAGAATCCGCAGGTCCAAGGACGTGACCCTTCTCGAGCTGGCGCGTCAGACAGGGCTTTCCGAAGGGTTTATTTCCCAGGTCGAACGACAAAAGGCCAACCCATCCTTCTCGTCACTGTTGCGGATAGCAGGGGCACTGAATGTGCCCATGTCGCTGCTGCTCGCCGAATCTGATGAAACAAATTTGGCGGCCGGCCCCGCACCCCGGGCACTCGTGAAGCACCCATCCGGGGTCTACCGGGACCGGCTCGTCACCCCTGCGAATGCAAAAACGATCCAGGTCATCGAAGCGGTGCTGGAGCCCGGCGAAGGCTCCCGCGTGGCACCATACGCGCACCCCGACGAGGAAGAATGCCTCGTAATGCTGGACGGCCAACTCGAGCTCCAATCAGGGGAAACCATCTATAACCTGCAGGCAGGCGAATCCGTCCTGATCGATCCCGGAACGCCGCACTCCTACCGGAACCCGGGGTCGGTGCCGGCTCGTTGGCTCTGGATCTCGGCAACCCAGGCCGTTCACCGGCACTAGACTCCCGCGCGTTTCCCGTTCCCACCACAGGCCTTGTGCCTGATGTGTGGGAACGCTGCGGGTTGCGCTGGTTCTCGCCGGGAGCGGATCTCGTCGCTAACTGGGGCGGCCTTCCGGGCGGACCAAAGCTGGGGATAGTGCTGGCGACCCTGCGTGGAGTGCTCGGCAAAACAGGTGGCGCCTGGGTACTACTAGAGCAGCAGCTAATGGCTCTTCCGCCGGGGCAGGATCGCCGCCGGATCCAGCAGGAACTTCCCTGCCCCCATCCCAACGCTGGGTACTACCGAAATACTGCGCCAACGCGGCGCCACCAAGGAATTTATTTAGGAGAAACATGTCTACGGCCTTAGAGCGTGAGAATGAAATATTGTCGGCTGTCCCGACCGGCCTGCTGATCAATGGCGAGTGGCGTCCCGCGGCGTCGGGCAAGACGTTCGACGTCGAGGACCCGGCCACCGGGAAGACGCTGCTGAGCATTGCCGACGCCGGTCCTGAGGACGGCAAGGCGGCTCTTGACGCGGCCGCCGCTGCACAGGAGTCATGGGCCAAGGTGCCGGCGCGGGAGCGCGGCGAGATCCTGCGCCGCGCCTTTGACCTGGTCACCGAGCGGGCCGAGGACTTCGCGCTGCTGATGACTCTGGAAATGGGCAAGCCCTTGGCAGAGGCCCGCGGCGAGGTCACGTACGGCGCCGAGTTCCTGCGCTGGTTCTCCGAGGAAGCCGTGCGTGCGTTCGGCCGCTACTCCGTCTCCCCGGACGGCAAGTCCCGGCTGCTGGTGACCAAGAAGCCCGTGGGCCCGTGCCTGCTGATCACGCCGTGGAACTTCCCGCTGGCCATGGCCACCCGGAAGATCGCCCCGGCCGTCGCGGCTGGCTGCACCATGGTGCTGAAGTCCGCGAACCTGACCCCCCTGACCTCGCAGCTGTTCGCGGCAGTCATGCAGGAGGCGGGCCTGCCCGCCGGCGTCCTGAACGTGATCCCGACCTCCACGGCAGGTGCCACGACCGGCCCGCTGATCAAGGACCAGCGCCTGCGGAAGCTCTCCTTCACCGGTTCCACCGAGGTGGGCCGCCGCCTGCTGTCCGACGCCTCCGAGACGGTGCTGCGGACCTCGATGGAGCTGGGCGGCAACGCCCCGTTCGTGGTGTTCGAGGACGCCGACGTCGATGCCGCCGTCGCCGGTGCGATGCTGGCCAAGCTGCGGAACATGGGCGAGGCCTGCACCGCCGCGAACCGCTTCATCGTGCACGAGTCCGTCGCGGACGAGTTCGCGGAGAAGTTCGCCGCGAAGATGAAGGAGATGACCACCGCCCGCGGCACCGAGCCCGAGTCCAAGGTCGGCCCGCTGATCGACGCCAAGAGCCGGGACAAGGTCCACGAACTGGTCACCGACGCCCTCTCCGCCGGGGCCACCGCCGTGGTGGGCGGCGCCCCGGTGGACGGGCCGGGCTACTTCTACCAGCCCACCATCCTCAAGGGCGTCACCGAGGGAACCCGGATCCTGTCCGAGGAGATCTTCGGCCCCGTCGCCCCGATCACCACCTTCTCCTCCGAGGACGAGGCCGTTCGCCTGGCCAACAACACCGAATACGGGCTGGTGGCCTACGTCTTCACCAAGGACCTGAACCGCGGCATCCGGATGGGCGAGCGGCTCGAGACCGGCATGCTCGGCCTGAACGCCGGCGTCGTCTCCAACGCCGCCGCACCCTTCGGCGGCGTCAAGCAGTCCGGCCTCGGCCGCGAAGGCGGACTCGAAGGCATCGAGGAATACCTCTACACCCAGTACATCGGCATCGCCGACCCCTACGCCGGCTAACCCGCGGCCCCCGTGAGCCGACGGACCCGGCAGAGGCGATCCAATATCCGTTTTTGTTTTTTGGCCAGTTGCCTAACGACCAGGGGCTGGTGACGGGAAAGACGAAGACTTTGATCCCGCGGAACTGTCATCGCGGGAGTTTTACCGGCTGTTGACGGCCGTTGTTGTTCCGCGTCCGATTGCGTGGATCTCAAGCAGGTCGGCGGAGGACGTGGACAATCTTGCTCCGCATTCGTTCTTTACTGTTGCATCAGTGGATCCGCCGACCGTTCAGTTCACCTCGGTTGGAGAGAAGGATTCGCTGCGTAATATCCGCTAGCGGGGAGAGTTTGTGTGAACCTGGCGCCTGTCGGGCTGATGGCTGAGGTCAATGCGTCCGGCACGAATTTTCCCCCGGATGTGAGTGAGTTCGACGCGGCCGGGGTGAGGCGGGAAGCAGGTCGCACCGTGGGGGTGCCCAGGGTAGGGGAGTCTCCGGTGGCCCTGGAGTGCCGGCTGGACAGTACGTTGCCGGTCGGTGACTTCTGGTCTTCGGGAGGTCACCCATGCGGTGGTTGCTTCGGGCGTTCTGGATGGCAGCCACCCCCGCATCGATCTGACCGCTGGCACGGTTAGGGCTTGATGAATGGGGCACCACGGGATCGGTCAGGGAGCTGCAACGGATCCGCAGGGCCGATTGGCCTGCGGATTCCGGCGGAAGAACCGCTCCGTAGGCTGAGCCGTTGCGGGGGTGCCCGTATGGTCCCGGGCACCCCACAACAGGGCTTGTGGGTTTGCCGAGGCCGAGCTGGACGACGACGAGTGAAGCCACTCCGACGTCGATGCCCAGAACGGCCGTCAGTATCAGCAACGCCCCCACACCGATCAGGGTCAGGATGCGTATCGGTGTTGCCGCCACCTTGACCCGGCCCTGACGCAAGGCCGGGTCCGTGGCCACCTGCGCCCCGAGGGTGAGCCTTCGGTGAATGCAACGAAGACGTTGGATCGGTCAGCGCACCCGTTTTTGACCACACCGGCCGGCTCGCCGGTGTGCTGGGCCTAGGATTTCCCACACAGCCCATAACGCCCGCCGACGTGCCCAGGTTCGGCCCCATCGTGGCGGTGCCGCCGCCGCCGCGAGTAAAACGCTGGCCTACCAAAATGTGACGCATAAGGTCTAGGGTGCGCCGGCGCCCCGCCGCCGTCCGGGGTGTTTGCCGGGTGTCTCCAGCACATGCGTTGTTGGTGACACCCGTGGTCCGCCGCCGTTGCAGAACAGCTGTTAGGTTTCGCGGTGTTTTCGCAAGGTCATGAGGGCGGCGTCATTTCCGACCCAACGCCGCCCGCCCGAGCGCCCGCACGGCGACGACACCACCCAGGCCGGCGAGCACCCATGGGCCTCCCACTAGGAAGGGGTCGATCCACTGGTGGTTGACGTCGGCGCGTTTTTGTCCGAACCGGGAGCGGACACCGTGGCGGGAGAACTCGCTGAGCACCCCGGTTTCGGTGACGGGGTTGTCGGGACGCAGGGTCGCAAAGGACTTCACGTGGTGTTCCCAGGCGTCCACGCGGTCGGCGGCGATGAGCAGCAGCCAGTGTGCAGCCCGGCCCTCGCTGTACTTGTAGGCGTACTTCCGGATAGCGCCCGACACCCCGGCCGGAGGTGTGGAAGTGCCGAAAACGGGTGTCAGGAAAGCGTGCTCGACGGACCGTTCCCGGGGCCATTTCTCCGGTTGGCGTTCGGGGAAGTCCCAACGCGCGCCTGTCTCGATCCCGGGTTGCTCGCGGGGGTAGGAGGGCCGGTCGGCCGGGTCGAGGTCAGCGCCCCAGCCCGGGATCTGTGCCCGCAGGTCTTCCGCGGACTTCGGCGGTATGCGTTTACCGGCGATATATGGTGTGGCTGTCTCAGTCATGGTGCGGTCTCCCTTCAGGACTGCCCGGCAACAACGAGCGGCTTGATGATGTTGTCCAGCTTGGCTGAGAAAATGTGATACCCCTCGGCGATGTGTTCCAGCGGAATACGGTGCGTGACGATGTCGCTGGGTTTCAGGTAGCCGTTGCGGATGTGCTCGAAGAGGCGCGGCCACTGGCGTTTGACCGGGCACTGGTTCATCCGCAGCGTCAGACCCTTATTCATGGCGTCGCCAAACTTCACGGCGCTGAAAATCGGTCCGTACGCGCCCACCACGGAAACCGAGCCGCCCTTGCGGACGGAGTCGATTGCCCAGTTGAGAGCGATGGGGGAGCCGCCCTGCAGTTTGAACTTGCTGCTTGTGACGTGCTGGAGAAAGTTGCCGTCCGCTTCGGCCCCCACAGCGTCAATCACGACGTCGGCCCCCAGGTAGTCGGTCTCCTTCTTCAGGTGCACCACGATGTCGTCGTACTCGGTAAAGTTGTACGTTTCGGCGTGCGCGAAGGACCTTGCCTTTTCCAGCCGGTACTCCAGGTGGTCGATCACGATCACCCGCCCGGCGCCCATCAGCCAGGCGGACTTGGCAGCGAACAGCCCCACCGGGCCGGCGCCGAACACCACCACGGTGTCGCCCTCCACGATGTCACCCAGCTGGGCGCCGAAGTAGCCGGTGGGCAGTGCATCGGTGAGCAGGACTGCGTCTTCTTCGTCCATCCAGTCAGGAATCTTCGAGGGTCCCACGTCAGCGAAGGGGACCCGCACGAATTCCGCCTGGCCGCCGTCGTAACCCCCGCAGGTGTGGGAGTAGCCGTAGATGCCGCCCACCGCCGTCGCGTTCGGGTTGACGTTGTGGCAGTTGGAGTACAGGCCGCGGGAGCAGAAGTAGCAGGAACCGCAGTACACGTTGAACGGCACCATCACCCGGTCGCCGGCCGCGAGGTTCTGTACGGACGAACCCACCTCGTGAACGGTGCCCACGAACTCGTGCCCGAACGTCATGCCCACCCGGGTGTCCGGCATCATGCCGTGATAAAGGTGGAGGTCGGATCCGCAAATGGCGCCCTTGCTGACCCGGACAATGGCATCGTTCGGGTGCTCGACCTTCGGAATGTCTTTTTCTTCGACCCGGACTTTGTACGGGCCTCGGTACACCATTGCGCGCATCAGGACCACGTCCTGGAAATCGCTCGCTTAGACATGAACGTTCTCCTTTCTGGACCGCTCTCAGGCGCCGGCCGGGTGGAGGACGACTTTTGTCCAGCCGTCTTCGCGACTGTCGAAGTTCCTGTAGCCTTCGGGGGCCTGGTCCAGCGGCAGCTCGTGGCTGACGATGAAGGAGGGGCTGGCCTTTCCGCCGGCGATGAGGTCGCGCAGGGCCCGGTTGTATTTCTTGACCGGGCACTGGCCTGAGCCCATCGTCTGTCCTTTGAACCAGTAGTTTCCGTAGTCGAAGGCGATTTGGCCCTGCTGCTCAAGTTTGTCGGGGCTTCCGGGGTCCTGGGGCAGGAACACCCCAACTACGCCGATGCCGCCGACGAAGCGCACGGAGTCCACGAGCCGGTTCAGGGTCATGTTGGGATGTTCGTTTCCGCCCGGGTCGTGCGCCTGGTAGCCGACGCATTCACAGCCCCGGTCCGCGCCGAATCCCATGGTCTGGTCCTTGACGAATTCGACAGGGTCCACTTCCGAATCATTTACAGGGATGGCACCGATCTGTTCCGCGAGCTTCAGCCGGTCTGTTTGGCGGTCCACCACCATGACTTTGCCTGCCCCCTTGATGATGGCTGAGTAGGCGGCCATGAGCCCGACCGGTCCTGCGCCGTAGATGACCACGGAGTCACCCGGGTATACCCCGGCCATCTCGGTGGCGTGCCAGCCGGTGGGGAAGATGTCCGCGACCATGACATAGTCGAGTTCTTTCTCCACCGCATCCTCGCCCAGGCGGAGGCAATTGAAGTCCCCGTAGGGCACGCGCAGGTACTCGGCCTGTCCGCCCTGGTACGGGCCCATGTCCGCGAAGCCGTAGGCCGCGCCGGCGAGCTTGGGTTCGGGCTGCATGGTCAGGCAGTAGTTGGTGAAGCCGCGTTCGCAGTTTTTGCAGAATCCGCAGGCGATGTTGAACGGCAGCACGACGCGTTCGCCCACCTTCACTTTGCTCACCGCGGGGCCGGTCTCCACAACCTCACCGAGGTTCTCGTGCCCGAAGGAGCGCCCAGGTTCAAAGCTGGTTCGGCCTTCGTACATGTGCAGGTCCGAGCCGCAAATGTTCGCTGAGGTGATGCGCACCAGCACGTCTGCGGGGTGCTCAATTTTGGCGTCGGGGATCTCCTCGACACTGACGTCGTTCGGTCCTTTGTAAACTACTGCCTTCACTGTTCGCTCTCTTCCTTTGTCCACCCCTCAGGCCGCACACGTGTGTCATCCAGGGCAGAAGTCACCCAGGTGTGGGGGCGTGAGCCGCGAGGGAGTGTGGTACGTAAAGGACCTCTGAGTCCACCCGGAATGGGCGGGAGGCCCAAGGACTTTTGGGCGGCTGGCTGCTCTGGAAAACCCGGCTGGCCAGCCCGTTCGCGAAATAGCTACCAATCGAACCTTAATGCTAAGCACGCTTACTAAGGATGTCGAGGGGTCGTGGGAAATGCTGCAAAAAAATAACGCCCCCAAGGAACTGCCTTGGGTTGAGGCCGTCCAGCAATGCTGCTGCATTAGGAGCGATGCATGCTGGTTCCTCGGGCGGCGGCCAGCACGGAGGAGCCCTCCGCAATGCCTGGGAAACCGGGGGCGGCTGTCCTACTCCATCCCAGGACAGCCGAATTAGGCCCGATCGTGAGCGAGGCGGTTGCGGCGTTCCTCCTCGCGCTTGGAGTAGGCAGCCGCGCGGATGGCTTCGTCCGACTCCAGGCCGCTGCCAAGGGCGCCGCCCACGGTCGCCGCCGACGCGACAAACCAAGTCAGCACGAACAGGTCGCTGTAGCCGAGCGATATGTGGAGGTAGCCACCCATCACGGCCGGGTCGAGGACAAACAGTGCCCAGGCCAGATTCACGACGTATAGCGCCGCATAACAAATGAGCACCCCGATGCTCAAGGTCACCAATGTCGAGATGTTGTAGAGACGGGATCTTTCCCTGGCCTCCGCAGAATTGTCGTCGGGGCGGTCCCAGAGTTCGCCGTCGATTACGAGCCAAGCAACAACGAGCGTAACGGAGGCGATCGTCGCCACTATGAGGCGCCACGATGACAGGGAGCCAGCGAGTAGCCAAACCGTTGAGTTGATCGTGGCCACCGCCCCTGTTGCCAGCGCTGCCACGAGCGCGGACTTGAGCCCGGGCACGAGGAGCCACGGACGGTTCGCAAGCACCATTCCCACGAGCAGCCGCCGGCGGCTGGTGAAGCGGCGGAGCGGCCCGTTGTCACCGTCCTGCGTGTTCGCTGCCATGCCGCTTACGAGAGCGCGCACTGCATGCCGGGCACGCGCCTGTACATGGAGCCCGCCGAGCGCCGGTAGCGACAGCACAGCTGTGCGTTGCCGCAGGTCAGTCTCGACCAGCCCGATAACGATGTCCCATTCGTGCTGACGAGCGTGATCCCGAAGCCGTGCCAAGGCAGTATCGACGTCTTCGGACCCCACGGTGAACGATTCGCTCACGATCTCGATGTCCCAGCTCTCGCGATCCTGGCCGCCCGGCGGCTCGAGGCCACTGAGTAGGCGCGCGATCTCCGTGGGCGAGGCAGGGGCGGCTACCAACCCGACCTGGATCCGGTTCATCACGGCAAGCTACCGCAAATCGGCCGCGGGGCCGACCCCGAGCCGCGCCGATAAGCAGCATTCCCCAAGCTCATATGGCTGCTGAAAAGGTTTGCCTCGACTGAGATGACGGGGAGGGCTTCACCCGGCTGCCCATGACACACGTGGCGGGAAGCACTCGGCCAGCGGCTTTCCTCCTTTGCGCCTTAAGGCTGTTCCCCTCCTGACCTCTTCTTAACCAAGAACGACGGCGACACCCCGGGCTTGCCGGTGTGCCGCCGTCGTCCGTGGCGCAAAGAGGGTCGGGACGGAGAGTCCTGCCAGGGTCAGCCGCGGAGGCGCTCCATGCCGGGGTCGAATAGCGGCTCGGCGCTGACCGTGGCCGCGACGCGGCTGCCGAAGTACTCGATCTCCACGGCGTCGCCTTCCGAAACCGAGGCAGGCAGCCAGGCATAGGCGATCGGCTTGCGGATCGAGTAGCCGTACGCCGCGCTGGTGACGTAACCGGACGCTACGCCGCCCACGTACACGGGTTCCTTGCCCAGCACGATGGATGTGCCGTCGTCGACCGTCAGGCAGCGCAGCACCTTCTCCGCCGGCTGTTCCTTGAGCGCCACCAGGGCCTCGGCCCCCACGTAGCCTTCCTTGTCCTTCGCCACCGAGAAGCCGAGGCCGGACTGGTACGGGTGGTGCTCGGTGTTCATGTCCGTGCCCCAGAGCCGGTAGCCCTTCTCCAGGCGCAGGCTGTTGAAGGCGCCGCGGCCGGCGGCGATGATGCCGTGCTCCTGTCCGGCCTCGAAGAGCAGGTCCCAGAGTTTAAGGCCGTATTCGGCGGTGGTGTACAGCTCCCAGCCGAGTTCGCCCACGTAGGACAGCCGCATGGCCGTGACGGGGATGCCGCCCACCGAAATTTCCTTCGTGCGGAAGTACTTCAGGCCGTCGTTGGTGAGGTCGTCGGCGCTGACCTTGCCGATGACCTCGCGGGCCAGCGGGCCCCACAGGCCGATGCAGCAGGTGCTGCCCGTGATGTCGGTGACGTGCACCCACTGGGCCGGGTCGGCGGCCGACTGCTTGCGGGCCTCAACGCGCAGGTAGTCGAAGTCCACGTTGCTGTTCACGCCGAGCTGGAAGTCTTCTTCCGCGAGCCGGGCGACGGTCACGTCACTGCGGATGCCGCCGTCGTGCTCCAGCAGCAGGCAGTAAGTCACTGCGCCGGGCTTCTTGGCGATGTTGCCGGTGCTCAGCCGGTGCAGCAGCGCCTGGGCGCCCGGGCCGTTGACGGCCAGCCGCTTCAGCGGCGTCATGTCGTAAAGCGCGACGGCGGTACGCGTCTTCCACGCTTCGGCCGCCGAGATGGGGGAGGAGAACATCGCGGCCCAGGGTTCGCGTTCCGGGGCCTGCCACTCTGCCGGGAGTTCGTCCAGCAGGGGGCGGTTGGCCTCGAACCAGTGCGGGCGCTCCCAGGCGGCGGACTCGAGGAAGAAGGCGCCGAGTTCCTTCTGCCGGATGTTGAACGGGCTGACCCGCAGGTCCCGCGGGGATTCCTTGGGCTGGAGCGGGTGCAGGATGTCGTAGATCTCCACGAAGTTCTGCTGCGAGGTCTCGCTGACGTAGGCGTCACTGGTCTGGACCTTTTCGAAGCGGGTGAGCTCGGTGCCGTGCAGGTCGGTGCGCGAACGGCCCTCGGTGAGCACCTCGGCCACGGCCTTGGCCACACCTGCTGAGTGCGTCACCCACACGGCCTCCGCCACGAAGAAACCGGAGAGTTCCGGGGCTTCGCCGATCAGCGGGCCACCGTCGGGGGTGAACGAGAAGATGCCGTTGAAGCCGTCCTCGATCGCGGCGCTGCGCAGGGCGGGCAGCAGGTCCTGGCTGTCTTCCCATGCCGGGACGAAGTCTTCCAGGGTGAAGTCCAGGCGCGAAGGCATGCAGTGGTCGGACATCTCGTCGGCGGCGACCTTGGGCAGGGCGGACATGTCCACGGGCATCGGGCGGTGGGCATAGCTGCCGATGCCGATGCGATTGCCCCATTCGCGGTAGTACAGGTCCTTGTCCTGGTAGCGGAGGATGGGCTTGCTGGCGCCCTTGGGAAGTTCGTTGACGCCCTCGAGTTCGGCAAGGGGAGTGCTGACGACGTACTGGTGGGCCAGCGGCAGCAGCGGCACCTCCAGGCCCACCATCTTGCCGAGCTCACGGCCCCAGAAACCGGCGCAGGAAACCACGATGTCGGCCGGAATCACGCCCGAGGAGGTCTCGACGCCGGTGACCTTGCCGCCCCACTGGGAGATGCCGGTGACGGTGGTGGAGCCGAGGAAGGTCACGCCGCGTTCGCGGGAGCGCTCGATCAGCAGCTGCACGGCACGGGCCGCGAGGGCCAGGCCGTCGGTGGGGATGTGCAGGCCGCCCAGGACCTCGCGGCCGCCGGTGAGCTTGCCGGTGTTCAGCAGCGGGTACATCTTTTCGCATTCATCGGCGTCGACGATCCGGCTTTCGACGCCCCAGGAGGTCATCACACCCATCTTGCGCTTGAGGTCGGCCAGACGCTCGGGGGTGGTTGCCAGTTCCAGGCCGCCCACCTGGTTGAAGCAGGACTCGCCGTCCTTGCTCAGGGCCAGCAGCTTGTTGACCGTGTACGTGGCGAATTCCGTCATGGTCTTGGACGGGTTGTTCTGGAACACCAGGCCGGGGGCATGCGACGTGGAGCCGCCGGCCAGTTCCAGCGGGCCCTGCTCGACGACGGTGATGTTGTCCCAGCCGCGGCTGGCCAGCTCGTCCGCGAGGTTGGTGCCGACGATGCCGGCGCCGATGATGACGACGCGTGGTGATGCGCTCATGGTGTGTGGTTCTCCTGGTTCGCGTTAGCGGAAAATTAGCGGAATACGACCGTGCGGGTCTTGTTGAGCAGGACGCGGTGCTGGCAGTGCCACTTCACCGCGCGGGAGAGCGCCTGGGTCTCCGCGTCCCGGCCCACCGTCACCAGCGCATCGGGGTCCTGGGCATGGTCCACCCGGAAGACCTCCTGCTCGATGATGGGACCCTCGTCGAGGTCCGCGGTGACGTAGTGGGCGGTGGCGCCCACGAGCTTGACCCCGCGGTCATAGGCCTGGTGGTAGGGCTTCGCGCCCTTGAACCCGGGCAGGAACGAGTGGTGGATGTTGATGGCCCGTCCGCGCAGCTTCGTGCACAGATCGTCGGACAGCACCTGCATGTAGCGGGCCAGCACCACCAGGTCGGCGTCGTATTCGGCCACCAGCTCGAGGAGCCGTGCCTCGGCCTCGGGCTTGGTGCCGGCCGTCACCGGCACATGGATGAAGGGCAGCCCGGCCGCCTCGGCCATGGGCCGCAGGTCCTCGTGGTTGGAAACCACGACGGCGATCTCCGCACCCAGGCTGCCCGCCCGCCACCGGAAGATGAGGTCGTTCAGGCAGTGGCCGAACTTCGACACCATGACCAGCAGCCGCTGCGGGCGCCCGTCGTGGATGCTGAAGTCCATGCCGAACTCGGCGGCGGTGGCTGCGAACTCGGAGCTGAGGCTTTCGGCGGTCTGCCCGGCGTCGTCGCCGGTCCCGCCGTCGGCGCCCTGGGTGAACGCGCCCTGGGTGAACGCGCCATGGGTGAACGCCGTGCGCAGGTAGAGCTTGCCGCTGACGTGGTCATCGAACTGCTGGTGCTCCACGATGTCGAAGCCGCGGTCGGCCAGGAACGTGGTGATGGCACGGACGATGCCCGGCCGCTCCGGACAGGCCAGGGTGAGGACAAACTCAGCGGTACGCGTCTTGGCCCTGGCACCGGCTGCGGGCGCGCCTTCAAGGACTGTGGACAAGATTTTCTCCTAGGGGTAGCAGCAGCAGCGATGCGGTGGCAGGGCGGCTTAGACGTGGCCGTTTACTGTCAGCCCAGGGGGGAGGTTGGGCTCTTCTTCGGACTCGATGACCATGATGTCGCCATCCACAACGGTGACTTCGTGCGTGCGGACGGGGAGTTTGGCCGGCGGCGCATCAACCTGTCCGGTCCGGAGGTTGAACTTGGAGGCGTGCAGCGGGCATTCGACCTCGCAGCCTTCCACCCAGCCGTCGGCCAGCGAGGCGTCCTGGTGGGTGCAGGTGTCGTCAATGGCGAAAAGCTCGCCTTCCTCGGTGTGGAAGACGGCGATGGGCGGCGCGGTGTTCAGTCGCAGGGCTTCCCCTGGTGCCAGTTCGCTGAGCGGGCATGCCTTGTGCATTTGGGGGCCTCTTTTCTTGTTGGGAAGGTATGTGGGTCCTGCTGGCGATCTGTTCCGTATAGTTCAACAGCCGTCGTAATATGCAACAGCGTGCTTTCGATCACACCGTTTTGTCAAGGGGTAGGGGCCCAATTACGAGGCCGCCCTTTAATGAGTCGCCAAACCCTTGACAGTCATCGTGGCTTGGATCACGCTGTTGCATATAGCGATTGTTGTTGCGCTAAAAGCAATAGAAAGAGGGTGAAGAAAATGCAGACGCTTGCGATCGTAGGTGCCTCGCTGGCTGGCCTTTCCGCCGCGCGGGCAGCCCGCGCCCAAGGCTTCACCGGACGTCTCGTCATCATCGGCGATGAAGAGCACCGTCCGTATGACAGGCCGCCGCTCTCCAAGGACTTCCTGCTTGGATCCATTACGGCCGAGGACCTGTCCCTGGAAACCGAAACCGACGACCTCGACGCCGACTGGCTGCTGGGTACACGCGCCGTGTCCCTGGACGCTGAATCGAAAATTATCGGCCTGGCCAACGGCCAGGTCGTCCAGGCTGACGGCATTGTCATCGCCACCGGCGCACGGGCCCGCCAGCTGCCGGCGCTCGCCGGCCTTAGCAACGTCTTCTCCCTTCGCACCCTCGCCGATGCTCAAAGCCTGGCGCCGGAACTGGTGCCGGGAAGCAAGATGGCCGTCATCGGCGCAGGCTTCGTCGGTGCCGAGGTTGCCTCCTCCGCCGCCTCCCGGGGCATGGACGTCACCCTGGTCGACACGAAGCCAGTGCCCTTTGCAGCCCAGCTGGGCACGGAGATGGGCTCGGTAGTGGCCGGCCTGCACACCGCCAGGGGCGTCCGGCTCATCTCGTCGGCCGTCATTGAGGACTTCTACGCAGGCGAAGGAAACGTCACCGGACTCCGGCTGGCCGACGGAACGTTCGTGGCGGCCGACGTTGTGGTGGTGGGGATCGGCGCGGAGCCGAATGTTGAGTGGCTTGCCGGTTCGGGGGTGGAGGTCGACGGCGGTGTGTTGTGTGATGCGATGGGGCGCACCAGTGTTCCGGGCATTGTGGCGGTGGGTGACTGTGCTGCCTGGTTCGACGCCGCTGTTGATAGGCATCGCCGGGTGGAGCACTGGACGGGTGCGCTGGAGCGGGCGGTGCTTGCGGTACGCGCCCTGCTGGACAGTGACGCCCTGGCCCAGCCGTTGAAGCCGCCGTATTTCTGGTCGGACCAGCACGGGGTCAAGATCCAGTTCGCCGGCCACTCAGCCGGCTATGACCGCCTCGACGTCGAAACGGGGGATGCTGCCGAGCACAGCCTGCTGGCCGTGTACTACCGGGAAGACGTTCCCGTCGCCGTGTTGGGCATGAACCAGCCGCGGCTGTTCACCAAGTGGCGGAGGAGCCTGGCGACGCCGGCGGCCCAGCCCGCCCTCGCGGGTGCCGCCGCGGGACTGTAGTCCCCACCTTCTGCATTTTTTGAGTTGTTGTGTTTTTGATAGGAGAGCAAATTGTCTGTTGAGGTATCTACTCCGAGCCTGATCCCGACGTTGGGCGGTCACTTGTATACGGATCCGGCGGTTTTCCGGGCGGAG
>NZ_JBHUSE010000008.1:0-189946 GCF_042674585.1 Arthrobacter sp. NPDC057013
GTCGAGATCGGCACGGTCGGCGGCGAGGAAGACGGTGTGGAGCACGAGATCAACGAGAAGCTCTACACCACGGTCGAGGACGCGCTGGCCACCATTGACGCCCTGGGCGCCGGGGAGAACGGCCGCTACATCACGGCGCTGACGTTCGGGAACGTGCATGGCGTGTACAAGCCGGGCGGGGTGAAGCTGCGTCCGGAGATCCTGAAGGACATCCAGGCCCAGGTGGGTGCCAAGATCGGCAAGGAGAACCCGTTCGACCTGGTGTTCCATGGCGGGTCGGGGTCCTCGGACCAGGAGATCGCGGACGCTGTCTCGTATGGCGTGATCAAGATGAACATCGACACGGACACCCAGTACGCGTACACGCGTCCGGTGGCGGACCACATGTTCCGCAACTACGACGGTGTGCTGAAGGTCGACGGCGAGGTGGGCAACAAGAAGACCTACGACCCCCGCGTCTGGGGCGCCTCCGCCGAAGCCGGCCTCGCCGCCCGCGTTGTCGAGGCAACCCAGCAGCTCGGCTCCGCCGGCAAGACCTTCTAATCATGTCCGACGAGTTCCGCAAGAACCTGCTGGGCCCCGAGCCCACGCTCCTGCCTGCCGAGACCGAGGTGTACCAGCACCTCGCGCTCGGCGCTGAGGCGCTGGACCTCGTGGAAAAGCACCCCACTTCGTCCCTGTTGTGGGCTGTCCTGGCCGAAGAGGCGTGGGCGGAAGGCCGCACCATCGATTCGTACGCCTACGCCCGCGTCGGCTACCACCGCGGCCTGGATTCGCTCCGCCGCAACGGCTGGCGTGGGGTGGGGCCCATCCCGTGGGAGCACGAGCCCAACCGCGGCTTCCTGCGGGCGCTTTACTCGCTGGGACGCGCCTCTGCCGCCATCAACGAGGCAGAGGAGCCCGAGCGCATCGAGAAGTTCCTCAATGACTCGGACCCGGCAGCCAAGGCAGCCATCGAGGCCAAGCAGCACAACTGAGTTAAATACGACGGCGGGCGGTCACCTTCTCCAAGGAAGGTGGCCGCCCGCCTCATTCGCGCTGGGCCCACGCCCGCAGAGTTCCCTGGCCGAGCTTGCGCGGCCAGGGGCGGGTGGGGACTAGCTGGCCTTCTGCAAGCCGGTGCGGGCCATGGCATCGGCGTAGGCAACCTGCATCTCGTCGAGGTACTGCTTCTGCCGTTCGGGGGATCCGGCGAAGGAGCGGCCGCTCAGCGAACGGACCTTGTAGGTCTTCAGTCCGCGGCGCCACAGCAGCGGAACTTCGGTCTTGAGCAGCAGGCCGGCGAGGCGGTTGGCCTCGGTGCCGTGGGCCACGATGACCGAGGCGCGGGGGACCAGGGCCAGGACTTTCAGCAGCGGCTTCAGTCCGGCCTGGATCTGGTCGGGGGTGAACTTGCCGTTCGGCTCGCCCGGCGTGTGCCACGGGTGGACGTTCCACGGCATGATGTATTCCGGCCGCAGGCCCAGCTTCCACTGGAGGCCCAGCATGCGGGTGGCGGCGTCGTCGTCGCCCGGCATGATGAAGCCGGTGGGCGAGGCCGTGCCGATGTTGGAGAAGAGGCTGATGATGCGGCATTCCTCGACGTCGTGTGCGGGGTCGACGTACGGCACCTGGGTGCCCGGCTTGGCGCTCTGCAGCGTATCGCAGAGCTCATTGACAGCGGCAACGTTGGGCTCGTAACGGCGCCTCAGAAGCTGTTCATGGAAGGATTCGGTAGCCAAGGCGGTCATATGGTGCTGTGTCTCCTGCAGGTGGGTCGCTCCGCCGCGCCGGAGGTCCGGCACGCCGCAGGCATGCCGAATGCGGCGTGGTGTGAAATGAGGTGGACCGGTACCTGACCGGTCCTCCCCAGTTTAGCAAGGCGTCCGAACCACGAGGCCCAGCCCCCGCGCGTCGCCGCGGCGGAGTCGCGCAGGTAAGGGCCCGCATGGCAGCAAATGAGGGCTAAATCACTTCCAAAGCCGTTTGGTGGCGATACGAGCGCCCTGTCCGAGAGCCTCGAGTTTGGCGACGGCGATCTGCGGATGGACGCGGCCGCCGAGGCCGCAGTCGGTAGAGGCGATCACGCTCTCGCGTCCGACGAGCTTGGCGAAGCGTTCGATCCGGTCTGCCACCAGCTCCGGATGTTCCACGACGTTGGTGGCGTGCGAAACCACGCCCGGAATGATGACCTTGCCCTCGGGCAGCTGGGTGTCTTCCCACACGCGCCATTCGTGCTCGTGCCGGACGTTGGCTGCCTCGAACGAGTAGCCGCCGGCGTTGATCTGCAGGACAGAGCTGATGATGTCTGCAAACGGGATGTCAGTGGTGTGGGGGCCGTGCCAGGATCCCCAGCAGACGTGCAGCCGGATCTGCTCCTCGGGCAGGTCGCGGAGGGCCCAGTTGGTGGCCTCGACCCGGAGCTGGATGAAATTGAGGTAGTCCTCGAGGCTGGGCTCCGGGTTGATCTGGTCCCAGCTTTCCGCCAGCGACGGGTCATCGAGCTGGACGGTCAGCCCGGCGTCGATGATCGCCTTGTATTCCTCCCGCATGGCGTCGGCGCAGGCGTAGACCAGTTCCTCTTCGGTCTTGTAGTACTCGTTGGCCACCCGTGCGCAGGAGCCAGGGGAGAGCGACGCGACGAATCCTTCGGTGAGCCCGGCTGCCTCCAAGCCGGTCCTGAGGTTGGTGACGTCCGACGCCACGAGATCCTGCCCGGTGTAGGTCAGTGGGCCGGCTATCTTGGGTTGGGCCACGCTCTTGCGGTGGGCGAGGATCCCGGAGGAGGGGTCGTTGTAGGCGTCATTGAACTTCTGCCGGTCCCGGCGGTCAGGGAACGAGGTCAGGACGATGTTGCCCGGCGTGGACCGGTGTACCTCGGCATCCGCCCAGCGGTCCACATTGGTGGGCTCGAGGCCGCCCAGGCGGGCGAACGAGTAGTTCCACCAGGCGCCGTAATCGACGCTGTTGGACATGGTGTGACCGTATTCCCCGTCGTTGGGGATGTCGATGCCGAGGTCCTTTTGGCGCTTAACGATGTCCACCACCGAGGTCTCCAGCAGGTCCAGGAACTCCGGCGTGATTCCGTCGGCTTCCCTTGCTGCGTTGGCGGCGATGAGTTCCGGGGTGCGGGGCAGGGATCCGGCGTGGGTGACGCGGATGTGGTCGGTGTTCAGTGACAAGGCAGGGTTTCCTTTCCATCGGTCCTGGCGGTAGCACCTTTACGGACGGCAGGGCGGGCCGGCGCTGCCTTTCGGTGGCAAGGTTGCTGCGGCGTCAGCGATCCAGGTCTCTCCGCCGCTCGGGATGGTCCTCTCACTTAAGTCCGGGGAGAGAGTGAGTGGCAAATCGCGGGCGGAATGTGTCGACCGATGCTGCCGCACGGTCGAACGCCAAAGCCATACTTTAGTCACCCGTCCGCTAAACTTGGGTGGTAAGAGCCCCGGAACTCTTGCGTCCCTTCCCCGGTCACCGCCGCGGGTTCGGGCGACGAACTCGGGGCATTCTCATGAACGGCGCCGCTGAGGCTTTCCATTTCGGTGGAGAAACCTGGGCGGCCCGAACGAATGGGGGAGGATCCCATGCCAGCAATCGTGATCGTCGGAGCCCAGTGGGGCGACGAAGGAAAAGGTAAGGCCACCGACCTGCTTGGCGGCCGCGTCGACTACGTAGTGAAGCCGAACGGCGGCAACAACGCCGGGCACACCGTCGTCGTAGGCGGTGAGAAGTATGAGCTTAAGCTCCTTCCGGCCGGCATCCTCAGCCCCAACGCCGTACCCATTATCGGCAACGGCTGCGTCGTCAACCTCGAGGCACTGTTCCAGGAGATCGACGGCCTTGAGGCCCGCGGCGCCGACACCTCGAAACTGCGCGTCTCCGCCAACGCCCACCTCGTCGCTCCGTACCACCAGGTGCTCGACAAGGTCACCGAACGCTTCCTCGGCAGCCGCGCCATCGGCACCACCGGCCGCGGCATCGGGCCCACCTACATGGACAAGGTTGCCCGCCTGGGCATCCGCGTCCAGGACGTCTTCGACGAGTCCATCCTGCGCCAGAAGGTGGAGGGCTCGCTGCGCCAGAAGAACGAGCTTCTGGTCAAGATCTACAACCGCCGCAGCATCGAGGTGGAAGAAGTGGTCAGCTACTTCCTCTCCTTCGCCGAGCGCCTGCGGCCCCTGGTCATCGACAGCACCCTCGTGCTGAACACCGCCCTGGACGAGGGCAAGGTGGTGCTCATGGAGGGCGGCCAGGCCACGTTCCTCGACGTCGACCACGGCACCTACCCGTTCGTCACCTCCTCGAACCCGACGGCGGGCGGCGCCTCGGTGGGTTCGGGCATCGGCCCCACCCGCATCTCGCGGTCCATCGGCATCATCAAGGCGTACACCACCCGCGTCGGCGCAGGTCCGTTCCCCACGGAACTCTTCGACGAGATGGGCATGTACCTGCAGAAGACCGGCGGTGAATTCGGCGTCAACACCGGACGCCCGCGCCGCTGCGGCTGGTACGACGCCGTCCTGGCCCGCCACGCCTCCCGCGTGAACGGCTTCACCGACTACTTCGTCACCAAGCTGGACGTCCTGACCGGCATCGAACAGATTCCCGTGTGCGTGGCCTACGACGTCGACGGCGTCCGGCACGACGAAATGCCCATGACGCAGACGGAATTCCACCACGCCAAGCCGATCTTCGAGTACTTCGAAGGCTGGACCGAGGACATCACCGGCGCCCGCACGCTGGCTGAGCTGCCCGAGAACGCCCGCAACTACGTGCTCGCCCTCGAGAAGCTGTCCGGCACGCGTTTCTCCGCGATCGGCGTCGGACCCGACCGCGACCAGACCATCGTGGTCAACGATTTGATCCTTGACTAAAACCGACTGACGCCGGAAGCGTCGGGCAACAAACAGCTCCGGCAAGCAGCTCCCGACGGCGGCGGGTCACCTTACGGTGGCCCGCCGCCGTCGTCGTTAATCCGCTCTTTCCGGGGGAAGGCACGCCCGGCTGAAAAAAGTTTCCGGAACCGCGTAACCTGCCGGCCCTCCCCGGCGATTACGTATATGTAAGCGCCGGGACGGAGGTTGTCCCCCATCGGCCTCGGTCCCGGCCTTCAATCAACCAAAGGATTTTTTTCTGATGAAGAGTGTTAGCAAGACCACCAAGATTGCTGTCGCAGCCGCCATCGTCGCTGTTGGAGGGTTCTCCGGCATCGGACTGGCCAACGCCGCCCAGGTTTCCAGCTCGCAGCATGCAGAGGTGACCCCCGCTACGCCCGCTACGCCGGCCGTTCCTGCCACCCCCGAGGTCCCGGCAGTTCCCGCCGTCCCGGCCACGCCGGCTACCCCCACGGTTCCCGCCGTCCCGTCCGCAAAGGTCAAGGCTGCCGGCGAAGCTGCTGACGCAGCCGACGCCGCAATGGAAGCTGACAAGGACAACGCTGCCGCCAACGCCAACGTCGCCGCCGGTGACAAGGCCGCGGGTGCCAGGGTAACCGCAGCAATCCCCGCCACCCCCGCTGTTCCCGGCGGCGCCGGCGTTCCGGCCACGCCGGCCGTTCCCGCCACCCCGGCTGTGCCGAACGTCGCTGACCACGTAGCCAAGCCGGCCGCGCCGTCCGCCGCTGCTGACGCTGACGTCAAGGCTGACGCTGCTGCCGACGTGTCCACCGGCAAGTAGTCCTCAGCACGCGAAACAGGGCGTTCCCCGAATAGGGGCGTGAGGTGTGCGGCGGTTAGGCTTAACCGCCGCACACCCGCAGTAAAGGGAAGGACCGTTCCTTGGCAGCTCAGCTGACCGACGACGAATTGTCAGCAGCCCTGTCTGGCGACCCTTCCGGCTTTAGCGCCGTTTACAGCATCATTTCCCCCGCCGTCCTGGGTTATTTCCGGGCCCGCGGCGTGGACGACGCCGAAGCCCTCACGCAGGACGTTTTCGTCGATGTCCTGCCCAAGCTCAGCAACGTGCGAGGCAGCCACTCCGGCCTCCGGACATTCATCTTCTCCGTGGCGCACGCCCGGCTCGTGGACTACCGCCGCCGGTCAGCGCGGACGCCGCAGCTCACCGAATTCGATCCGCTCACGGATGACCGGCTGTCGAGTTCCGCCGAGGACGAGGTCCTCGGTTCGCTGGGCAGCATGACCTCTGTACTGGCCATGCTCAACGAGGACCAGCGGGAGGTGCTGGTCCTGCGGATCGTCGCCGACCTTTCGGTTGAACAGGTGGCCGCCATCATGGACAAAACCCCCGGGGCCATCAAACAGCTCCAGCGCCGCGGACTCATCGCCCTGCGCGAACTCGTCAAGGAAAAGGACCACGCAGCATCATGAGTGTCACGCCGGCAGGCCGCGAAGAAGGAGAGATCCAGGCGATCCTCCTGGATTCCGGACTCGAAGACGACGCCGATCTCCGCGCGTCCCTCGAAGAACTGCGCGGGTTCGCCCAGGATTCCGCACCGCAGCCGCGGGCCGACCTGGCCGCGCTGCTCGCTCACGGGCCGTCCGCTGCCCGTGTCCCCGCGTCAGCCGTCCCCGCTTCTGACGTGACCCCCCAAGCTATGCGGCGCGCCTCGACGCCGGACGTCGCCAGCCTCGAACTGCACCGCCGCAACCGTCAGCGCCGGATGGGCTTTGTGGTGGGTGCCGCAGTGGTCGGTGCCATGGGGCTGGGGGCCGGCGCTGTCGCAGCCTCCAGTGAGGACTTCCGCAACAGCGTGGGCCACACCATTGTCCGGATCTTCCAGCCGACCAGCGAGACCACGGCGCCAACGCAGGTGCCCACATCGCCCGCCGACATTCCAGCGGCTCCGGCACCGACCGTTGCTGCGCCCAAGCCCTCCGTCACGGAAACGGCGGCACCGCCGTCGGAACCCGCGACGCCGGCCCAGACGGGTCCGGCTTCCTCAGATGCGTCGTCCTCATCGGCCGCGAACGGTTCCGCGTCTTCCAACGGAGCGGCCAAGGCCCAGACGCCGGGCCGCCCCAGCCAGCTTCCCACGGTCCCCGGAACGGGCGTCGCGCCCAAGCTTCCGGCCAAGCCGCTGCCGGCAGTGCCCACCCTGCCGGGCGGTGTGCCCACCGTTCCGGCCAAGCCGGTCCCCGGCACGCCCTAAGCCGGCACGCCCTAACCCGGTGCACTTCCCAAGCGAAGCAGCCGAGTTTTTGTCCACTTATTGGCCTCAAATGGCCCTTTAACTCGCGATACGTGGACAAAAACTCCTAAGGGAGAGGCGCCGGCTTAAGAGGGCCACACGGGCGTCAGAAAAGTTTTTGCAAAAAGTTTGGAATCGGCGTAACCCTTTGGGGTCCCCCGTCGATTACCAAGATGAGAGTGCCGGGCTGGAAGTTTGTCCCCCATCAAATTCCAGCCCGGCATTTTTTTATGCCCTCAACCTGCTGCCGGGCGGCTCGGCCCCCGGCCAGCCCGTGGCTAGGCCAGGACCTGGCGCTTCGAGGAGATCACTCCCGTATCGAACCCGGCCAGGTGAAGCCCGCCATGGAATCGTGCGTGCTCGATCTTCACACACCGGTCCATCACCACGTTCAGGCCTGCGGCTTCGGCTTCCTGCGCGACACCTTCGTGCCATGAACCGAGCTGCAGCCACAGGGTCTTGGCGCCGGCGGCCACGGCCTCATCCAGCACCTCAGGCAGGTCATCGTGCTTGCGGAACACGTCCACGATGTCCGGGCTTTCGGGCAGGTCTGCCAGCGAGGCGTAGGTCGGCTGGCCAAGGATCTCCTTGACCACCGGGTTCACGAAGTACACCTTGTACCGTGTCGAGGACTGCAGGTAGGTGGCCACGAAGTAGCTGGCGCGCGACGGCTTGTCTGAGGCGCCCACGATGGCGATCGACTTCGCCTCGCGCAGCAGGTTCAGGCGCTCGGGCGCCGAGGGGCCGGCCCAGGTTCTTGCGGTGGCGCTCATGCCCGTGCTCCAATCGTGCAGGAATCAGCAGCTTCTTCGAGGCCGGCGGCGTCATCCGCCGCCGCGCCCTGGGCTTCCGTAAGCGCCTGGTCCAGGTCCCACAGGATGTCCTCGAGGTCCTCCAGGCCCACCGAGATGCGGACCAGATCCTCCGGAACGCCGGCGGACTCCAGCTGCTCATCGCTGAGCTGCTGGTGGGTCGTGGAGCCCGGGTGGATCACCAGGGTGCGGGCGTCGCCCACATTGGCCAGGTGCGAGGCCAGCTGCAGGGACTCGATGAACTTCTGGCCGGCAGCACGGCCGCCCTTCACGCCGAAGGAGAACACGGACCCCGGCCCCAGCGGCAGGTACTTCTTCGCCCGTTCGAAATGCGGATGGGACGGCAGTCCGGAGAAGTTCACGTACGCCACGCGCGGGTCGGCCTCCAGCCATTCGGCCACGGCCTGCGCGTTCTTCAGGTGCTCGTCCAGGCGCTGGGGGAGGGTCTCCACGCCCTGCAGCAGCTGGAACGCGGCCAGCGGGGTCAGCGCCGGGCCGATGTCGCGCAGCTGCTCGCAGCGCAGCTTGGTGAGGAAGCCGTACTCGCCGAAGTTGCCCCACCAGGAGACGTTGCCGTAGGAGGCCACCGGCTCGGTCATGGTGGGGAACTTGCCGTTGCCCCAGTTGAACCGGCCGCTCTCCACAATCACTCCGCCCAGGGTGGTGCCGTGGCCGCCGATGAATTTCGTGGCGGAGTGGATCACGATGTCCGCGCCGTGCTCGATCGGCCGCACGAGGTACGGCGTGCTCAAGGTGGCGTCCACGACCAGGGGGATGCCGGCGTCGTGCGCCACATCGGCCAGGGCCGCAAGGTCCTGGACTTCCGACGACGGGTTGGCCACCACCTCGACGAAGATCGCTTTGGTGTTCTCCCGGATGGCCGCTGCGTAGTCGGCGGGATCGGTGCCGGGAACGAACGTGGTGTCCACGCCGAAGCGGCGCAGGGTCACGTCGAGCTGGGTGACAGTGCCGCCGTAGAGCTGGGACGCTGCGACAATGTGGTCGCCGGACTGGGTCAACGCTGCGAAGGTGATGAACTCCGCGGCCATGCCCGACGACGTCGCAACAGCCCCGATGCCGCCCTCCAGGGAGGCGATGCGCTCCTCGAACGCGGCCACAGTCGGGTTGCCGATCCTGGAGTAGATGTTGCCGTACTTCTGCAGGGCGAACAGGTTGGCAGCGTCCTGGGTGTCCTTGAAAACGAAGGACGTGGTCTGGTAGATGGGCACGGCGCGCGCGCCGTGCTCGGCGTCGGGTGTGCCGCCGGCGTGCAGGGCGCGGGTGCGGAATCCGAATTTGCGGTCAGCCACTAGACAGTCACCAGCCCGGTGGCTGAGCCCGCCGAAGCCACCGGCGTCTGGGACAGGTCCAGCTCGGTGCCATGCTTGCGGGCCAGGTCGGCCTCAAGTTCCCGGACGATGGGCAGGATGTCCTGGCCGAAGGCGGCGACCTCCTCCTGGAAGTGCAGGTAGCAGGTCAGGAACAGGTTCACGCCGATCTTCTTGTACTCGACGATGCGCTCGGCGATCTGCTCGGGGGTGCCGATCAGCTGCGTTTTGAAGCCGTCGTTGTACTGGATCAGGTCCTCGAACTTGGAGTCAGCCCACATGCCCTTGCCGTCCTTGGTGGACGCGCCGGCTTCCTGCACGGCGTCCCGGAAGCCCTGGACGGCCGGCTTGTGTGCCTTCTCCACGATCTCGCGGAGCGTTTCGCGGGCTTCCTTCTCGGAGTCGCGGGCGATGACGAAGCCGTTGAGGCCAAACCTCGGGGCGTCCAGCTGGCCGTCGGTGCCGCGCTTGGTTTCACCGGAGGCGGCGACCACGCCGGCAATGTTCTCCTTGAATCCTTCGATGTCCTTGCCGTTGGAGAAGTACCAGTCGGCGACGCGGCCTGCGGTGGCCTGGGCCGCCGTGGAGTTCCCGCCGAAGAAGATCTCCGGGTGGGCGCGGCCCGGAACGTCCACGGGGGCAGGGTTCAGGGTGAAGTCCGTGATGTTGTAGTACTTGCCGGCCTGGCTGTACTCCTTCTCGGTCCACAGCCCGCGCAGCACCCTGATGAATTCATCGGTGCGGACGTAGCGTTCGTCATGCTCCAGCCATTCGAGGCCAAAGTTGGTGAACTCGTTCTTCAGCCAGCCGGAAACGATGTTGACGGCGGCTCGGCCGTTCGAAATGTGGTCGGCGGTGATGATGTACTTGGCCAGCACGCCGGGGTGCCACATGCCCGGGTGGACGGCGGCGATCACCTTGAGGCGTTCGGTGGCGGCGAGCAGGGCGAGGCTGAAGGACGTCGCCTCATGCTGCTTGTCCGCCCCGTAGGATGCGGCGTAGCGGGTCTGGGTCAGGGCGTATTCGAAACCGGATTCCTCCGCGATGCGGGCCAGCTTCTTGTTGTAGTCGAAGTCCCAGCTGGTGCGCTGCTCAATGGTGGAGACCACCAGGCCGCCGGAGACGTTCGGCACCCAGTAGGCGAACTTCAGCGGTTCGGAAAGACGGGCTACGTTGCTGATGTCATTCATGAATTGTTCCTTTACTTCTGCCCGGAGTTGGGGTTTCCGGGGACGGCGGCAGCGCGGCTGTGTAGCGCTTTCTGGATACCGGCAATGGCCGGTTCGTTCTGGAGTGAGGTGGTGTCGCCCAGCGCGGTTCCCTCGAAAAGCTGGGTCAGCAGCCGGCGCATGATTTTGCCGCTGCGGGTCTTGGGTACGTCGGGGACAACGACGATGTCGCGTGGCTTGGCGATCGGGCCGATCTCCTTGGCAACGTGGTTGCGGAGTTCGTCTGCGGTTGCTCCCGTTGAAGCGCCGCCCTTCAAGACCACAAAGGCGACGACGGCGTGCCCCGTCTTGGGGTCGGCCACCGGACAGACGCCCGCTTCCACCACCTCGGGGTGCGTGACGAGGGCAGACTCGATCTCGATCGTGGAGAGCAGATGGCCTGAGACGTTGAGGGTGTCGTCCACCCGCCCCAGGATCCAGATGTCGCCGTCGTCGTCGTATTTGGCGCCGTCCCCGGCGAGGAACCAGCCCTGCTCCACGTACTGGCTCCAGTAGGAGTCGAAGTAGCGGCGCGGGTTGCCCCAGACCGTGCGCGCGATGGCCGGGCCCGGCTGGTCCACGACGATGAAGCCCTGCACGCCCGGAGCCGTGCGGTTTCCAGCCTCGTCCACCACCCGGGTGCTGACGCCCGGGAGCGGGCGGGCAGCACAGCCGGGCTTGAACTCGGTATCCGTGGGCGCGGGGGACATGATGGTGGCCCCGGTTTCGGATTGCCACCACGTATCCACGATGGGCGCGGTGCCGGCTCCGATGTTGTCGCGGAGCCACCGCCACGCCTCCGGGTTCACGGCCTCGCCCACGGTGCCAAGCAGTCGGATGGAGGAGAAGTCGTAGCTGTCCGGCACGCCGTCCGGGAACCAGCCCATGAGCGAGCGCACCAGCGTGGGCGCCGTGTAGTACTGGGTGACGCCGTAGCGCTCGATGATCTCGAAATGCCGGCCGGGATGCGGGGTGTTGGGCGTGCCCTCGAAAATCACCTGGGTGACGCCGTTGGAGAGCGGGCCGTAGATCTCGTAGGTGTGGGCGGTGACCCACGCGAGGTCGGCGGTGCACCAGTGCACGTCCTTGTCCCGAAGCGCGGGATCCGGGTTGCTGAACAGGTGCTCGAAGCTCCACGACGCTTGGGTGAGGTAGCCGCCCGAGGTGTGCACCAGCCCCTTGGGCTTACCCGTGGTGCCGGAGGTGTACATGATGAACAGGGGAGTCTCGGCGTCGAACGCCTCGGGCTCGTGGACGTCGGAGGCGGACCCGACGACGTCGTGCCACCAGACGTCCCGGCCTGCGGTCATGGGGACCGCGGTGAGGTCCGCGGCGTCGGTGGTGCGGTTGATGACCAGGACGCGCTCGATGGCGTTGTCCCCGGCGACCGCGGCATCAGCGTTGTCCTTGACCGGAACTGCGACGCCGCGTCGGAACTGGCCGTCGGTGGTCACCAGCAGTTTGGCGCCGGTGTCCTCGACGCGGAACCTCAGGGCCTCTGCGGAGAACCCGCCGAACACCAGGGAGTGGACGGCGCCGATCCGCGCTACGGCCAGGGTGATGATGACCGTTTCCGGGATCACGGGCAGGTAGATGACCACCCGGTCGCCCTTGGAGATTCCGAGGGACAGCAGGGCGTTGGCTGCCTTGGATACTTCTCGTTGCAGCTCGGCATACGTGATGGCGCGGCGGTCGCCCGGTTCGCCCTCGAAGAAGAGCGCCACCTTGTCCCCGCGTCCGGCAGCGACGTGCCGGTCAACGCAGTTATAGGCGACGTTCAGCTTGCCGCCGTCGAACCATTTGATCCCGGGTCCGCGGCCGGCTTCGACGTCGGCGGGAAGCCAGCTGTGCGCGGTGTGCCATGGCTTCTGGCTGCCGGTCTCCTGGCTGCCGGGAAGCCCGGCCCAGTCCAGGCGGAGGGCCTGTTCCTCCCAGAAGGCGACATTGCCGGGGTCGACAAGAGAGGTGGTGCCACTGTGACGCGCCGGCCCGCCGGTGGGGGCGCCGTGCACTGCGCCGTCCGGTGGCTCGGTCGAGGACCATCCCGAAGAGCCGGAAGAGGAGCCGGGCGCGTCACGCAGCCCTGCTTCGTCCGCCGTCGCGTCCGAAGTGGATTGTGGGATTGCCTCGGAAGGAATCCGGGCAAGGGTGGGCAGGGCAAAAGAATTCTCTGGGGTCATAACAGCACTCCATCGGTCCTGGCAGTAGCACCCCTAGTCCTCCGCCGGGACGGAGAAACAGTGACGTGGGAATGGTCGTCTCACGTCACCCGGGGTTGCTGCGGCTTCATCGATCCAGGTCTCTCGGCCGCTCGGGATGGTCATTACCTACTAGAGCCGGGATGCAGGATTTCTCAAAATCGACGTCCCGGTGGCTGTAATATTCGTTCATCCCCGCTGCGGACTTAGTTCAGCATCCAAATATTCGGAAAAGGCCGCAAAAAAACCGCGGGAGTAGAGTTGAGGCATGGCTCACGAAAACGATCCGGCGGTTATCGACCGACTCATGCGAACGAAGGGCACCTGGGCCATTGTGGGCCTGACCCGGAATGAGTGGCGTTCCGCGTACGACGTCTCGCTGTATGTCCGGGACCGGATGGGCATGGAGATCATCCCGGTCAACCTGCCCGGCGACGACGTGCACGGGGAGAAGGGCTACCGCTCCCTCGCCGAGATCCCCGCGGCAAAGCACCCGATCGACGTAGTGGACTGCTTCGTCAATTCGCAGAAGGTGGGGCCTGTCATCGATGAGGCCATCGCGGTCGGTGCCAAGGCAGTGTGGCTGCAGCTTGGCGTCTTCGATGATGCCGCCGTCGAGCGGGCAAAGGCCGCCGGACTGGATGTGGTGGTGAATTCATGCCCTGCCCGCGAGGGATGGCGGGTCGGCATTTAGCCGGTTCGGGGCTTCATCAGCTCCGGGTAGTGACGCTCCGTGACGTCCGGGTGCGCACGCATCCGGCCCTTGAGCATGTTCAGCCCGAACGAGGCGAGCATCGGGTTGGACGGGTCGTCGGAGATGCCGCGCACCTGCGCTTTCAGTTCCGCCGGGAGGGGCACCGGCTCAATCACCGCATCGAGCCGGGGTGACCAGAAGAACGGCACGGAGTAACGGTCCACACCGGGCGGCGGGGCCTTGACCCGGTGGATGGTGGCGGCCAGATAGCCCTCGGTGGCCACTTCGAGCATTTCGCCCAGATTCACCACCAGCGCCTCAGGGATTGGCTCCACCGGAGCCCAGGCGCTCGCGCCCGGCGGCAGCACTTCAAGCCCGCCCACTTCATCCTGGAGCAGGAGGGTCACAAACCCGTAGTCCGCGTGGGAGCCCACGCCCTGGTCGCCCGCGGCTTCCACCACGCCGCCGACGTAATGGACCAGCTTGCCCATCCAGGCCGGAGTATCCCTGAATGGTTCCTCGAAATAGTCCTCCGGCTGCTGAAGGGATACAGCGATGGCCCGCATGAGCTCAGCCCCCACATTGGACATGAGCCCGGCCCAGGCCATGGCTGCCTGCTTCAGCTCCGGCATCGACTCATCCGGCCAGAGGTTGGGGCCTTGGAGGAGCCAGTACGGCTGCTCGGGCGGATAGTCCTTCACCGGCTCCCGGTCGGGTGAGTAGTCGATCTGCTCGCGCGCATCCGCCCTTCCCTGCGTGACCTCCGTGCCCATCCGGGTGTAGCCGCGGAAATGCGGGGACAGCCGGTTATCCAGCTTCATCCGCTCTTCGAGCGGCAGGTCGAAAAAGCGCTTGATTGTAGCCAGCAGCTCCTTGGCCTGGCCGGGGGCGCCGCCGTAGCCGATGACCTGGAAGAAGCCGACGCGGTGCGTGGCATCGCGGAGCCCCTCAATAAATTCCGGGTTGAACGAGCCGTCGGCCCGGCGCGCGGAGCCGAGGTCGAGCACCGGGATGGTCTCCTGGGCAGCTGCCATGTTCGCAGACTAGCACCGCACGGAAAGGGTTTGTAGGCTCGCTGCATGGATCCCGCCGACCTGAGAAAAATCTGCCTGTCGTTTCCCGGCGCCTTCGAGGATTTCCCGTTCGGTCCTGAAACCTCGGTGTTCAAGGTCAGGGCGGCCGTGTCCGGCGGGGCCAAGCAGGATGCCAAGATGTTCGCGGCGTCGGCCATGGATCCTGATGACTGGTCGGTGAGCCTCAAGTGCGAGCCCGCCCTGGCCGAACAGCTGCGCGCCGTGCACCCGGAGATCACGGGGGCGTGGCACATGAACAAGACGCACTGGAACGGCGTCCGGCTGGACGGGTCCCTGCCCGACGACATGGTCCGGGACATGGTGGAGGATTCCTACGACCTTGTGGTTGCCTCGCTGAGCCGGAAACAGCGGGAGCAGTTGGGCTGGGCGCGGCAGGTGGGCAGTGACTGAGAAGCGCCTGGCACGCGGGGCCCTCACCTATGCGGAGATCGGTGCCACAGAGCACCGCCGGGCGCCGGCGGGCTACCGCCACGTGGCGTCCCGGACCTACCTCGGGGAGGGCGCGGACGTCTACCGCCGGGTGGCCCAGGGGATCCTGGCCTGGGAGCTGCAGCGCCGGTCCGGCCTGCGGGTGCGCGCCGAGTCCGGCGTCGTTGTTCCCGGCGCGCGCGTGGTGAGCGGATTCGGCGTCGGGCCCTTCCGCCTCAACGTGCCCTGTGAGGTGGTGTGGGTACACCGCCCGGTTCCGGGCGGCGGACCGCAGTCCGCCGGCTTTGGCTACGGCTCCCTGCCGGGCCATCCGGTGCGCGGCGAGGAGTCCTTCGAGGCCGAGATCGACGGCCAGGGCAGGGTCTACCTCAGCATCACGGCGTTCAGCCGGCCGGCCAACTGGTTCTACGCCGCGGGCGGCGCGCTGGCCCGCCGTGCGCAGCGCCTCATGACTTCCCGATACATTGAAGGTGCACGCCAACTCGCCGCAGGTGAAAGCTGATCAGGAGAGGTACATGCTGGACCAAAAGAGCCTTGACCTTTTGTGGAACTTCGAGGATCCCAAACTGTCCGAGCAGCGCTTCCGGGACGCGCTCGCCGACCCCCGGTACGACGCTGACGAGCGCGCCGAACTCACCACGCAGCTGGGGCGGGCCATCGGGCTCCAGGGCCGCTTCGAAGAGGCCGACGCGCTGCTCGACGCGATTGACGGGGACGAACCGACGGTGGGTATCCGGGTCCTGCTGGAGCGCGGGCGGGTCCTGAACTCGAGCGGGCAGTCGGCCATGGCGGTGCCGCTGTTTGAGCAGGCGGCCGAGCTCGGCGACCATCTGGGCGAGGAGTTCCTTGCGGTGGACGCGCTGCACATGCTGGCCATCGCCGACTCCGCCCATGCGGAGCTCTGGACCCGCAGTGCGCTGGAGTACGCATCGACTGTCCATGACGAGCGGACCAAGCGCTGGATGGTGGCGCTGCACAACAACCTGGGCTGGACCCTGCACGGTGCGGGCCGGCTTACCGAGGCACTTGTCGAGTTCCAGCTGGCCGAGCAGTGGGCCGAACGCGTCGGAACCCCGGCCCAGCAGAAGTACGCCCGCGAGGCCATCGAGGAGTGCGAGCAGGCGCTGGCCGCCCACTGACCCAATCAAACCAACGGAAGGAACCCCATGATATTTATCGTCGTCAAGTTCAAGGTCAAGCCGGACTGGTCCGACAAGTGGCTCGGCCTCGTGGCCGACTTCACCGAAGCCACCCGCCAGGAACCGGGCAACCTGTGGTTCGACTGGTCCCGCAGCGTGGACGACCCCAACGAGTTCGTCCTTGTCGAAGCGTTCAAGGACGATGCCGCCGGCGACCACGTCAACAGCGCCCACTTCAAGAAGGCGATGGAGGAGATGCCGCAGGCCCTCGCCGAGACCCCGCGCATTATCAGCCGGCAGCTCGACGGCGAGGGCTGGGACACGATGGGCGAACTTACCATCTAGATCCCGTCGGATGCTCCGTAACTGCCCTTTTGAGCCCTCAAAACGGCAGTTACGGAACAGCCGATAGCATTATGCGCATGTGGGTCGGCTGGATCGAGTTCGATATCCTCCTCGGCGACGTGCACAGCCTCAAGGAGAAGCGGTCCGTCGTGCGGCCGCTGCTGGCCGAGGTCAAACGGCGCTATGACGTCTCCGTCGCAGAGGTGGGCGACCACGAGCAATACCGCCGGGCGAGGATCGGGGCCGGTCTGGTTGCCGCGGACCGCGCGCACCTCGTTGAGGTGCTCACCGCCGTCGAACGCTTCGTCGCATACCGTCCCGAGCTGGAGTTGCTGAGCGCCCGGCAGCGGGAGATCCACAGCGAGGACTGACCGCCCAAAACGGCATTTACGGAGCACTCGATGGATGCTGTGGATAACTTCAGCGGCAGCGGAGTCCTTTCTGTTCTTATGTAGCCATGAAGACCGCACGCCCGTTGCCAAACAAATTCCAGGACAGGCCCTTTACCGTTGGTGAGGCGGCCCGCGCGGGCATTACCTCGAAGCGACTCCGGCACCGCTCGCTCACCGCGTTGGGCAGGGGCATCCGGGCAGAATGCCCGACGGCGGAACTGGCGTTGAGCGTAAGGGTCCGGCCCTTCATTGAGGTCAATGAGCGATGCGCCGCATCGCACCTCACCGCGGCGGAGCTCCTCAACCTGCCGCGACGACGGCAGAAAGGGGCATCCGAGATGTACGACGTCATCAGGCCCGAGGGGGCAGCCCACCTAAACCGGCCACACGTCATCGTGCACCGGATGAAGCTGTATGACGACGAAGTCACGGTTCTCGACGGGATCCCCGTCACAACGCCGGAACGCACCTGGCTGGACATGGCGGAAATGCTGAGCGTAGACGAACTGGTGGCCATGGGTGACAGTTGTGTGCGTGTCCCGCGTCCGGAATTGGAGGGCCGGGACCAGCCGCTATGCGGGCTGGAGGACCTCCAACGAATGATCGACAGGCACAAGGGTAAACGGGGGCTTCGCAAGGCGAAGGAGGCCATCAGGCTTATCCGGGTGGGCTCGGATTCACCGCAGGAGACTCTGCTCCGACTGGCGATCGTGCGCGCGGGACTTCCGGAGCCTGCACTGAACGTGCCGATATTTTCTGAAGACGGCAGGCGCCATCATGAGCCGGACCTGTCGTACCGGCAGTACCGCATCGGCATTGAGTATGAAGGGGAGCATCACGGTGACGAGCTCCAGATCGAGCGGGACATCGCGCGGTCGGAGCGGTACTCCGCTCTGGGCTGGACGGAAGTCCGCATCTCCAAGCGCCACATGCTCAATGATGGCAAGGAGGCCGTCGCCAAGGTCCGCAGCGCGCTGGTTCAGTCCGGCTGGCGGCCAGGCCGTTAAAAACGAGTGCTCCGTGACTGTCCTTCTGACTCGTCAAAAGGACAGTTACGGAGCACTCGATGCGATCTAGCCGAAGTACTTCGGCAGGGTGGCCTCGTGGGCTTCGCGGAGAGCGTCCAGCGAAAGGGTGTCCACGCCGTTGATCTCCAGCTGTCCGCTGGCTGCGTCCACCACGCCGATGCGCAGGTGCTCGAAGCCGCGGGCGGTGCACATGTCCTTGAAGCGGACTTCCTCGGAGCGCGGAACGCTCACGACGGCGCGGCCCTGGGTCTCGGAGAACAGCGCAGTGAAGAGGTCAACGCCGTCGCGGTCCAGGACATCCTGCAGCGCGATCCGGGCGCCCACGCCGTAGCGCAGCGACGATTCCACGAGGGCCGCGGCAAGGCCTCCCTCGGAGAGGTCGTGGGCCGAGTCCACCATGCCGTCGCGGGACGCATTGATCAGGATCTCGCCCAGAGCGCGTTCGGCCTCGAGGTCAACCTTGGGAGGAAGGCCGCCGAGGTGGCCGCGCAGGTTGGACCATTCCGAGCCGTCCAGCTCGTCGGCCGTGGTGCCCAGCAGGTAGATGGCTGCGCCATCTTCCCGCCAGCCCGACGGCGTGCGGCGGGCGACGTCGTCGAGCTTGCCCAGCACTGCCACCACCGGGGAGGGATGGATCGGCGTGGTGCCGGTCTGGTTGTACAGCGAGACGTTGCCGCCGGTGACCGGGATGCCCAGCACCATGCAGGCGTCGGAGAGGCCGCGGATGGCCTCGGCCAGCTGCCACATGACATCCGGGTCCTCGGGGGAGCCGAAGTTCAGGCAGTCGCTGACGGCCATCGGCACGGCGCCGGAGGTGGCCACGTTGCGGTAGGCCTCGGCCAGTGCCAGCTGGGCGCCGTGGTACGGGTCCAGGTAGGTGTAGCGGCCGTTGGCGTCGGTGGCCAGGGCCACGCCGAGGCCGGATTCCTCGTCCACCCGGACCACGCCGGCGTCATCCGGGAACGCCATGGCGGTATTGCCGCCGACGTACCGGTCGTACTGGTTGGTGATCCAGGACTTGTCACACATGTTCGGCGAGGCGACGAGCTCGGTGACGGCCGCGGCCAGCTCCGCCGGGGCGGAGGGGCGGCCGGCGTCCTGCACGGAACCGGTGAACTTGTCGCCTTGGACGGCGTCCTGCCACTCGGGACGGGCAAACGGGCGGTCGTAGACCGGACCGTCGTGCGCCACGGTGCGCGGGTCGACGTCGACAATGACTTCGCCTTCCCACGTGATGATCAGGCGTCCGCTGTCGGTCACCTCACCGAGCCAGGCGTATTCCACGGCCCACTTGTCCATGACGGCTTCGAACGCTTCGACGTTCTCCGGCGTCACGACTGCCATCATGCGTTCCTGCGACTCTGACATCAGGATCTCGCCCGGGGTCAGGGTGGGGTCGCGCAGCAGAACGGAGGTCAGTTCAACGTTCATGCCGCCGTCGCCGTTGGACGCGAGCTCGGATGTGGCGCAGGAGATGCCTGCGGCGCCGAGGTCCTGGATGCCCTCAACCAGCGAGCCCTTGAACAGTTCAAGGCAGCACTCGATGAGAACCTTTTCGGCGAACGGGTCGCCCACCTGGACGGCCGGGCGCTTGGACGGCTTGGTGTCGTCGAAGGACTCGGAGGCGAGCACGGAGGCGCCGCCGATGCCGTCGCCGCCGGTGCGGGCGCCGAACAGGACCACCTTGTTGCCCTTGCCCGAGGCGTTGGCCAGGCGGATGTCCTCGTGGCGCATGACGCCCACGGCGAGCGCGTTGACCAGCGGGTTGCCCTGGTACACGGAGTCGAAGACCATCTCGCCGCCGATGTTCGGCAGGCCCAGGGAGTTGCCGTAGCCGCCGATGCCCGCGACCGCGCCGTGCATGACGCGGGCGGTGTCCGGGTGGTCGATGGCGCCGAAGCGCAGCGGGTCCATCACGGCAACCGGGCGGGCGCCCATGGAGATGATGTCGCGGACAATGCCGCCGATGCCGGTGGCGGCACCCTGGTACGGCTCCACGAACGACGGTGAATTGTGGGACTCGATCTTGAAGGTCACTGCCCAGCCGTCGCCCAGGTTGGTGACGCCGGCGTTCTCGCCGATGCCCACCAGCATGTCCTTCTTCATCTCGTCGGTCACCTTCTCGCCGAACTGGCGCAGGTGGTTCTTCGAGGACTTGTAGGAGCAGTGCTCGCTCCACATCACGGAGTACATGGCCAGTTCCGCGCCGGTCGGGCGGCGGCCCAGGACCTTGACAATCTCGTCGAACTCGTTGCGCTTCAGGCCCAGCTCGGCCCAGGGCAGTTCGGTGTCCGGCGTCTTGGCCGCGTTCTCGACGGTGTCGATGTTGAACTTCTTGGTCTCGGTGATCGAGCTTGTAGAGATCTCGGTCATTAGTTCGCTCCCACAATCTTGTTCAGTACCGAGGTGAAGAGACCGAGGCCTTCGGTGTCGGACCCGCCGATACCGTCCAGCGACTCGGGGCCGAAGCCCACCTCCACGGCGTGCTCCGGGTGCGGCATGAGGCCCACCACGTTGCCGGCGGCGTTCGAGATGCCTGCGATGTCGCGGCGCGACCCGTTCGGGTTGAAGCCCACGTAGCGGAACACCACGCGGCCCTCGGCCTCCAGGGCGTCGAGGGTCTTCTCGTCCGCGATGTACTGGCCGTCCTGGTTCTTCAGCGGCACCGTGATTTCCTGTCCCGCGGCGTAGTCCCCGGTCCAGTAGGTGCTGTTGTTCTCGACCCGCAGCACCTGGTCGCGGCAGATGAACTTCAGGTGGTCATTCTTGATCATGGACCCGGGCAGCAGGTGCGACTCGGTCAGCAGCTGGAAGCCGTTGCAGATGCCGAGCACCGGCAGCTTGGCGTCCGAGTTGGCGGCGTCGATGATCCTGGACATCAGCGGGGCGAAGCGCGCGATGGCGCCGGCGCGCAGGTAGTCGCCGTAGGAGAATCCGCCCGGCAGGATGACGGCGTCGACGTCGCCCAGTTCGGAGTCACCGTGCCAGAGTTCCACGGGCGTGCCGCCCGCGAGCCGGACCGCACGGGAAGCGTCCCGGTCATCCAGGGTGCCGGGGAAAGTGACGACGCCGATTCGTGCACCTGCGAGCCTGCGAGCACCAGGAGCGTCGGCGGCGACGGCGACTGCCTCGCCGATCAGGGGAAGTTCAGTCATCTCAGGCCTCGACGACCTCGACGTTCACGACGTCCTCGATCACGGGGTTGGACAGCAGGGTTTCGGCGGCATCACGGGCCTGGGCCAGGATGTCCTCGGTCACCTCGCCGTCAACGGTCAGTTCGAAACGCTTGCCCTGGCGTACAGAGCTAAAGCTGGTGAAGCCCAGGCGGGGGAGTGCTCCCACGATGGCCTTCCCCTGCGGGTCCAGAATCTCGGGCTTGGGCATGACGTCGACAACGATCCGGGGCATCCGGTAACTCCTGTGCATGTGCATTGGGTAAGGGCGCAGCGGAGTGGTGCCGTCTCACGCCATTCCTGAAATTGCCTGGCCGGTTCAAATGGCAGGGCATTCAAAGGGCATGGTGTGGACGGGCGCTCCGCGAGCTTGCATGCCTATTCTACCGGCCGCGGCGCACCACTTCCGTATCCGATGCGGCGGACGTCCGGCGGACGCCGTAGGAAGGGAAGAACGACGCCGGGTCTGGCCCGCCGTGGGCAGCCTCAGTAGGATTGCGGAATGGCTGAGAAACCGAAATCCGTCTTGTTGCCGGTGATGGCCGCCGCCGTGTTCGCCGGCCTCGGCAGGATGGTGATCCAGAAGATCAAGGCCGACCGTAAGGCCCGCCTTGAGGGCGCCGGAAAGGACAGGGTGGCCGGTCCGGTGGACGAGAAGACGCGCCAGTGGATCAGCGAGGTGGTCCGCACACCGCGGCAGTAGTTGCCCGGCCGTACAACCCCTGCAGAACAGACTTTCACTCCGCAGGCGGGTGCCCATTCAGGGCGCCCGCCTGCTTTTTGACGCCTGTGTCGAACGTAATGACAAAAAAGTAAAAATTCGTCGAATGTGCGCTATGTCATATTCGGCTCTCAGTAGGTACTGTGGGGATCGGTCAGCGATTGCTGGGATCGACAGGACCTGTCATCTTCACGTGTCGTTGCCGCCTGCGCCCGGCAATGCAGCCGGCGCTGTTCCTTTATGAAAGGTTCAAACCACTCGTGAAATCAGCAGGAAAAAGCTTCTTCCGAAGCCGGGGGGCCCGGAAAGCAGCGGCACTGGTTGTCGGCTTGCCTTTGCTCCTTTCGTCATTCGGCGCGCTGCCGGCAACCGCGGCGCCGTCGCGGGTTTCGGTTCCGGCCGCACAGCATAAGAACGTCGACCCCAACGGCTACTCCGCCGGCCGCTACATTGTGGTCCTGACCGAGAAGCCCGCCGCCACCTACGAGGGCGGCACGCCGGGCCTGCAGGCCACGAAGCCACGGTCCGGCCGCAAGCTCGACGCCAACCGGGCGGAGGTGCGCAAGTACCAGGCCCACCTCGAGGCGAAGCAGGCGGCACTGGCCGGGAAGGAAAACGTGCAGATTCGCCGCAAGTACACGGCGGCGCTGAACGGCTTCAGTGCCACGCTCACCGCCGATCAGGCCGTGAACCTGGCCAAGGACCCCGGGGTTCTCGCGGTGGCACCCGACACCGAGCAGGCCCCGGATTACTCCACCACTGACTTCCTCAAGCTCAGCGGCGCCAACGGCACGTGGAACAGGCAGTTCGGCGGCAAGGCGGGCGCCGGCAAGGGTGTAGTGGTGGGAGTCATCGACTCGGGCTACACGCCGGGCAGCCAGTTCTTCGCCGGCAAAGATGTGGCGCGGCTGAAGGGCAATCCGCAGGTGGGCGTCCCCTACCGCACCGCCGGCGGCAACATCGCCATGCTGAAGGCGGACGGCAGCACCTTCGAGGGCGAGTGCCAGAAGGGCGAAAAGTTCAACGGAACAGCCTGCAATTCCAAGGTCCTGAGTGCCAGGTACTTCTCCGACGCCTTCGAGCAGTCCGTCGCCAAACCGGACCGGGCGCCGGAAGAGCTGATCTCGCCCGTGGACGTGGGCAGCCACGGAACCCACACGGCAAGCACCGCGGCCGGCAACGCTGACGTCGAAACCTTCGTTGACGGCCGCAGCTTCGGCCTGACCGGCGGCATCGCACCGGCCGCCAAGCTGTCCATCTACAAGATCTGCTGGGAAGACAACGACCCCAACACCGGCGGCTGCTACACCTCATCCGCCGTCGACGCCATCAACCAGGCCGTCCTCGACGGCGTCGACGTGCTGAACTACTCGATCTCGGGCACCACGTCCACCACCACGGACCCGGTGTCCATGGCGTTCCTGTCCGCCGCCTCAGCCGGCATCTTCGTGGCCACCTCCGCTGGCAACTCCGGCCCGGAGGCCAGCACCGTCAACCACGGCGAACCGTGGGTCACCACCGTTGCCGCCAGCAGCTTCTCGCAGGAACTGCAGGGCACCGTGGAGTTCTCCGACGGCAGCAAGTTCCGCGGCGCCAGCATCATGAACCGTGAAGTGGCCGGAGCAGGAGTGGTCCTCGCCGCCAACGCAGCATCCGGACAGGCCGCCGACCCTGCACTGTGTGCGCCCGGATCGCTCGATCCTGCAAAGATCGCCGGCAAGGTCGTGGTCTGTGACCGTGGTGTCTACGACCGGGTGGCGAAGAGCGCCGAGGTGGCGCGGGGCGGCGGCGTCGGCATGATCCTCGTCAACCTGACCGCATCCTCGCTCGACGCCGACAAGCACTCCGTCCCCACCGTGCACGTGAACCCGCCTGCCACGGAGACCATCAAAGCCAAGGTGGCGGCGAACCCGGCCATCACGGTTTCGCTGGTCAACAAGGACACCACGGGACTTCCCGCCGAGGCACAGCCGCAGATCGCCGGCTTCTCCTCCCGCGGACCCCTCCTTGCCACCGACTCCGACCTGCTGAAACCCGACGTTGCCGCGCCCGGCGTCGCCGTCCTGGCCGGCGTATCGCCGATCGGCGCGGGCGGCGACCAGTTCGGCTTCATGTCCGGCACGTCCATGGCGTCACCCCACGTGGCCGGCTTCGGTGCCCTCATCCTGGGCAAGAACCCCATCTGGTCCCCGGCTGCCGTGAAGTCCGCCATGATGACCACCGCAAGCGACGTCAAGCTCCCAGACGGCAGCAAGAACACGGACGTCCTCGCTACCGGTGCAGGGCAGGTCGATCCGGCCCGCGTCCTGGATCCGGGTCTCGTCTACGACGCCAGCACCGACGATTACCTGCGCTTCATCCAGGGCACCGGCATGGACCTGGGCATCCAGGGACTCGGCAGCACCCGGCCCCGTGACATGAACGTCCCGTCCTTCTCGCTCGGAAACCTGGCGGGCAGGATCGAGGTCACCCGCACGGTGACAGCGCTGACGCCGGGCGTGTACAGCGCCAGGGCCAGCGTGCCCGGCGTGAAGGTGACGGTAACGCCGTCGGTCCTGTCCTTCAACGCGGCAGGCGAGAAGCGCACGTTCAAGGTGGCGTTTGAAAACCAAAGCGCCAAGCTGGGGGAGTTCGCCGCGGGTTCGCTCACGTGGCGGGGCGCCAACAAGACGGTGACCTCACCGATCGCGGTCCGGCCGCAGTCGGTGGTGGCTCCCAAGAACATTGCGTTCACCTCCAAGGGGGCCAACGGTTCCGGGAACATCGGCATCGTCTCGGGTACGAACTCGCCCGTCAACGTCACGCTCGACGGCCTGTCGAAGGCCGACTCGTCTGCCATCGAGCTCGTGCCCGGTCCCTTCCGGTACGCGGCGGACGCCTCGAACTTCGTCAAGACCGTTGAAGTTCCGGCGGGCGTGCCGCTGGCCAAACTGTCCGTGATTTCGGCGGATGAGAACGCCGACTTCGACATGGTGGTCATCACCCCGGACGGACAGGGAATCGTCGTGGCCACCTCCTCGGCGAGCGAGTCTGTGTCGATTCCGAAGCCTGCCCCGGGTACCTACCAGATGTTCGTGAACCTCTACGACAGCCCCAACCAACAGGCAACCAAGGCCTCCGTGGATGCTGCGGTCCTGGGGGCCAATGAGGGCAACGCCGCCGTGACGCCTGACCCGGTCCGCCTAGCGAACGGGCTCAGCGGCAAGCTCGCCCTCAGCTGGAAGAACCTGGCTCCGGGCTCCTACATCGGACGGATCACGTTCGACGGGGCCAGTTCTCCGACGTTCGTGAACGTTGTGGTGGCGGAGGGCGGCGCAGTCGCGGTTGCACCGGCTTCGGAAGATCCGAAGAAAAAGAAGGAACAGGGGAAGGTCCAGAACGAGGACCTGACGCGGTCACCGGATAACTCCATCTAGGAAGGTCCCGGAACCGGGCTCCCGAAAAGGGCCCCGCAGCGAAGGCCGACGGGCGTGGCGCAAAATGCCAGGGTTCCGCCGGCCTTCGCTGTGCCATGCCTCTGTTCAGGCAGGCCGCATGTGCGCTTGGCCGGAGTTTTTGTCCAGATAATGGCCGCTAAACGGCCCGGAAGTCGCGATACGTGGACAAAAACTCTTCCCGGGGGATCAGATGGCGCCGCCCGTGGATCCTGCCACGCCGCCCAGGAGCGGGGACAGGGCCCGCCAGCGGGCAATTTCACAGCCGTCCGTCAGGGAAAACCGGGAGTTCACCGTGCGGCCGTTGAAGGTGCCGGTGACCACGGCAACCTGGGGGCCGCCGTACTGCTGGGTGCACAGCTTGGGCGGGCCGGGTTCGGGGAAGAAGATCCGTTCGCCGAAGCGCCCGACGGCGGCAATCGCCGCCGCTGGGTCCGGCAGCGTTGATTCCACCAGCTGGCCGGAACGGCAGACGAGGGCAAAGACGTGTTCGGGGCCGCCCGGCGTGTGGGTGAGGGCGACGGTCAGTTCGATGTCCGTGTCCGGGTGCAGGCCGGCGTCCGGGCCCCGGCCCGGGGACGCAGGTGTATCGCTCATCGTTCCGTCTCCGTTTCCAGGCTGTCGAAGAGCGGTGTGAGGGCGGCCAGGAGCCGGCCGCGCAGCTCCTGGGCCTCAGCCGAGAAGGCGCGCTGCTGCTCGGCGTATGCCGCCTTGCCGTCCGGGGTCTCAATCGGAATGGCCGGGTAGCCCCAGTCCGTGAGGTCATAGGGGGACGCCTGCATGTCCATGGCCCGCACCCGCCACGACAGCTCGAAGCAGTCCATCACGAGTGCGCTCGGCAGGGCCGGGGAGAGCTTGTACGCCCACTTGTAGAGGTCCATGTTGGCGTGCAGGCAGCCGGGCTGCTCCATGGTCCGCTGGTTCTCCCGGCTGGGGGACAGCTCGTTCAGGGGTATGGCGTCGGGTGTGTAGAACCGGAACGCATCGAAGTGCGAGCAACGGATCCTGTTGTCCTCAACCACTTTGTCCGTGCCTGCGCCGCCCAGCCGCAGCTTGAGGTACTCGTGGCGCAGCTCGAATTTCTCCTGCCGGTAGACCATGGCCCACTCATGCAGGCCGAAGCAGCCGAACTGTGCCGGCCGGGCGGCCGTCCCGGCGAGAATGATTCGGGCAAACACGAGGGTGTCGTGCCGTTCGGCCAGGAAAGCTTCACGGTCGAATGTCACCGCGGTGCTGCCGGCGGGGAGGCCCGCGCCGGCCAGCTCACCGCCGTCGAGCGTTTTGTAGTATTTCCAGTCCCGGCGGCCGGCAGCCTCCGCTCCAAAGAGCACCACGCCGTCCCCGGGGTGCCACCGCAGCAGTTGGCCGGGCTTTTGCGTGTAGTAGGTGAAGAGGAAGTCCTCCACTGGATGCTTCCGCCCTGCTGAGCGGCGGGCAAGATAGGGATCGGCGTACCGGCGCACCCTGCGCACGTGGGCCGCTTCCCGTTCCCTCCATTCGGCGGCGGAGAGAATCTGGGCGGCGGGGATCGTCAATGCCGTGCCTGCCACAGCGCTAGAGCGCCCCGCCAGCAGCACCGAGGATGTCCTTGGCCGCGTTCCAGGCACCGATCTGGCAGCCGTCCCGCAGTGCGAAGGAGGTCTCCACCGGCGTGCCGTTGACCTCGCCGGTCACCATGGCCACCTGCGGTCCGCCGTACTGCTGCGTGCAGGAGATGCCCTTCGGCGGAGCGGCGGCGTTCACGATGGCGGCGTTGTTCTTCAAGGCCGTGCAGGCTGCGGCCGCGTTGGGGTGCTGGCTCTCGGCCATCGGTGCGCCGTCCTTGCAGACCAGTGTGTAGTTGACGGCCTTGCCGTCCTTCGACGCCTTGACAGTGATGGACAGTTCGGCATCGCCTGCGCCGGGACCGGACGGCAGGGGAGAAGCGGAAGGGGGCGCGGGCGCTGGGACCGTCGTCTCGGCGTCGGGCGGTGTAGAGCCGGGCGTCGGGGTACTGGGAGTGCCCGTGCTTGGCGTCCCGGTGCCTGGTGATGAAGTCCCCGGTGATGAAGTCCCGGGGGAGGTGCTGGTGGCCCCCGGCGTGGCCGAAGGCTGGCCGGTTCCGTTGTTCGGGGTGCAGGCCGCGAGACCGCCTGTCGCTGCGAGGGCGAGCAGCACGGAAATCAGTTGCTTGCGCATGCCGGGTCTCCTCAAGTTTTTCCCATTCTACCGTCGGGGCCCCCGGCGGTCCGGTACAGGCGGATAACGGTACGCGGCAATTGCTAACGGAAGGGTATCGATTCTTGGGGGCGTCCGCGGTATGTTTCTGACATCAACGGGTGCGCGGCATAAACAGATAGTGATGACGCCCATGGGGGGCAGAGCGTCCAGTTCGTGGGACCGAAGGTCTACAGGTCCTGAACAAAGGAAGGCATCCCCCATGATCCCTCAGCAATCCACTACCCGCCCCGGACACAGCAGAAGGCTGCCGGCCATATTCGCCGCCGTCCTTGCCATGGTCATCGGCCAGGGCCTCACCGGACCAACGGTGGCGGCACCGGCACCGGCATCGGCGCAGTCAGCCGCGGCGCTGCCGTCCGCCCTGCAGCCGGCAGCATCCCCGCTCGACGACGGCCACTACATCGTGATGCTCAAGGACAAACCGCTGGCCACTTACTCCGGCGGCGTCCCGGGCATTCCCGGGACGGCGGTGCCGAAAGGGAAGAAACTGAACCCCTCCGGCCCCAACTCGCGCAAATACGACGCCCACCTGAAAGCCAAACAGCGGCAGGCGGCAGCGTCCACGGGCGTGACCATCAACAGGAGTTACACCTTGGCGCTCAACGGCTTCAGCGCAGTCCTCTCCGCCGCCCAGGCGAAGGCGCTCGCCGGTGACACCGACGTGCTGGCCGTGGTCCCGGACAGCATGCGCAAGCCGGACTACTCGAGCACGGACTTCCTCGGCCTGCCCGGCGGCGACGGCGTGTGGGACCGGCAGTTCGGCGGTACGGATGAGGCCGGCAAGGGCATCGTCGTCGGCATGCTGGACACCGGTTATACGCCCGACAACCCGTTCTTCGCCGGGGACACCGTTGACCCGCTGTCCGGCACCCCGGACGTGGGCGTGCCGTACCGCCTTCAGGGCAACGTGATCGCCATGCGCAAGGCCAACGGCGGCACCTTCGTGGGCGACTGCGTGGCCGGCGACTCGTTCGACGGCACGGAATGCAACAGCAAGGTCATCGGAGCCAGGTTCTACGACAAGGCCTACAAGGCGGCGGTTCCTCCGGCGTTCCGCTCCCCGAGTGAGAAGTTCTCGCCGCTGGACGTCAACGGCCATGGGTCCCACACGTCAAGCACCGCAGCGGGCAACAGTGACGTCACCCAGACCGCGGGCGGGCGCGACTTCGGCAAGAGCTCAGGCGTTGCCCCGGCGGCCAAGATCGCCGTGTACAAGGTCTGCTGGGAGGGCGCCATTCCCGAGGCTACCGGGTGCGTTGAATCAGACATTCTCAACGCCATCCAGGATGCCGTCCTCGACGGCGTGGACGTGCTGAACTTCTCCATCTCGGGAAACAACAGCTCCACTGTCGATGCCGTTTCCCTCGCGTTCCTCAACGCCGCGGCCGCCGGAATCTTTGTGGCCGCCTCCGCCGGCAACTCCGGCCCGACGGCCTCGACCGTCAACCATGCCGGCCCCTGGATCACCAGCGTGGCAGCCTCGACGTTCGACAACACATTGCGCGGAACCGCGGAACTGTCGGACGGAAGCAAGTTCGCCGGTGCAAGTGTCATGAGCAGTGAGGTGGACTCAAAGCCGATCGTGCTGGCCGTGGATGTGAAGACGGCCGCCGCCCTCGCTACGGATGCGGCGCTGTGCGCGCCGAATTCGCTGGACCCGGCCAAGGTTGCCGGCAAGATCGTGGTCTGCGACCGCGGCGTTGTGGCACGCGTTGACAAGAGCGCCGAGGTCAAGCGCGCAGGCGGCGTGGGCATGGTCCTGGTCAACCTGACGCCCGGCTCGCTCGACGCCGATCTGCACAGTGTGCCCACGGTCCATGTGGGCGACCCGAAGATCAAGGACGTGGTGAAGGCGACCCCCGGCATGACGGCAAGCCTGAAGGCGACCGACACCACCGGAGCGGAACCCCCGCCCGTGCCGCAGATTGCCGAATTCTCGTCGCGCGGACCCACCCTGGCGACCAACGGCGACCTGCTCAAGCCTGACGTTACCGCTCCGGGTGTGGCAGTGCTGGCCGCGGTTTCGCCGGTCGGGTTCAAGGGCGAGACCTTCGGGTTCCTGTCCGGCACGTCCATGGCGTCGCCGCACATCGCCGGCTCGGGAGCGCTGCTGCTAGGCAAGAACCCGACGTGGTCGCCGGCGGCCGTCAAGTCCGCCATCATGACCACGGCCTACGACCTGGTCGATGCAAAGGGCACCGACGTGCATGACGTCTTTGCCCAGGGTGCCGGCCATGTTGATCCCGCGCGGTTCGACTCCCCGGGACTCGTGTACGACGCGGGCATCAGGGATTGGATGGGCTTCCTCCAGGGACAGGGAATCGACCTTGGCGTCGCCCCCATCGCTGCGAAGGACGTCAACCTTCCTTCCGTGGCGCTGGGCGCCATGTCCGGCAGCCAGACGGTCACGAGGTCGGTCACGGCGGTGACCGCAGGAACGTACCGGGCGAAGATCAGCGTCCCGGGCATCACTGCCACGGTCAGTCCGGCAGAGGTAACGCTGGCTGAGGGTGAAAGCGCCACGTTCACCATCACGTTCACCACCGCAGGGGCTGCGCTGAACACGTACTCCACCGGATCCCTGACGTGGACTTCAGGCGACAACACGGTCCGCTCGCCGGTGGCGGTGCGGCCTGTGCCGTAGCGCTGTTGGTACGAGGTAGCGCTGTTAGTACGACGGCGGGACTCACCGCTGGCGGTGTGTCCCGCCGTCGTGCATTTACCGGCTGGACGCCGGGCAGGCACTGCCCGACGGGTGATCATTAGTGCACTAATCGTTCGTATATACTTGATAGTGGCAGTAGACCCGGAATGGAGTTGGGCAGCGTGGCAAAAGAGAACGGCGCACAGCGGTTCATGCGGGCGACCGGCAAGCTCAGGGCAGTGTTTGGTCCCGCCAACAGGAGTTCGCTGGTGCACGACATGACCGAGGAGAACCGCAAGCTGCTGGCGCAGCGCGAGGCCGAGACACAGCAGTGGGAAACCGTTCACCGCCCGGACGGCAGTACCTACGTTGTGCCCCGCAACCCTGACGACAAGTCCCTGCGGTAGCAGCCGCTGAACGCTCCGCCGATGCTCCAATCCCCGGCGATTGAAGGATTCCCGGCCGGGGTTCATTTCCGGGGTCCCGGCGTAAAATAAGGGCACTGGCAACCGAAGGGCAGACGCTCCGACGCCTTCAAGCAGGGAAGGGGGTGGGACTTGTGGCACATGTGCTCAGTGGCTTCATGAACCTGACAGACAGGCTCCGGTTCGTATTCGGCCCTGCCGCCGTAGGCGATGCAGCTGCTCCGGTGGTTCACCTGCACGACGATTATGAGCATGCTTCAGAGGATGATCTGGCCCAGTTCGAAGTCGAGACCGACTCGGAGGGGCACCACTATGCTGTCCGCAAGAACGATCTGGACAAGTGACGAGCCCTTTTTGAATTGGAGAAGCCCGGTGCGTTAAACGCACCGGGCTTCTTCTGCACTGCGGAGGCCCTAGCGGCCGGTGCCGCCGTAGACGGTGGCGACGGCTTCGCTGTCCAGGTCGAACGCCTTGTGGATGGCACGGACGGCGTCATCGAGCAGGTCGGCGTGGGTCACCACGGAGATGCGGATTTCCGACGTGGAGATCATGTTGATGTTGATGCCCGCGGCGGACAAAGCCTTGAAGAACGTGGCCGACACGCCCGGGTGGGAGCGCATGCCGGCGCCGATCAGCGAGAGCTTGCCGATCTGCTCGTTGTACTCGATGCTTTCGAACCCGATCTCGGTCTGTGCAGCACGGAGGGCGGCCAGGGCGTCGGCGCCCTCGACGATGGGCAGGGTGAAGGAGATGTCCGTCCTGCCGGTGCCGTGTGTGGAGACGTTCTGGACGATCATGTCGATGTTCGAGTGTGCGTCCGCGATGACCTGGAAGATCGCTGCTGCCTTGCCCGGGATGTCCGGTACACCAACGACGGTGACCTTTGCTTCCGAGCGGTCGTGTGCAACACCGGAGATGATTGGCTGCTCCAAGGCAACTCCCTCTTGAGTCGTGATCTTGTCATCGGCGCCGGGCAGGACCCAGGTGCCTTCGTTCTGGCTGAATGAGGAACGGACATGCAGCGGCACGCCGAACCGCCGGGCGTATTCGACGCACCGGAGGTGAAGGATCTTGGCCCCGGAGGCGGCCAGTTCCAGCATTTCCTCGCTGGAGATGCGGTCGATTTTCTGGGCTGACGGAACGACGCGGGGGTCCGCGGTGTAGATGCCGTCAACGTCGGTGTAGATCTCACAGACATCGGCCTCGAGGGCGGCGGCGAGGGCCACTGCCGTCGTGTCCGAACCGCCGCGGCCAAGGGTGGTGATCTCGTTGGTGGAGCGGGTCATGCCCTGGAAGCCGGCGACGATGGCAATGTGCCCCTTGTCCAGGGCAGTGCGGATACGGTGCGGGTCGACGTCGATGATCCGGGCCTTGCCGTGGATCCCGTCCGTGATCATGCCGGCCTGGGAACCGGTGAAGGACTGCGCGGACGCGCCGAACTTGTTGATGGCCATGGCCAGCAAGGCCATGGAGATGCGCTCACCGGCGGATAGGAGCATGTCCATCTCGCGGGCAGGAGCTGCGTCGGTGACCTGGGCGGCAAGGTCAAGGAGCTCGTCGGTGGTGTCACCCATCGCGGAGACGACGACGACGACTTCGTTGCCGGCCTTCTGGGCGTCGACCACGCGCCGGGCCACGCGCTTGATGCCGTCAGCGTCAGCCACCGAGGAGCCACCGAACTTCTGCACAATAAGCTGCGCGGTGACAGCAGCGTCTGCGAGCAGCTCCTGCGGCTGCGGTTCGGTTTTCACATCGGTACTGGGCATACTCATGCGTGCACCCTCACTGGATTCAATTGGAGTTCTGGAGGCCAGGCGGCCTTGCGGCACGGCGGCATACCCAGTTTATCGCTGTGGTCCGCCCGCTGTTGAATTGTGACCCCTTGCCGTCAGCTGAGGGCGTTCCGGCGGCCCTCGAAGGCCCTGCCCAGGGTGACCTCGTCCGCGTACTCGAGGTCGCCGCCCACGGGCAGCCCGGATGCGAGGCGGGTGACGGCGATCCCGATGGACTGCAGCATGCGCGCCAGGTAGGTGGCCGTGGCCTCGCCCTCGAGGTTCGGGTCGGTGGCGATGATGATTTCCTGGACGGCGCCGTCACTGAGCCGGTTGAGAAGTTCGCGGATCCGCAGCTGTTCCGGGCCGACGCCGGCGATCGGATTGATGGCGCCGCCCAGCACGTGATAGCGGCCCCGGAAGGAGCGGGTGCGCTCCACGGCCAGCACGTCCTTGGACTCCTCCACGACGCAGATGACGGAGGGGTCACGCCGCGGGTCGCGGCAAATGTTGCACAGTTCCTGCTCGGTCACGTTGCCGCACGCGGTGCAGAACTTAACCCGCTCCTTGACGGTGGTGATGGCCTCCACCAGCCGCTTCATGTCCTGGGGGTCTGCCTCCAGGATGTGAAACGCCAGTCGCTGCGCAGACTTCGGTCCCACACCGGGAAGGCGTCCGAGCTCGTCGATCAGCTCCTGAACTGCACCCTCGTACACGTTTTCCTCGATTGTTTGGTTGAAATTGGCCGGTGCCGCCAGTCGCGGCGCCGGAACGTTGCGGGCTAGTGCCGGGGGATCAGGGGGCTGCCGTCCAGTGACCGTTCTTCCACGAGCTTTCCGCCCAGAATACGCTCGACGGCGGCACGGCCAAAGACGCCCGATTCCTCGATGGTTTCGTCGTCCGCGCTGGGGATGTCCTGCACGTATGGCGCAGGTTCCTCCGTGCTCCGCGCAGGCGCCTTGGCCCGGCCCGCCTCGGCCTCCGGGCTGGTGGAGAGCCTCTGGTAGAGGCTCAGCTTGCCCCTGGCGGGAGCCTCCGATGCCGGCTCCGGGGCAACGGTGCGGGCAACGGCAACTTTTGGCCCGGCTTGAACTGTTGGCCCTGGCTGAACCGCCGGCCCTGCTTGAATCGCGGGTCCTGCTTGAATCGCGGGTCCTGCTTGAATCGCGGGTCCTGCTTGAATCGCGGGTCCTGGGCCGGGTGCGAACACGGGCACCCTGACCGGCTCGGCGTCGGTGGAAGCAGCCACGGCGGGCGCGCGGACACCCTGGGTTGGGGTGGGTGCCCCGTACTCGTTGCTGGCAGCGGCCGGGGCGGATGCCATGGCGTAGGCAGGCTCGAACTCCGGGGCACCGTGCCCGGCAGTATCCGGCGCACTCTCCGCAGGGGCGCTCTCAACCGGGACGCTCCCAGTTGTGGCGCCCTCAACCGTGGTGCCCGCCGCCGGGCCGCCGCTGTTAGGCGGCTGGGCGGTGGCCGGTGCATAAACGGGTGCAGTGGAGCCAGTCGACTCCTCGCCGCCGTGCTCGTCAGCTGCTTCCTGGTATTTGCCGACGTTGCTCTCGGAACTGAGAGCCCACACGCCGGGGGTCTGCTCCACAGCACGGGACCACGGATCGGCAGAGGTGACCGGAGCGGGCTGTCGGTCCGCCCGGACCGGGGCAGAAACCTCTGCACGGATTTGCGGCGCCGACGGTGCGGTCCCGACAGGCGCCTTGATCTCCGGCGACCTTATCTCCGGCGCTGCCGATGGTGCGGGGCTGCCCTGCCACTGGCGTGACGGCTCCCAGTCCATGGGAGGCTCTTCGTCCAACGGAGGTGCGTCCTCGTCGAGCGGAGGGCCCCAGTCGTCATCCGGATAGGAATAGTCGCCGGCTTGCTGCTGCAAACCGTGAGCCGTCTCCTGTACGGCAGCCTCGGTGGCCGGCTGCTGGGCGGCCGGCTGCTCGTCGGCGGGCGCGTCCGGTGCATTGCCTGATGCTCCAGCAACGCTGCCGGTGGCGGCAGGAACGGCGGAGGCCGATGGCGCAGAAGCGCTGGATTCGCCGGCAGCACGTCCGGCGCCCGCTGGGGCGGCAGTGTCAGACGGGGACGCCGTGATGTTTGGCCCTGACCACTGCGGAGCGGAAACCGCTGAGGCCGCCGACGACGGAGAAGCCGCTGCCGCCGGGCGTGCCGGGGCGGGCTCCGGCCGGGAGGGGCCGTCCGAGGCAGGGGTCAGGCCCCAATCGGCGTCGGTGGTGGCAGCCGGGATGTCCCGGCTAGTAGGCGCTTTTGGGTTTGGCTCAGAGCTCGCTGAGCTGCCGGCGCCTGCCACCGCGGTGATCTGGCAATCAATGCCGATTGTTTTGTGAATGGCCTGGCGCAGATTCTCCGAGTGGTCGGCCCTGCCGAAGGCGCCGGCCAGCCCCGAGGTGCTGAAGACGAGCGTCAGGACCTGGCCGTCGAACTGGCCCACTTGGGCGTTGGGCTCCACGAGCGCCCACGTGCTCCGCTTGATCTTTGCCAGGGTCTGCAGAACCTCGGGCCAGGCGCGGCGGAGAACCTCGACGTCGGCATGCGACCCCGCTGCAGATGCACCGGCAGAGGGGTTGCCCGCAGAGGCTGTGCCGGAAGAGGGCTGGGCGTGGGCCTCTTGGTGCTGGGGCTGTTGGTGTTGGGTCTGTTCCGGCCGCGGGGCGGACGCCGGCGGCTGTGAAGCCGCGGGGCGCTGGGCGGCAGACTCCGGGGCCTGGCCGCCGTGTGAGTCCGGGGCAGTGCGGCGGTTTCCTGCGGCGGCGTCATCCATGGGCCAGTCACCAGTGGTGATCCGCGGTGCCGCCAAGGCTTCCCGTCCGGGTGCGGCCTGCGCCGCAGATGCTTCCCGCCCGGGCGAGTCCTGACCGGCGGGTGCCGCATGAATGGTGGGCGGACCCACCTGCGGCGCGCTCTGCGCAGGGGGAAGTGCGTCAGGAGCTGGAGTTGATGCCGCACGAGCGGTAACCGGAGCCGGAGCCGCAGGAGCGGCAACCGTGGCCACAGCAGGCGCGGCGGCAGCCGGCGCGACAGGGGCCGCCCCAACCGCAGCGGCGGGAGCACCGGCGTCGGACCCGGCGTAGTTCAGGCGCCGCTCCACGCGGTCGATCCGGGCTGCAATGCCGCGCTCGGTCTGCTCGGAGCTGGGCAGCAGGATTCGGGCGCAGAGAAGTTCGAGGTGCAGGCGCGGCGAGGTGGCACCCGTCATCTCCGTCAGCGCGGTATTGGTGACGTCGGCGGCACGCGACAGCTCGGCCGCGCCGAGGTTGTGTGCCTGGCTCTGCATCCGGGCAATCTGGTCGGCCGGCATGCCGCGGAGGATTGCGTGGGCGCTTTCCGGCATGGCCTGCACGATGATGAGGTCGCGGAAGCGCTCGAGCAGGTCCTCCACGAAGCGGCGGGGATCATGCCCGGTTTGGATGACGCGGTCCACGGCACGGAAAACCGTGGCGGCATCGGACGCGGCGATCGCTTCGACGACGTCGTCCAGCAGCGAGGCGTGGGTGTACCCGAGCAGTGCCACGGCGAGTTCGTAATCAAGGCCGTTGGGTCCGGCGCCCGCCATGAGCTGGTCCAGCACGGACAGTGAGTCCCGCACAGAGCCCGCACCGGCGCGGATCACCAGCGACAAAACTCCGGGGGCCACGGGGACGTTTTCCTGGTGGCAAAGCTGCTCGAGGTAGGCCATGAGCGGCTCCGGCGGCACCAGCCGGAACGGGTAGTGGTGTGTACGCGAGCGGATGGTGCCGATGACCTTGTCCGGCTCGGTGGTGGCGAAGATGAACTTGATGTGTTCCGGCGGCTCTTCGACGATTTTCAGCAGGGCGTTGAAGCCCGCAGAGGTGACCATGTGGGCCTCGTCAATGATGAAGATCTTGTAGCGGTCCCGCACCGGGGCGTAGGTGGCGCGTTCCCGGAGGTCGCGGGCGTCGTCCACGCCGCCGTGGCTGGCGGCGTCGATCTCGATGACGTCGAGGGAGCCGGCCCCGCCGCGGGCAAGTTCGACGCAGCTGGGGCAGACGCCGCATGGCGTGTCCGTGGGGCCCTGCGCACAGTTGAGGCAGCGGGCCAGGATGCGTGCCGACGTGGTCTTGCCGCAGCCGCGGGGACCGGAGAAGAGGTAGGCGTGGTTGACGCGGTTCTTGCGCAGCGCCGTCATCAGCGGCTCCGTGACATGTTCCTGCCCGATAACGTCCGCGAACGAGTCCGGGCGGTACCTGCGGTAAAGGGCAGTTGTAACAGTCACAGGGAAAACCTACCTATAGGGACTGACATTAAATAAGAGACCCCTCATGCACCCGCCAGAGCCCATCTACCCTTGCTACCTTCCGGTCCTGGGGGAGTTCAACAGGATGACGCCACATGAGGGGCCGTCAGATACTTTACCCGAACTTTGGGCGTGGCCCGAATCGGCCCCGGCGGGGCGACGGCCGGGCAGCAGCGGGGCCGCGGCGCGGCGGCAGCTGGCACGCGCCGTCGTCCTAGCGGTGCCCGTTCACGGGCCAGCTCATGAACGCCGGCTCCTCATAGGGGTGGGCCCGGCGCAATCCCTGCACGACGGCGTCGAGCACGTCCTCTTCCACGATGCATTCGATCCGGACCTCGGGAACCTCTTCCGGCTCGCCGGCCTGACCGATGTATGGGCGGGCTGCGGGCAAGGGGGTAAAACGTCCCGTGCCCGGCGAGGTGAAGGAGCAGTGCGTGTAGTCACCCAGCCGGCCGGCACCGGCATCTCCGATGGCGGTGAGCACCGCCCCGGCGTGGGAATCGGGAACGTAAATGACGAGTGCATGCAGCGGGGACATGGCACCATTTTGGGCCGATTGGGAGATGCCGGAAAGTTCAGGTATTCTAGTATCTGCTTTTGGTTCAAGAGCAGCTGGAGAATTCGCCTAGCGGCCTATGGCGCACGCCTGGAACGCGTGTTGGGTTAACGCCCTCGGGGGTTCAAATCCCCCATTCTCCGCCATCGGAAAACCCGGTCCTGACGTTGTCAGGACCGGGTTTTCTGTTCCCGCAGAGCTGCGGAAGAGGTCACGCCACGCCGAGCCTCTGGAGCCGCTCATGGGCGGCGAGCCGGCTCGGGCTGGCCGGCCCCAGTGCAAGACGGACGACGGCGAGGGTCACCCGGGCGGCCAGCCTCACCGGCAGCGGCAGGGGACCAAGCCGGGCAGTCTGCAGTCCGAGCAGCCGGCGGTATTCAGGCTCCAGGCTCAGGACGGCAGCCTGGAACAGGATCCGGTACCCCGGTTTCAGCAAGGGATGCAGGGGTGGGTTCCGGATGAACGCAACCGTTTCCGCGACCCGTTCATCGCCGCGAAGAGTCCCGGCGGCAAGCGTTTCCCGGAGCTCCCGGTTGAGGGCGGTTTTGCTCTCCGGCGGGAACTCCACGCCCATCAGCCTGCCCGCCTCCGCCCATTCACGGACGTAGGCATCCGGGCCGCCGGGAATGGGGCCGTCCCACAGCTCGTGCGCGCGGAGAAACGAGTCCGTGAAGGTGTTGTGGACCCACCGCACCAGTTCCGGGTCGTTGGCAGAGTATTTCCGGATGGTGCCGCCGCCGTCGACATATGTGCCGTTGACGGACTCGTGCAGCCGCACCACCCTGGTGGCAGCCGCCTGGGCCTCCGCGGTGGACCCGTATGTGAGGGCGTGGATCCAGGCTGTGGTCCGGGCCAGCCGGCCCAGCGTGTCCTCACGGAAATTTGAATGGTCGTACACCCCGGCGAGGACTCCGGGGTGGAGACTCTGCATCAGCAGGGACCGGATACCGCCGACGATCGTGGCGACGCCGCCATGGACCGCCCACACCGCAGAACCGGGGAGGAAGTACCCGGCGTCGTCGCCCTCGGCAAACTTCCGCGCCCAGTCCGGAAGAGCATCCGGGCTGCCGGTCAGCGTGCGCTTCAGTTCGGCCTGCCATTCCGTCAGCAAAGTCCGCATATCCCATTCTCCCCCGCCGCATGCCGCGCGGTTAAGCCTATGAAACCGGACGCTTTGGCCCCCCAGTTTTAGGGGTTTCCCCTGCCTTTGGGCTGTGGCCACAATGGAGGACACGCTCGTCGAGATAGGAGTTTGGCGGGTAACCGATCCAGGAGAATTTTGTGGCAAATCATGGGGGACACAAGCACGCACCGAGGGTGATCGGCCCAGGCCGGATCGCCTTGCGGAGCCTTTCCGCGGCCGTGGTTGTCGGCTTCTCCGTCTTTGCCTTCGGGTTCCAGGGGCCCGCCGCCTCGATCCAGCAGCCCGTGGGTGCCGGCATCCCGATCGCCCCTCCCACGGGAATCGTGGGGCCGGAGCTCCTTGATCCGGACACCGCCGCGCCGGGGTATCCCATCAGCGGCTCCGGCATCGCCGCGCCCGCGAAGACTTCCACCGGACGCACGGTGTCGGGTTCCACCGTTAAGGCGACCAGGACGGGCACCCCCAAATCACCCGGTGTGGCCTCCTCCGCACTGCAGCGGCCCGCAGCCGGCTTCCTCATGGCACCCCTGGAAGTGCTCACCCCCAGCTCACCGTTTGGCCAACGGCGCAGCCCCATCACCGGCGAACTGGGCGAATTCCACTGGGGCCAGGACTTCGCCGCCGCCTGTGGCACGCGCGTCTATGCAGCCGATTCCGGCGTCGTCCGGGCCGCCGGGTGGCACCCGTGGGGCGGCGGCAACAGGGTGGAAATCGACCACGGCAACGGCCTGATCACCACCTACAATCACCTGCAGGGCATCGCCGTCGAAAAGGGCGACCATGTGAAGGTAGGCGAGATTATCGCCGAGGTTGGCACCACCGGATCCTCCACCGGCTGCCATCTGCACTTCGAGGTGATCAAGAACGGCCAGCACGAGGACCCGATGAAGTGGACCCTGCTGCCCATCCGGCAAACGGACCAACTGACCCCCGCCGTGTTCACCAGCTTCGAAGGCGGCGCCGCCACCACCTACGGGTGGGCCATCCCCAACATCCCCGGCAACAGCGGCCCGGGCAACACCGACGACGGCCTGACCCCGGTCACCGCAGCAGCAGTCGCCAATCCCCGCAGCCGCCCGTCAGCCTCGGCAGGAACCAGGCTGGTTGCCAGCTCGTCGACCTCCGGCTCCGCCTCCTCCCGTCCGTCGACGTCCAGCCCGGCGGCCACGCCCACGCCCACCCCCAAGCCGTCCGCACCGAAGCCGCCTACAACGACCAAGCCCAAGCCCACCCCGACGCCGACGCCGACACCGACCCCGACGCCCACTCCCACCCCAACGCCGACTCCTACACCCACCCCAACGCCGACTCCCACCACGCCGCCGGCGGACCCGGCTCCGGCTGACCCGGTTCCGGCTGACCCGACTCCCACCGACCCGGCGGTCCCGGCCGACCCCGCGCCGCCTGCACCCACCGAGCCGGCAGCACCCTCCGCGCCGATCACGAATTCCGAACCTGCCCCGACGGAAGTTGCCCCTGTCGAGCCCGCTCCGGCACCCGCACCGGATCCGGTCCCTACGCCCGCGGCCCCCGTCACCACGGCTCCGGCTGTGCCGGCGCCGGCGCCGGTTCCCACGTCGGAACCGGCAGCACCCGCGACTTCGCCAAGTGCCGCGCCAACTGAGGAAGCTGCCGCGGCAGCGGCGAAGGCCGCAGCAGAAGCTGTTCCGGCGACGGAGCCCACGGCAGCGCCGTAAACGGTGGCGGGCAGCCGCCGTCGGGCTGTTCGCTTGCCGGGGAAGCCAAATGGTGAGGAGGTCCAGGGAATGCAACGGAGACCAAAGCCGTTGTCATTACTGACAGCCATGTACCCGGCGAGAGAGCACGATGTGACTTCCCTCCAAACGATTCCGCCGATACCCGACGGAACACACCCGGGTTTCGGTTGCCCTGCCGGCGATGCCGCGCAGGCGGCGGATGCGTCCGCCGACGGCGGATGTGCCGGCTGTACCGGATCCGCTGGGTGGGTGTCCTGCCCGGCGAAGCCGCACGCCGTCGCCGTCCTTTCAAACCGTCCCACGCGAGGTAAGCCGGGCACGTTCCGGAAGAGTCTTCCGCCCGGAAACTACCGGGGAGGTTCCCCATATCTCTCTGTGCGGCGCAACCGCCGGGCGCATAGCCCACTGTCTGCCGGTTACCGGTGGAACGCGGCAAAATCACACCATGCGCGGCGAAACAACGAAGCGGTCATCGGACGGTGACCGCGCAAGGAAACGAAAGCGAGGAAGGTAGCCTGAGAGCGGCGGCGGTGTTGTAATTTTTCAACATGCCAACTCCCGTTTCCCCCCAGTTCGCTTTTTATCTGGTTGGATAGAAGGTACTGAGAGGGACACAGGAGGCGCCCCGCTTCCTAACTACCGCGAAGGCAGCAATGGAGCTCATCGAGGCCGAGCACCCCCGGCCACGCCATTTTCTACTCCACCTGAGTGACACCCATCTGTTGGGAGGTCCGGACCCCCTCTACGGCGCAGTTGACAGCGAAGCCCGCCTGATCCAGCTCTTCGATGAGGTTCAGGCCTCCGGCGCGCGCCCGGAAGCCGTGATTTTCACCGGCGACCTGGCGGACAAGGGCGACCCCGAGGCCTATGCCAAGCTCCGCGCTGTCGTGGAGCCTGCATGCCGGGACCTCGGGGCCCAGGTCATCTGGGCCATGGGCAATCACGACAACCGCGTCAACTTCCGCGCCGGCTTGTTCGACCAGCACGGCAACGACGACCCCGTCGACCACAGCTACTACGTCAACGGGTTGCGGGTCATCACCATGGATACGTCCGTGCCCGGCTACCACCACGGCGAGCTCAGCGACAACCAGCTGGACTGGCTCGCCGGGCAGCTGGAGACTCCCGCGCCGGACGGCACCATCCTGGCCCTGCACCATCCGCCGGTTCCGTCGGTCCTGGACCTGTCCGTGCTGGTGGAGCTCCGCGACCAGGCGTCCCTGGCAGCTGTGGTGCGCAACTCGGATGTCCGCAGCATTCTTGCCGGCCACCTGCATTACTCCACGACGGCGAGCTTCGCCGGCATCCCCGTCTCGGTGGCTTCAGCCACGTGCTACACCCAGGACCTGAATGTTCCGGTGGGCGGCACGCGCGGCCGCGACGGCGGGCAGGCCTTCAACCTGGTGCACGTCTACGAGCACACGGTGGTCCATTCGGTGGTGCCGCTGGGCGCCACCCCCACCGTGGGCGAGTATGTCAGCCCCGAGGAGACGGAACGCCGCCTGGCCGCAGCCGGGATCCGCATCCCCGAAGGGGCTAAACGGCCGATGCTGACCCGGAAGTAGGGTCCTTAGGTACAGGAAACCCCGCCGGATCTGGAAGGGCCAGATCGGGCGGGGTTTCTGTGTGCAGAGGGGCCTACTTTTCCCAGGGCGCCTTGATCGGGTAGTACTTCTCCAGGAAGTCCGTAACCAGCTCCGCCCGCTCGCCGGCCGGAACCTCCGGAAAACTGCCGTCATTGAGGCAGAAGAAGTCCATGTTGCGCTTGGTCAGCAGCTTGGGCAGGTACTTCAGCCCCGACCGGAGCGTGGTGTCCACGTACCGCACCTTGGCCGCCGTCTGGGTCACGGCCCGGCCGGTCAGCAGCGCGTAGTAGTGGTAGAAGGAATTCGTGACGGAGATGTTGTCCGCGGCGCGGAATGTGCTGGCGGCCGTGCTCGCGAACTCTGCCGGGAACTCCTGCTCCATCTGGGCCACGAGGCTCCGCCGCAGCGGCGCCGCCGTGTGCTCCAGGTGGCGGGTGGTGATCCGGCCGAAGCGGTTCCAGAGCAGCTTCCGGTTGACGCGGGCGGCGTTCTCGAAGCCGCTGCGCTCGGCGTCGTTGTCTCCCAGGCCGATGCGCGTCTCCGCTTCAATGAACTTGGTGATCCCGCCCGGCGTGAAGAACATGTCCGGACCAACCGGCCGCCCGAAGAACATGTCGTCGTTGGAGTAGAGGAAGTGCTCGGAGAGGCCCTCGATGTGGTGCAGCTGGCACTCCACGGCCTGCGAGTTGTGGGTGGGCAGCACCGACGGGTCGGCGAAGAACTCCTCGCTTCGGACGATGGTCACCGACGGATGGTCGTTCAGCCATTCCGGCGCGGGAGAGTCCGTGGCGATGAAGATGCGGCGGACCCACGGTGCGAACATGTACACCGACCGGAGCGCGTACTTGAGCTCGTTGATCTGCCGGTAGCGTGCCTCATGATCGTCGCCTTCGCCCACGACAGCGCCAGCCATCCGGGCACGGCGGGCGGCGATGTACTCCGGGGAGGTGCCGTCCACCCAGGAGAAGACCATGTCAATGTCGAAGCTGATGTCGCTTGCGTGGTCTGCGAACATGTTCTCGATGGTGGGCCAGGTGTGCCCGTAGCGCTCGACCGTTCCGCGGACAGCCTCGTGCGCCATCATGGTGCGGCGGGTCAGGGAGTTCTCGATCGGCAGGATCACTTCGTTGCCCAGGAAGCTCCACAGCTCCACCTGGACGCCTGCGGATGCGCCGAATTCAAAGCCTCCCTCAGGCTCAACCCGCGGGCGGTACAGCCGGAAGATGCGCGCCTGCCGGTTGACGGAGAGTTCGCCGTCGGCCACCAGGACGGACGTTTTCTTCTTCGCGTCCACGGTCATGGAGTAGAAAGGCTCGTTCCGGCAGGCGTCAACGAGGGCGCTCCGCAGCTTTTTGCGGTCCTTCCAGTCAAGGGCAATCACCGGGCGGTCGTTGTTGCCCCGGACCAGCAGGTAGTCCAGGCCGGCCCCGTCCAGCACGTTCCGCAGGAAGAGCAGGTCCTCCACCATGGCCTGGTAGGGCGTCCGGGTGTCGTTGATCAGCGCATACCTGCCTGACCGGCGAACGACGTCCGGGCGGTGCTTGAGGCGCGCCACAGCCGCCGGGGACGTTGCTTCCGCAAGCGCGGGTATGTCGTCCTCGGCTGCCTGACCGCCGTAATAGATGTCGTCCTGAACCGTTACGTCCGTGATGGCGTTTCTCCCAGCTGTTAGGGGTGAAGTCTTACTTGCATGATAGTCCTGCCGGGAAAACATGCCGGGCAGGCGGCAGCGGACTCAGCCCAGCAGCGCCTGCCGCCAGCTGGACAGGAACGCCGCCCCGGCGTCGTCGTGAATGACAGTCTCCGGCATGCCCAGGTCGACGGCGGTGAGAACGTCGTATGGTTTGGCCGGGACGCCGTCCGCAGGGCGGACGTCGACGTGCTTCACGGCGTGGTCGTTGTGGTGCAGCCAGTCGGCCATGGCATAGTCCGTGCGGGAGTCGCCCACCGTCCGCCAGGCCTGCGGCGTAATGCCCTGGGCCGCCAGCAGTTCCACGGCGCGGCTCGCGCCAAGGTCCTTGCCCAGCCGGACCGACTCAATGTCCGTGGAAATGATGGTGGGGTCCACGCGGTAGTCGATCTCGTCGTCGGAGTTCGGTGCGTGGTGTTCCAGCCGGACGACGCCGAAACCGTGGCGCTCCATGAGCTCCAGGGCCTCCGCGTCAAACAGCTTCTGCTCGGCGAGGTACTCACTGTTCGGCACGTCGATGTGCTGCTCCACCGACACCATGGCGCGCTTGGTTTCATCGAAGAACATGTGGGACGAGTAGTCCTCGGCCACCATCCGCCGGACATCGTCGCCGTAGGCCGCCGGCACGGCAAGCTCGTGGTCCACGTGGATGGGTCCGGGGCCGGCAGCCGTGTAGCTGAACCACACCGCGCCCTTTTCGCAGATGGCGTGGATCAGCGTTCCACTGGGCATTCCGGCTGCGATCATGGGCTCCATGACCTGCTCGCGGATGAACGTATCGGAGCGCCCGGTGTTGAAGATGACTGGAATTCCGGCGTTCGCGAGAGCAACCAGATCGGCGATGATTTCCGGTTTTACATCCCTGGTGACGGGGCTGGCGACCGGCCCGTCGACGTCCAGGAGAAGTGCCAGTGCGGGTGCCGACGGAGTGTGGGCGCCGAACCCGGTGGCGGGGTTGGCTGAAGGTGCAGTCATGGCTCCATTCTGTCAGCCGGCGCCGGCCAATCCGCCCAGGCGGTGGGCGGCGGCCGGCATGTGACACATAGTTACTGTTTGGCTACAACCTCCCGCGGCACGCTGATTCCACATTCCCTTGAACTGGCCAGTTGCATACGCTTACAGGGTGATATTCAAAGCTGTGGGCGAGGGACGCCCTTACCCCGACCATGGTTTCAGTACCCCCAAAGACTGGGCGGCGCTTCCGCCCCGTCCCGTGCGGCTGGATGAACTTGTGACCACCAAGCGGACCCTGGACCTTGAAGCGCTCCTTGCCGAGGACTCCACCTTCTTTGGCGACCTGTTTCCCCACGTGGTGCAGTACCAGGGCACCCTCTATCTTGAGGACGGCCTGCACCGGGCGGTAAGGACGGCACTCCACCAGCGCACCGCGATACATGCAAGGGTGCTTGTGATCGATGGCTAGAAAACCCAAAGACCTGACCGTTCTCCACGGTCACCGCGTCATTACCGGCCCCGAGCTCAGGGCCACGTTCGTCGAGGATGACGGGAACGCGGAAAACCCCGGCCGGCTGCGCCGCCGGATCCTGCACGGCGTGGTGCTGGTGCTGCTGCTGGGCCTCATTGTCGCGGGGATCATGGGCGCGATGGGGGTGATGAGCGGGCAGATCAAATTTCCGTCCGCCATCCAGGCCCAGGAGAAGTCCTCCGTTTGCCCGGCAACGACATTCGACTACACGCCGCCCGCCAAGGTGAAGGTGAACGTCCTCAACGCCACGAGCCGCAACGGCCTGGCCAAGGCGGCAGCCAATGAGTTCAAGGCCCGGAAGTTTGTTGTCGGCAATGTGGCCAACACGCAGACCGGCTACCGCGGCGTGGCGGCAATCGTCTCGGGTGCTGCCGGACAGTCGGCGGCCTTCACCGTGCAGCGGAATCTGCCCGGCTCCGATTACTTCCAGGACGGGCGCAAGGACGCCAGCGTGGATGTGATCCTGACCAGCGACTACCGCGGCCTGGTCAAGCCGCAGCTTGTTGACCAGACGCCGGGCCAGCTCAGCTGCCCGCGGGAAACCCGGCGCGTGGCCGACGATTCGCAGTGGCCGGTCATGCCCACCCAGGGCGCCAAGCCCTGAGTTTTTGGCCGGGTAAACCGTTCCCTGGTCCTTAGCCGGCCGCAGCGGCAGGGGGCTGCAGGCGCAGGGGGCGGCCGCCGTCGTCGAACCTTGCCCCGGCGCCCAACTGGATGAAGCGGACGGTCCGGGAGATCCTTTCCTCCAGGTCTTCGGAGGCGTCGCCGCCGCGGGCGGCGCTGGAGGAGAGCGTGCCGTGGATCAGCTGCGCCTGCTGCAGGGGATCGGCCATGGGGAAATAGCCCTGGTCCATGCCGTCGCGAAGAATGTCCTGCAGCATGTCGCTGAGCCCGTCCACGTGGTCCGCGAGCTTGGCGAACGACGCCGGCGACAGGACAGCACCCATGGCCGGTCCCGGGGGCAGATGGCGGCGGCTGAGATCCTCCACCTGGGCCCGCACGTACAGCGCGAGGCGGTCCACCGGATTGTCCAGCCGGGACAGTGACTCGCGCAGCCCGGACATGAACCGCTCCGTCTCCACGAGGGCGTAGGCGATCAGGAGCTCTTCGATGTCGGCGTAGTAGTTGTAGACAGCCGTGCGGCCGATCCCCGCGTGCCGGGCGACATCCGTCATGGTCAGCCCGGGCAGCCCGTGGGAGAACAGGAGCTCGCCGAACGCGTTCAGGATGCGGCGCTGGGTCTCGGCGCGTTGCGCAGCGTTGCTGGGGGCCGAAATCCGTGGCATAGGGACACTTTATCGTGATCTGTCACCAAACCGGTGCCGAGTTTTTGTCCAGATAATGGCCTCTTAACGCCCGCCAGGGGACGATATCTGGACAAAAACTCGGAGACTCAGATGGCAGTCCGGTCTGGCGGCGCAGCTCAGGCGGCGCAGTTCAGTCGGCGCAGCTCAGACGGCGCAGCCGTCCGGGCCGCACGCGTTTTCGTTCTCCGATGTGGCGCTGGCTTTGTCGGTTTTCTCGACGCCGACCATCACCAGCGGCTGCGACTCCTGCCAGGCCTGCTCCAGGGCCATGGTGAAACTCGCCGCGGGCTGGGCACCGGACAGACCGTACTTGCGGTCGATCACGAAGAACGGAACGCCGCTGATGCCCAGGGCGCGGGCTTCGGCGAAGTCACGGCGGACATCGTCGGCGTACTTGTCGGTGCTGAGCAGCTCGGCGACGTCCCCGGCGTCGAGCCCAAGCTCCGCGCCCACCGACGTGAGGTAATCGGGGCTGCCGATGTCCTTGCCGTGCTCGAAGTGGTCGCTGAGCAGCCTCTCCTTGGCAGCATCCTGCTTGTCGTGCGCGGCAGCCAGGTGGATCAGCCGGTGGGCCGTGAAGCTGTTGGCAACCACGACGGCGTCAAACCGGTAGTTGAGGCCCTCACCTTTGGCCTGGGCTGCTACATGCTCGAACATCTGGGTGACTTGGCCGGCGGCCATGCCCTTGCGCTTGCTGAGGTAGTCCAGCTCGGTGCCGTCGTAGTGCTCGGGCAGGCTCGGGTCCAGCTGGTAGCTGCGCCACTGCACCTCCACCTGGTCGCGGTGCGGGAATTCGGCAAGGGCGGACTCGAAACGGCGCTTGCCGATGTAGCACCAGGGGCAGGCGACGTCGGACCAGATCTCAATCTTCATGCTTGCGACAACTCCTGTGCTTTCCTGAGCATTCCTGCCAGGACAGTTGCTTTGGTCACGTACTCATTGCGGTGGATGGGGACCCGGCTGAGCCCTTGTCTGGCGGCAGGCGCGGCCCTATTGTTTGGACTAACTCCCGGCGGTCAGGCCGTACCTTCGTGGGAGGCAAAATGCGCATAGGACTGATATCGGCACCGTGGATCCCGGTGCCGCCGCCCGGCTACGGGGGCACTGAGCGGGTGGTGGACAGCCTTGCGCGCGGATTTGCCGCGGCCGGACATGAGGTCCTGCTGGCAGCCCCGTCCGACAGTACCTGCCCCGTTCCACTGGCCCCGCGGATGCGCCCCTCCGAACCGGCGGACATGGGGTTCGCGTTGTCGGAGCTGAGCCATATCGTCAGGGCCTACGACGGCATGGCAGGGGTCGACATCATCCACGACCACACCATGAGCGGACCGCTCTATGCCCACCGTCCGGCCGGAATCCCGGTGGTCACCACCATCCACATCCGCCTGGCCCAGCAGGCCGTGGACCTGTACAGCGCGGCCGGAAAGACCACGGGCATCATCGCCATCTCCCATGACCAGGTCAGCCGGTCGCCGGAGGTTCCGGTGACGAAGGTGATCCACCACGGCATGGACGTGGCGCCCGTTCCGGTGGGCCAGGGGACCGGCGGCTACCTGTGCTTCATCGGACGGCTGTCCCCGGACAAGGGGATCCTCGAGGCCATCCAGATCGCCCGTGCCGCGGTCATCCCGCTGCGCATCAGCGCCCGGATCCAAGGACCCGAGGAGCAGGCCTATTTCGACGACGTCGTCAAGCCGGCGCTGGGGCCCGACGTGGACTTCACGGGGCCGCTGTCCGACGCCGAAAAATACGAACTGGTGGGCGGCGCGCTCGCGTTCCTGAATCCGATCCAGTGGCCGGAACCGTTCGGGCTCGTGATGATCGAGGCGCTGGCCACCGGAACGCCCGTCGTCGGGACCCCTCTCGGCGCTGCGCCGGAAATCGTGGAGCACGGCGTCACGGGCTATCTGGGCAGCGTCGACCAGCTCGCCGGGTTCGCTGCCCAGGCCGCAGGTCTCAGCCGGGAAGCCTGCCGCGCCTCAGCGGAGCAGCGCTTCAGTTCGGCCCGCATGGTGGCCGACCACCTGGCGCTCTACGAGGAGATCCTCGGCGGACGGGCCCCGGGCGTGGTGGTCGAATGAGGCGAAGACGAGTTCCTCCTGTGCAGCTGCAGTTCGGTGATCCGGGACAGCACAGTTTCACCCATTGGAGGATCATTCCGGGGCGGAATCGGCGTCGTACTTCAGTCCGATCTGGCGGCGAATCTCGTCCATCGCGGCCATGACGGCGACGCTCTCGGCCGGTGGAAGAACGGTGCCCGCGGTGAGGCCGGCCCGGATGAGGCGTTCCATCTCGGCGGCCTGGTACTGCATGCCCCTGCCGGTCACCGGCTGGTGGAACCGCTCCAGGACGTTCCCCTGGTTGTCGTACCGGGTGAAGGACGTGGGGTTGTACCAGGTGGGTTCGATGTCGATCCATCCCTCGGTCCCGATAATGGCGGCGCGGTTGTTTGAGGCCGTGTCCAGGGCGCAGTCCACGAGTGCCTGCTGCCCGTCCGGATACTCGAAGATCGCCGCCGTTTGCCGGTCCACGCCCGTGGCCGTCATGGCAGCGCTGGCCCGGATGGTGTCCGGCCCGCCGAGGACGTCGAAGACTAACGACACCGGGTAGACGCCGAGGTCCAGGAGGGCACCGCCGCCCAGGGACGGATCGTTGAGCCGGTGCGCGGGGTCCTTGGGAAGGTTCTGGTTGTGGCTGGCTGTCACCTTCCTGATCTGCCCGAGTGAGCCCTCGGCGATGATCTCGCGGAGGCGCGCCATGTGGGGGAGGAAGCGGCTCCACATGGCCTCCAGCACCACCAGGCCCTGAGCCCCGGCCAGTGCCACCAGCTCCTGCGCTTCCCGGGCATTGACGGTGAACGGTTTCTCCACCAGCACGTGTTTGCCGGCGTTCAGGGCGAGCCGCGCGTGGGCGTAGTGGAATGTGTGCGGGGTGGCGACGTAGACGACGTCGACCTCCGGGTCCGCAACGAGCTCTTCGTAGCTCCCGTGGGCGGTGGGTATGCCGAACGTTTCGCTGAAGCGCTCGCTCGATTCGAGCGTGCGGGAGCCGGCCGCCTGCACCGTGAAGCCGTTGTCGACCAGGTCCTGGGTTTGCAGCCCGGCGATGAAGCCGGTGCCGAGGATGCCCCAGCGGATTGCTCCGTCGGAAGTGCCATTGCTTAGGGTCACGTGCTTAGTCCTTTGGTGAGTCAGTGATCGGATACGCAACACAGGCAAAGCGCCTCGAATCCGGCGACCAGCTGTTGACGTTGAGGGTACCTTGGCCGCCAAAAAGTGGCCACGTATGGAGTGGTGTGGTCCAGTCATCGGTTGATACAAGTACGACGTCGACGGGCAGGTCCGCCGGGTGGCCTTGGGTGCCGCTGGGGAAACGGATGTAGCTGGCCAGACGGCCATTGGGGGACAGATGCGGGAACCAGTCGACGGTGTCGCTCTCAAGGAGCCGCTCGGCGTCGTTGTTATTGACCCCGCTGCCGCCTGCGGGACGCACGCGTGCCAGCTGGGCGTGGCCGGGCCGGCTGGTGAAGGCCTCCGTATTGAAGTACAGCCACTCGCCGTCGGGGGAGTATTCGGGTCCGTCGCAGTGGCCGTCGACGCTGATCGGGGAAGAAGTGCCGCCGCTGGCGGGAATCGTCATGAGCCGGCCCGGCTGGGTGAAGTCGCCGGCCTCGATACTGACGTAGGCCAATTCCTCGCCGTCCGGGCTGACGCCGTGCAGGAAGTGGAAGGAGCCGTCGTCCTTGGTGATGCGGGTGGCCTGCCCGCCGGCGAGGGCAGCGCTGTAGATGTGGCCGTCATTGGCCGAGAGGAAGATGTGCTCACCGTCGGGGTCCAGGACATGGTCGTTGTTGAGGTCCGGGATCCCGGTGAGCGGGATCCGGCTGATGGTCCGGCCGGCAAGGTCAAGCGTCCAGAGCTTTCCGCCGCCGTTGAGGACCAGGGACGCGCCGTCGACGGTCCAGTTGGGAGCCTCCAGGAGGATGTCATCGGTGGCGTAAACAAGTTCGCGTTCTCCCGTGGAGGAGGCGATCCAGACCTCACACCGCTGGCCGGGCTGAAGCGTCCTGATCATTGGGCGTTCCTCTCTGATTCGGGATCCAGTTCCCTGATGCGGATGTTCCGCCACCGGCATTGGGCGCCCTTTCCCCACCGGGCTTCGCCGAACATGGCGTCGTTGTCGTGCACCTCCAGGGCGATGTGCCCCCTGCTGCCGAGAAGCTCGCCAGGCCGTTGCCGAAAAAGCCGCCGATCCCGCTGGGCGGGCGAGGCCCAGCTGGTCGAAGTGCTCCAGCACGCTCGGGCCGCTCGGATAGACGGTGCCGTAGATCCGCGGTGCGGGATGCCAGCCGGCCAGGCTCTCGCCGTCGAACAGCGGGACGAACTCGTGCATGGGCGGGATTCGTTTGGCGGTCCGTGGAGTTTTTGTCCAGATATCGGCCGCTAAAGGCCCTCTGACTCGCGATATCTGGACAAAAACTCCAATGGAAGTGGGGGTCAGTCCTTGCTGCTGAAGGCTGCGTCGAAGCTGGTTTGGGAGGCGGGGAAGTCGAACTTTTTGAGGGCTGCGAGGGCTTCGGGGGCGCCGTGGAGGCGGTCCATGCCGGCGTCTTCCCACTCAATTGAGATGGGGCCGGTGTAGCCGATCGCGGTGAGGGCGCGGAAGGAGGATTCCCAGGGGACGTCGCCGCGGCCGGCGGAGACGAAGTCCCAGCCGCGGCGGGGGTCGCCCCAGGGCAGGTGGGAGCCCATGACGGTGTTCCGGCCGGTGAAGCGGAGCTTGGTGTCCTTGCAGTCGACGTGGTAGATCCGGTCCTTGAAGTCCCAGATGAAGGAGACGGGGTCGATGCCCTGCCACATGAAGTGGGAGGGGTCCCAGTTCAGGCCGAACGCTTCGCGGTGCCCGATCGCCTCGAGGGTGCGGACGGTGGTCCAGTAGTCGTAGGCGATCTCGGAGGGGTGGACTTCGTGGGCGAAGCGGACGCCGCATTCGTCGAAGACGTCCAGGATGGGGTTCCAGCGGTCGGCGAAGTCCTGGTAGCCGGCGTCGATGACCTTCTCCGGCACGGGCGGGAACATCGCGACGTACTGCCAGATGGAGGAGCCGGTGAAGCCGACGACGGTGTCCACGCCGAGGGCTTTGGCGAGCCGGGCGGTGTGTTTCATTTCCTCGGCGGCGCGGGTGCGGACGCCTTCGGGGTCGCCGTCGCCCCAGACCTTGGACCCGACGATGGCTTCGTGGCGGAAGTCGATCGGGTCATCGCAGACCGCCTGGCCCTTGAGGTGGTTGGAGATGGCCCAGACCTTGAGGTTGTATTTGTCCAGGATGGCGAGTTTGGACTCGACGTAGCCGGGCTCGTCCCAGCGCCAGGCGTCCAGGTGGTCGCCGGAGACGGCGATTTCCAGGCCGTCGTAGCCCCAGCCGGAGGCGAGACGCGCGACTTCCTCGAAGGGGAGGTCGGCCCACTGGCCTGTAAACAGCGTGTACGGGCGGGGCATGTCAGGCTCCTTCGGTAGCGGTAGCGGTGTTGGCGGGCTGGACGAGTTGGATGGTGGCGCTCTTCGCTGCGGCGGACTCCTCGACGGCGGCCAGGACGCGCTGGACGGCGAGGCCTTCCTCGAACGACGGCGACGGCGCGTCCCCGGCGCTGATCGCGGTAAGGAAGTCGCGGATCTCGTGCGTGAAGGTGTGTTCCCAGCCGATGATGTGGCCCTGCGGCCACCACGCGTCCAGGTAGGGGTGCCCGGGCTCGTTGACCAGGATCCGGCGGAAGCCCTGTTCCCGCACGGGAACCGTGGCGTCCAGGAAACCGAGTTCGTTCAGGTTCTCCAGCTCAAAGAGGATGGTGCCCTTCTCGCCGTAGATCTCCAGCTTCAGGGAGTTCTTCTGGCCGGTGGCCACCCGGGAAACCTCGACGGAGGCGATGGCCCCGGAGGCGAGGGACAGCGTGGCCCAGGCGGCGTCGTCGACCGTCACGTCCTCCGGACCGTGCTTGCCGGGACGGACCGGCGTGAAGGTGTGCAGCCGGCCCGAGACCTCGGTGACCGCGTCGCCGAGGAGGAACAGCACCTGGTCAATCGCGTGCGAGGCGATGTCCCCGAGCGCCCCGGACCCGGCGGTTTCCTTGTTCAGCCGCCAGGTCATCGGTGACTCCGCGTCGGCGAGCCAGTCCTGCAAGTACGCCGCCCGGACGTGGCGGACCGTGCCGAGCCGGCCCTCAGCGATCAGTTCCCTGGCCAAAGCCAGCGCCGGGACGCGGCGGTAGTTGAACCCGACCATGGACTGCACTCCGCGTGCCCGGGCCGCCTGCGCCGCGGCGGTCATGGCTTCGGCCTCGGCGAGGGTGTTGGCCAGCGGCTTCTCCACGAGCACGTGCTTGCCTGCTGCCAGGGCGGCGACGGCGATCTCGGCATGCATCCAGCCCGGGGCGCAGATATCCACGATGTCGATGTCGTCCCGTTCCAGGACGGAACGCCAGTCGGTGGCGGACTCGGCCCAGCCGTACCTGGCGGCCGCGGCGGCGACCTGGCCCGCGTCCCGGCCCACGAGCACCTTCTGCTCGAAGGCCGGAACGTCGAAGAAGGACGCGACGTTCCGCCACGCGTTCGAGTGGGCCTTGCCCATGAACGCGTAGCCGATCATCGCCACACCCAGGGGGCGGTTGGCTCCCGGCGGTGTGCCGGGCGATGCGGAGGAAGTCATTGGTTGTTCCTAGAGGGTTGCGGTTTCCGGGGCCCAGTCCTCGGGGAGGGCTGCGGACGCGGGAGCGGAGCTTTCGACGTCGACGAACGTGCCGGACTCCATCGACTCGGAGATCGAGACCATGGTGTCCAGGACGTGGTAGGCGAGGTTGCCGGTGGCACGGTGCGGGACGCCGGCGCGGATAGACCGTGCCATGTCCAGCACGCCCATGCCGCGCCCGTTGGCCGGGCCGGTGGCGGGGATGACCGTCCAGTCCTCGTCGCCCGCGCGCCAGAGCTTGATGTCGCCGTCGAAATAGTTGGGGTCCGGAAGCGAAATGGTGGCCTCGGTGCCGGTGATCTCCACGAAGCCCATCCGCTGGCGGGGCGACTCAAACGAGAAGACGCTGTGCGAGGACGCGCCGCCCTCGAACTGGGCCATCGCGGAGACGTGGGTGGGGACGTCCACGGTGAATTCCTCGCCGGCCTTCGGACCCGAGCCGATGACCCGGACCTCCTTGGCCTTGGATCCGACGGCGGCCACCTTCCGGACTGAGCCGAAGGTCTGGACCAGGGCGGTGAGGTAGTACGGACCCATATCGAACAGCGGTCCGGCGCCGTACTGGAACAGGAAGGCGGGGTTCGGGTGCCAGGACTCTGGACCGGGGGTCTGGAACGTGGTCATCGCGGTCAGCGGCGTGCCGATGTCGCCACGCTCGATCAGCCGGCGGGCGGTCTGCAGCCCGGCGCCGAGGAACGTGTCCGGCGCGGTGCCGAGGCGGATGCCCGCGGCGTCCGCCGTCTTCAGCAGCCCCAGCCCGGACTCGCGGTCCAGCGAGAACGGCTTCTCCGTCCAGACGTGCTTGCCCGCGTTCACCACCGCCGTCGCGACCTCCACGTGCGCGGCCGGGATGGTTAGGTTGACGATGATTTCGACGTCGGGATGGTTCAGTGCGGCGTCCACGCCGCCCCACGCCGGAATGCCGTATTCCTTCGCCCGCGCCTCAGCCGCCTCCTCGAAGAGGTCGGCGATGACCAGGACCTTCAGGTCCGGAAAGACCGTCAGGTTATCCAGGTACTGCTTGCTGATGTTGCCGGCGCCGATGATGCCGACGCCGACCGGCCCCCGGAGGGAAGACGGGGTGAATGCGGTGCCGCTCATGCCTGTGCCCCTTCGGTGGTCTTGGCGGAGTTCAGGAAGGCCAGCGACTGGCTGATGCCGTCGAAGATGTCCCCGGAATAGTCGTCGAATTCCACGACGCCTACTTCCAGCGACTTCGCCGCGCTGATGACGTCCCAGACCGCGATCTTGCCCTGGCCGGCTGGCTGCTGGGCTTTGGTGTCGGTGTTCAGCGGGCCGTCCTTGATGTGGATGAACTTCACCCGGTCACCCAGCTTGGTCAGGATGTCCACCGGATCCTGGCCGCCCACGGCCACCCAGTAGGTGTCCACTTCCAGGACCAGTTCGGGATCGAGCAGCGCTTCGAAGTACTCCAGCGCGGTCTGGCCTTCGATGGTGGACTCGAGCTCCCACGCGTGGTTGTGGTAGCCGACGCGGATGCCGTACTCGGCGCCCTTCTTGGCGGCGGCGTTGAGCTTGGCGGCGGTGGCCTGGACGGTCTCCGCGTCCTGCCAGTGCTCGGCCGGGAGATAGGGGTCGATGACGGTGGTGATGCCGAGTTCCTTCGCGGCGGCGAAGATCTCGTCCTGGTCCTGGCTGAGCAGCGGCGCGTGGCCGGACGGGGCGGTCAGGCCGTTCTCCTTCAGCGCGGCGCCGAGCTCCTTGGCCGTGGCCACGAAGTTGTACGGCTCCACCTGCGTGAAACCGATCTCGGCAACCTTCTTGATGGTTCCGGGCAGGTCCTCCTGGATCGCGTTGCGGAGGGTGTACAGCTGGAGTGAGTAAGACATGTCGTTCCTTTGCGGGAGTTGGATTGTTCTCGAAAAAGGGTCAGGGCGGGCTAGCGGCCGGCGAGGGATCCGCCGATGCCCCCGACGCTGAAGTACTTGTTCAGGGTGGCGAAGACGATGACCGGCGGGAGCATCATGACCACGGCAAGGGCCATGACGGAGGTCCAGTCCGTGGCGTTCTGCTGGAAGAAGGACTGCACGCCCATGGGGAGGGTGAAGATCTCGTTGGAGCGAAGGAACACGATGGCCACGAGGTAGTCGTTCCAAGCCAGTAGAAAGGCAAAGATTGCGGTGGAGAGGATACCGGGCAGTGAGTTCCTGAGGACCACCCTGCCGAAAGAGCCGAAGACGGAGCAGCCGTCGATCCAGGATGCTTCCTCGAGGCTGATGGGGATGGAGTCGAAGTAGGCGGCCATCATCCAGGTGGCCACGGTCATGGTGGAGCCGACGTAGATGATGGTGATACCCAGCAGGTTGTCCACCAGGCCCATGCCGGCGAACAGGATGAACAGCGGGACCACGGAGGTGATGATGGGCAGGGACTGCATCACGAACAGCAGCAGGGAGTAGCCGGAGACTGCCTTGCTGCGGCCGCGGGAGAGGACGTAGCCGGCCGGTGCGGCCACGGCCACGGAAACCACCACTGTGGAAAGGGTGGTGATGAGGCTGTTCTGCAGCCACGTCGCGGCGAGGGTCCCGGAGAACACGTTGGCCAGGTTCTCGAAGGTCACTCCCGTAGCGGTACTGGTCGGTCCGGGGGTGAAGGCCAGGAGCACGGTGACCATGATGGGTACCAGGACGATCGCGGTGATGATGAGGATCAGGATGAACCGCCACCAGCGGCCGCGCTGGCCCGCATCTGACAGGGCGCGGCGTTTCGGGCCAGTGCCAGTGACTCCCAGAACCGGGCCGGATTGGGGATGGGCGTGAACTGCAGCGCTCATTATTCGACACTCGACTTTCGGATCTGGCGGTACAGGATGACGGAGATGACCACCAGGGTCATGGTCATGAGGAAGGCAATGGCCACGCCGGGGCCGGTGGCGAAATCCTGAAAGACGGTGCGGTAGGCCAGGACCACCAGCGAGGTGGTGGCGCTTACCGGTCCGCCTCCGGTGAGGAGGTAGATCGTGGGGAAGTCGTTGACGCAGAAGATCGTCATCAGGATCCAGGAGATGTACGTCGACCGGGCGATCAGCGGAAGGGTGATCTGGCTGAACTGCTGGAAGCGGGTGGCGCCGTCCATGCTCGCTGCTTCATACACGGTGGTGTCCACCGAGGCCAGCGCGGCGGAGATCATCATCATCATGAACGGGAAGCTGACCCAGACCTTGAAGACCATCACGGTAATGGCGGCGAGGTTGGGGTCCGCCAGGAACAGCGGCGTTCCCAGGCCAAGGTTACGGAACAGTGAGGGGATCAGGCTGTCCGGGGTGGCCACCAACCAGTTCCACGCGGTGGAGGACACCACGATGGGCACCACCCAGGGCAGGAGCAGCAGGACTTTGAAGGTCCCGCCCGCCGGGATTTTTGTCCTCAGCAGGAGTGCGAGTCCCAGCCCCACCAGCCACGAGCCGAAAACGCCCACGATGGTGAACCAGAGCGTGAACTGCGCCGCTTTCCAGAACGCCGGGGAGGACAGGACGGTGGCGAAGTTTTCACCGCCAACGAAATTGCCGGTCTGCAGCAGGTTGCCGTCGTGCGTGGCCTGCACCGCTGCGTAGATCAGCGGGTAGCCGTGAATCAACACGAGCAGAACCACCGACGGGATCAGTAGCCAGAAGAACGTTCTGGTGGTTTGCGCCGAGAGCTTGCTCTTGCGCTTTCCGGGGGCGGCACCGGAGCCGCCGGGGGAAATTCCCCGGCGGGCCCGGCTGAGGCCGGTTTGAGCAGTAGTGAGTGCCATGGACGGGACCGCTTACTTCTTAAGGACGGATTCGAGGCCGGACTGGAAAGTCTGCAGCGCGGTCTTGGCATCAGCCTTTCCGGTGATGATGGTCTGGCTGAACTGGTTCAGCGCCTGTCCGCCGTCAAGTGCGGCGAGATTGGCGTTCAGGGTGTTGCCCTGGGAAGCGAAGGTCTTGGCGATGGGCTGCCACTCCTTCACGATCTTGACGTTGTTCGGGTCGTTCGCGAACTCGGGGATTTCGGTGATCGATTTGAAGACCGGCAGGGCGGACATCAGCTTCTTCTGCCACAGCTGCTTGAGCTGGCCCAGGTAGTACACGAGGAACTCCTCGGACGCGTCCTGGGAGGGCGTGTTGGTGTACATCATGATGTTGTTCGGGAAGACGATGGTCGCTTTGTCCCCGTGCGGGCCGGTGATGGGGTCGGCCACCAGGAGGTCGCCGGAGGTGTCGCCCACGCGCTGTGGGACGTTCACCTGGAAGAGACCGAAGCCGGCTTTGCCGTCCTTCCACTGGGCGGACATGTTGTCGGTGGTGTAGCTGACGGCGGCAGGATCGACGATGCCGTTGGAAACAAGTTCGAGGACGAACTCCATGGCTTCGACGTTTCGGTCGTTGAGCAGGTCCAGCTCGCCGTCCTTGTTGAACACGCCGCCCCCGTTGTTGACCATCATCATGATCATGGAGTGGTTGGCATAGTTGTTGCCGGCGCCAGCACCGGTGGTGAAACCAAAAGCGCCGACCTTCTTCAGTGCCTTGCCGGCTTCCAGGAGAGACGGCCAGTCTGTCGGCAGGGCAACGTTCGCCTTTTCGAACAGGGACTTCCGGTACCAGAAGACGCGCATGTCCAGCTGCCACGGCACGGCCACATAGCCCTTGTCCGACTTGAACGGATCCAGCACCCCCGGCAGGAAGTCGTTGTACTGTCCGTTGGACTTGAGCTTTTCGATCACCTTGTCCGCGTAGGCGATCTGGCCCTGCTGCTCGAACTGGAACGCCTGGAAGCCGCCGCCGGTGGACACCGCGGGGCCGGTCTTGGACGCGATGGCTGACGAGAACGTCTGGTAGAAGTTGTTCCACTGGATGATCTGATAGCTCGCCTTGGCGCCGTTGGCTCCGGAGAAGCCTTCGGCGATTCCCTTGGCCGCGTCGTTGTAAGCGGGGGTGGCCCAAGGCATATCCCAGAACTTGACGGTGCCGCCGGCTCCGCCTCCACCGCCCTTGGTTGCTGAGCCGCCGCCGCACGCGGCGAGCAGGGGAACGGAGGCGGCAGCCGCAGCGAAGCCGAGGAATCCCCGGCGGGAGAAAGCGGAGGATGCGACGGAGGATTTAGCAGACACAGTGTTTCCTTTCAGGCCCGGGCTGCTGAGTGCCCGGGCCCTTCTCGACGATGAGTGGATATTGCAGGTGACGCTGGAGGTGCTGGTGAAGCTGTCTAACCGGTGAGCTGGCTGAGGAGTGCCATGACCGCCGTGAACTGGGCCAGGTCGCCGGCGGGGTTGCCGGACGTGACGTGGGAGTGGGCCCGGGCCCAGCTGGTCCGGTGAGCGGATTCGTAAAGTGTGGGAAGCGTCGTCGCTCCCGCCGCGGTGACGGCGCGGACTTCGGCCGGCCAGGCCGCTGCGGGGTCCGGAAGGACGACGTCGGCACTCCCGTTGGAGGTCAGGACGGAGACAGTGGCGGTGGCCGGCAACGCCGAGCTCATGATGCCCTGCAGTGCCGCCGGCGCGCCGTTGGGGAGGGTGGCGGCCACGGTGTAGCCGTTGGGGCTGCGCTGGATCATCCGCGGGTTCCGCAGCTCGATGCCGCACTGCACGATGACAGAGAGCTGTTCCGTCAGCAGCTGCAGGGGCTCGGTTCCCGGCGGTGCCACGGCTACCGAGTCCAGCAGGGCGGCGTTCGCGAGCGCACCACCAATGACGGTGTCAACCTTCCCGTTGGACCCGGCGATGGCCGCGTTCCCGGCCCAGCGCTGGTCCAGCACCACCGCCGAACCTGACTCAGCGGCGGCTTCGGCCAGCAGGTCCACGTCCTCGGGCACCGGCGAGGAGACGACCACGCCCTTGGCGCCGCCGCGGATTGCTTCGGCCGCGCGCTGCGTCCAGCCGGCGTGGCCGGCGACCGCGATGACATCCGGCGAACCGTCCTTGGCCGGGCCCTGGGCAGGAGCGGGGGCGAAGGACAGGGGGAGGGAAGCGGCGACGGCTGCAACGGCGCCTGCTGCCTCGGCCTGCGGGTCCGCGTACAGGGACAGCTGCGGGCTCATGCGCTGACCTCCTCGGCTGCGGTGGCGCCGGTGGCTCCGGTGCCGACGAGGGCGACGGCGCCCTCCGCGATGGACAGGGCGAACTCAAGATCGTGGATCAGGGTTTCGGCCGACGGCGGCTGGCCGGTTCCGTTGGCCAGTTCGGCCAGCTTGCGCCATTCCCCTTCGTAGCCGTTGTGGCCGTAGGGGCCCAGGAACAGGGTCTGCCCCGCCTTCCGGATCTGGGCGGTGGCCGACCCGGCGTGGACATAGGAGGGAGTGAAATCGATTTTCAGTGCAGCGTCGTCGCCGATGGCCTCGAACACCCAGGCAGGTTCCCAGGTGTCGTTCATGGCGGCGCGCAGCTCGATGGAGACGGAACCGGCGCGCATGGAGATGACGTAGCCGAAGGGCTGGGCGGTTTCCGCGTGCAGGACTTCCACGGCTGCAAAGTCGGGGGTGAAACGGCGGACCAGGGGCAGGTCGTGGATGGCCAGGCCCATCACGCCGCCTTGGAGGCGGGCCTTGATGACCTCGGGGTCGCTGAGGTCCTGGGACGGCATGGGAGTCCGGCCCACGATCTCGGTGGCGAAGTCCTCGAAGCGCGGGTTGGGCGGCAGGACGATGGAGGAACGGATGGTGTGGACCCGCTCCGGCAGGTCCCCCCAGGCCGCTTCGGCGGCAAGCCAGCCCGGATCGAAGGTGTGCATCGCGCCGACAATAATGGGGACGCCGGTCTCGGCCGAGACTGCGGAGATTCCGGCTGCCTCCTCGCCGGTCATCGCGAACGGCTTCTCGCACAGCACCGCCTTTTTGCCGGCCCGGCAGCTGGCGATGACCTGCGCGGCATGGAACTGGTGGGGGCTGCAGATGGCGACGATGTCGACGTCGGGGTCGGCCAGCAGTTCCTCCATGCTGGTGCTGAAGCGGGCGCCCACCCGGCCGGCGACGGATTCGGCCACGGCCGGATCCACGTCCATGATGTGGCGCACCTGAAGAATGTCGGTGAGTCTGGCAAGGGATGGCAGGTGGATCGCCTGGGTAACAGGCCCCGCGCCCAGGATGCCGACGCCCAGTGGCGCTCCTGGTTGGTGGTGGCTCGACAAGGTCATTACCTCTTCGTAATCGCCGGAAAAAGCTCTGCCCGCCGCGACCGGAATCGGTGATGCGGCTCACAGCTCAACCTAGAACCACTTTTGACGACCGTCAAGCAAAAGTCGGAAAGTGATCGGCATTCTTTGTGTCCTGTGACACTCAGAAGCATTCGTGCTATCACTGAACCCATGAGTCCACGAACGGGTAATGGCCAGACTGCGGAGCCGGTATCCACCGACGGCTCGGGCAGTCTGTCCCGCGCCGGTGACCTGTTTCAGCTGCTCCGCGACGGCAAAGCCCGGACCCGGGCGGAACTGGCGCTGACCACTGGACTTGCCCGCTCCACCGTGGCTTCCCGCATCGACGCACTCATTGCGTCGGGACTGGTGGGACCCGCTGGTGAGGCGTCATCGAGCGGCGGCAGGCCGCCGTCGCGCTTTGCCTTCAAGCCTGCCGCCCGGGCAGTGCTTGCAGTCGACGTCGGTGCCACCCACGTGAGCATCGCGGTCACTGACCTGGGCGGAAACATCCTCAGCGAGCGGCGTCTGGCCCAGGATGTGGCCGAAGGGCCCGAGGCGGTGCTTGGCCGGGTGGTTACCGAGGCGACGTCGCTGCTGGCGGAAACCGGACGGACGGTCGGCGACCTTGCCGGCGTCGGAATCGGCCTGCCGGGGCCCGTGGAGCACGCCACCGGCATGCCTGTGAAGCCGCCCATCATGCCGGGCTGGGACGGGTTTGACGTGGTCAGCTACGTTCAGCGCTCGTTTCCCGTACCGGTGCTCGTGGACAACGACGTGAACATCATGGCGCTGGGGGAACGCACAGCCCACTGGCCTGAGCACGACAACTTCCTGCTCATCAAGGTGGCCACGGGCATCGGCGCCGGCATCATCAGCAACGGTGAACTGCAGCGCGGCGCCAACGGGACCGCCGGCGACCTGGGCCACGTCCGCGTGCCCAGGGGCGACGACGTCCTGTGCCGGTGCGGCAACTACGGCTGCCTTGAGGCGCTGGCGTCCGGCCCTGCCGTGGCACGGGCACTGGCGGCACAGGGCCTGGAGGCGGCGGGAGGGGCGGACGTCCTGCGCCTGGTGGCCGAGGGAAACCTGCAGGCCATCCAGGCCCTGCGCCAGGCCGGCCGGGACGTGGGCGACGTGCTTGCCACCGTGGTGAACCTCCTTAATCCCTCCGTCATCGTGGTCGGGGGAAGCCTCGGCCAGGCCGGGGAGCACCTCATGGCAGGCGTGCGTGAGGTGGTTTACCGGAGATCCCTGCCGCTCGCCACAACCCACTTGCGCATCGGCCTGTCCATGGCCGGTGACAAGGCCGCCGTGCTGGGCGCGAGCCAGATGGTCACGCAGCACGTGCTGTCCCCGACGGTCATCGAAGCCACGCTGCAGGCCACGGGGTAGGGCCGCCCCGCCAACGTAAGACCAACTTTCACATCCAAGCGAAATCGGAGTCTTGAACATTGAGTACGCAGAAAAACGCGCCCCTGAGGGTTGGCGTCGTCGGCATCGGCTGGGCCGGCCAGCAGCACATCAAGGCCTACAAGAAGATCGACGGCGTGGAGCTGGTTGCGGTCGCCGCGATGGAAGCGGAGCTGCTTGCAAGCATCAAAGACGAGTACAGCGTCCCCCGCACATTTGCGCGCTGGGAGGACCTGATCGGGTTGGAAGGGCTCGACGCCGTCAGCGTGGCCGTGCCCACCTTCCTGCACGCCCCGATCGCCATCGCCGCGCTGGAGCGCGGGCTGCACGTCCTGAGTGAAAAGCCCCTGGCCCGGAACGGCGAAGAGGGCCTCCAGATGGTGGAGGCCGCGCGGAAGGCCGGCCGGGTCCTGGACGTGGCCTTCAACCACCGCCGCCGCGGCGATATCCAAAAGCTGAAAAGCATCATCGACGACGGCGAACTCGGCCGCCCGTACTACGCCAAGGCTTCGTGGCTGCGGCGGCAGGGGATCCCCATGCTGGGCAGCTGGTTCACCAACCCCGCGCTCGCCGGCGGCGGCCCGCTGGCAGACATCGGCGTCCACGTCCTGGACTATGCCCTGCACCTGCTGGGCGAACCCCGCGTCCTCTCCGTCTCGGCGTCGACGCATTCTGAGCTGGGCCCCCGCGGCCTGGGCGGCAACGCCCGCTACACGGCCATGAAGTCATCGCACAAGTTTGAGGTGGAGGACTTCGCCTCGGCGTTCATCCGGCTGGAGGGCGGAGGCACGCTCATCCTCGAAGCGGGCTGGGCCGCCTACCGGGACGAGGAGGACCTGATGGACTTCACCGTGTACGGCACCGACGGCGGAGCGGAACTCCGCGCCGTCGGGGCCTCCAACGTCCCCGTCGCCGACGTCCGGATCTTCAAGGAAAAGGACGGCGAGAACGCCGACTACGTGGTGGTGGCGGAGCCGGGCCGGGCGCATCAGGCCGTGGTCGAAGACTTTGTGGACGCCGTCCGCGGCGGCGAGACTGTGTGGGGCGCCCACGACGGCTCGCTGGCCCTGACCCGTGCCCTGGTGCTCGACGCCTGCTACAAATCCGCCCTCGAACAGCGCGAAGTGAGGCTCTGACATGACCGAAAAACTCAACATCCTGGTCTGGAACGAAGGGGTCCACGAGGCCCGCAACCAGCCGGAAACCATGGCCGAGATGTACCCCAGCGGCATGCACGGCGCGATCGCGGATGGGCTCAGGGGCTTCTACCCGGACGCCGGCATCACCACCGCCACCCTCGCCGACCCGGAGCACGGGCTCTCCGAGGAGACCCTCGCCGCCACCGACGTGCTCCTCTGGTGGGGCCACTGGGCGCATGACGAGGTCAGCGACGAAGTGGTGGAACGCGTCCAGCGCCACGTCCTCGGCGGGCTGGGCCTGGTGGTGCTGCACTCCGGGCACTTCGCGAAGATCTTCACCGGGCTGCTGGGCACCACCTGCTCACTGAAGTGGCGCAACGAGGGCGAGCGGGAACTCGTGTGGACCGTGAAGCCCTCGCACCCGATCGCCGCCGGTGTTGAAAGCCCGATCGTCATCCCCAAGCAGGAGATGTACGGCGAACTCTTCGACATCCCCGAGCCAGACGACCTCATCTTCATCAGCTCCTTCGAAGGCGGCGAGGTGTTCCGCTCGGGCGTGACGTTCACGCGCGGGAAGGGACGGATCTTCTACTTCAGCCCGGGCGACCAGGAGTACCCCGTGTACCACCAGCCGCAGATCCGCCAGGTGATCGCCAACGGCGTGGGCTGGGTAGCGCAGCCGGCCCGGTTCCGCGAGGCACCGGGCGTCAGCAACGCCCAGCGGGACTGGTTCCTGAACACCCCCTAAAGAACGTACCGGCGCGAACGTACACTTGTGGCCCTAACCACGAGCGGGCTTTGCCGCCGTGCGGGGCGCCGCGTGATAGCAATAAGAGTGATGAAACCCCTTTCCCGCTTCCAGCCCCCTGCCCCCTGCGCCGCATGAGGGGCGCCACCGGAACCGGGATTCCCCGCAGCTGGATACTCCTCGCGTGCATCGGCCTCATCGCCCTCAACATGCGCGGCCCCTTCGTGGCGGTGGCACCGGTACTGGGTCCGATGCAGCACGATACGGGGTTCTCGCCCGTTGAACTGGGCCTGCTGACCGGGATCCCCGTGCTGTGCTTCTCGCTCGCGGCGCCCCTTGCCTCGCTCGCCGGGCGCCGGTTCGGTGCGGAACTGGCCATCACCCTCACGCTCGCCGGTGTCCTCGCCGGTGTAGCGGTCCGTTCGGCCGGCGGCGGCGCCATGGTGATGGCGGGTACCGTGATCCTCGGCCTGGCCATCACCGTGGGCAACATCGCGGTGCCGCTGATCATCCGGCGGGACTTCTCGCCGCGGCGCCAGGGGACAGCGATGGGCATCTACACGGCCGCCCTGAACGTTGGATCGTTCGTTACGTCTGTGGTCACGGCGCCGCTGGCCGAGCTGGCCGGCTGGCGAGCGGCCATTGCGGCCTCGGCGGCCTTCGCCGTCGCCGCCGCCGGGTTCTGGATCTTCGCGTCCGGGCGCCGGGCCTTCGTCCCCGCCGCCGATGACGGCAGGGGCGGCCCGCCCCCGACCGGCCGTCCGGCGTCGCGCTGGATCACGGCGGGCCTGACAGTTGGGTTCGCAGGCCAGGCCATCTCCTATTACGGCGTCACGGCCTGGCTGCCAAGCCTGCTGTCCGATGTGCTCGGGATGACCCCTGCCGCCGCGGGGGCAGGCTCCTCGCTGTTCCAGATCATGGCCATCGCAGGCGGTTTGGGCGTGCCGCTTGCGGCCCGGTTCATGAGTACGACGACGGTCGCGGTCACCCTGGGTGCCATGTGGCTGACCGTTCCGCTGGGGCTGCTGTTCGTTCCCCAGCTGTGGTGGCTGTGGTCCTCGCTCGGGGGAGTGGCGCAGGGCGGGGGCATCACGCTCATCTTCATCGCCATCATCAAGCTCGCACGCGACCAGGCGTCGGCGGGCAGGATGTCGGCCGTGGTCCAGGGCGTTGGTTACGGCGTCGCGGCGCTGGCTCCCACCGTGGTGGGCTATGTCCACAGTGCCTCGGGCACCTGGTCCGCGCCGCTGCTGGTGATTCTCGGTTCCGTGCTGGCCTTCTTCATTTCAACAACGCTGTCCGTGCGGAAGGTGCCCCGCCAGCGTTAGGCGCGGCCCCGCCGTCGTTCGCTCCTTACCCCCAACAGCCTTAAGCCCCAACAGCGCGAACTGGCAGCTGATGCCCTCAAACCTGGGTTTTCGGGTCATTAGCTGCCAGTTCGCGCTGCAGGGAAGTTCCGCTGCCGGGCCGCCTCCCCGGCCTTCGGGGGTGCCTGTTGCGAAGGGCGTGGCGGCCCGGCGGACGGAAATCTGTGCCGGTTCAGAGGGCGATGCTCAGGCGGCGACGAGCTCGTCCTCGATCGCCTCGGCCGTGGCGTCGGTGCCCTCGCGGGCTTCGTGCAGGTACCGGGCGTACGCGGGAACCGTGAGGAAGCTGGGGAACTTGTCGCTCAGCGTGACCTCCTCGAAGATGTCGCGGGCATCGGCAAAGCGGTCGCCGTCGAAGCGCTCCAGGCGGGCGAACTCTTCGTCCAGCATCTCCTCCACCCATTCCCGGCTGATGATCTCGCCGTGGTCCGTGATGGCGCGGGAGTAGATCCACTGCCACAGCTGCGAGCGGGAGATTTCCGCGGTGGCGGCGTCCTCCATCAGGTTGTGGATGGCGACTGCGCCGTTGCCGCGCAGCCAGGATTCGATGTAGCGGATGCCCACTTCGATGTTGTTGCGGATGCCTTGCTCGGTGATGTTGCCCTGGGTGGCGGCGACATTGATGAGGGCGCGGTCGTCCGGGGTCACGTCCTCACGCAGACGGTCCAGCTGGTTGCGACGGCCGGCCAGGACGCCGTCGAACACCTCGCGGCACACGGGCACCAGGTCCGGGTGCGCCACCCAGGAGCCGTCGAAGCCGTCCGCTGCCTCGCGGGTCTTGTCCGCGCGGACCTTCTCGAAGGCGTTGGCGTTGGCGGCCTCGTCCTTGCGGTTGGGAACGGCGGCGGCCATGCCCCCAATAGCCATGGCGCCGCGCTTGTGGCACGCCCGCACCAGCTGTTCGGTGTAGGCCCGCATGAACGGGGCCGTCATGGTCACCTGGCCACGGTCCGGCAGGACGAAGCGCGGGCCGCGGGTGCGGAAGTTCTTGATGAGGGAGAAGATGTAGTCCCAGCGGCCGGCGTTCAGGCCCGCGGCGTGGTCGCGGAGTTCGTAGAGGATCTCCTCCATCTCGAAGGAGGCGGTGATGGTTTCGATCAGCACCGTGGCGCGGATGGTGCCCTGCGGGATGCCGAGCAGGTCCTGGGCCAGGATGAAGATGTCGTTCCAGAGCCGTGCTTCGAGGTGGTTTTCGATCTTGGGCAGGTAGAAGTACGGGCCCTTGCCCTGGGCCAGGAGGCGGCGGGCGTTGTGGAAGAAGTACAGGCCGAAGTCCACGATGCCGCCGGCGATGGGTTCGCCGTTGATCAGCATGTGCTTCTCGGGCAGGTGCCAGCCGCGGGGGCGGACCACGATGGTGGGCAGGTCTTCGGCGGCCTTGAGCTTGTACTCCTTGCCCTCGGGCGAGGTGAAGTCGATCCGGCGCTCCAGAGCGTCGGTGAGGTTCAGCTGGCCCTGGATGACGTTGCGCCACGACGGCGTGGAGGAGTCCTCCATGTCCGCCAGCCAGACCTTGGCGCCGGAGTTCAGGGCGTTGATGGTCATCTTGCGGTCCACCGGTCCGGTGATCTCCACGCGGCGGTCCTCCAGGCCCGGGGCCGGGGGAGCGACCCGCCAATGCGGATCGTTGCGGACGGACTCGGTCTCCCGCAGGAAACGCGGGTCCTGGCCGCGGGCGATGTCCTCCCGCCGGGCACGACGCGCCCGCAGAAGTTCCTCGCGCCGCCCCGCCGTGGCCTTGTGCAGCTTTGCAACGAAGGCCAGAGCGTCCGGAGTAAGCACTTCGCCCTGCCGGCAAATCGGCTGAGCGGTCAAGGTGATCCCGTTGATCGTGAAGTTGTCGGTGAAGCTGTTCATTTCTGTCTCCTTAGAAGAAGCAAAGTGACGGCGGTGGCGGCTGGTGGCGGGTGGCCGAAAAAGGCAATCCTCCGCGTGCTATTCCCCATGCCCGGCAAGGGCCTCGCAGAGCTCGGCCAAGCCGGGGCATGGGGCCCCTTTTACGCACGCTTCCGGATCGCCTTTCCCGGCCCGAGGCAGGGGCACCTGGGTGCCGGCCGCCGTCGTTCCTTCGGGTGAGCGATGTTGCCGGCTCACCTTGGGGCTGGATGGGCCCACGGCCGCCGGGTTCCCTCGCGAGCTTGCGAGCGGAGGGGCGGCCGTGGATTAGTGGAACTGGCCTTCTTCTGTGGATCCCACGAGAGCCAAGGTGGATGCGTTCGGGTTGAGCGCAGTGGAGATGTCGTCGAAGTAGCCGGTGCCGACTTCACGCTGGTGCTTGGTTGCGGTGTAGCCGCGGGATTCGGAGGCGAATTCCTTTTCCTGCAGTTCGACGTAGGCGCTCATGCCTTCGCGGGCGTAGCCGTGGGCGAGGTCGAACATCGAGTAGTTCAGGGCGTGGAATCCGGCCAGGGTGATGAACTGGAAGGTGAAGCCCATGGCGCCGAGTTCGCGCTGGAACTTGGCGATGGTGGCGTCGTCCAGGTGCTTGCGCCAGTTGAACGAGGGCGAGCAGTTGTAGGAGAGCATCTGGTCCGGGAACTCGGCCTTGACGGCTTCGGCGAACTTGCGGGCCAGTTCGAGGTCCGGGGTGCCGGTTTCCATCCAGATGAGGTCCGAGTAGGGGGCGTAGGCCTTGGCGCGGGCGATGCAGGGTTCGATGCCGTTGCGGACCTTGTAGAAGCCTTCAGGGGTGCGGGCCGGCTGTCCGCCTTCGCGGAGGATGAATTCCTGGTCGCGCTCGTCGACGTCGGAGGTGATCAGGGTGGCTGCCTCGGCGTCGGTGCGGGCGATGACGACCGTGGGAGTGCCTGCCACATCGGCTGCCAGGCGGGCCGCGTTCAGGGTGCGGACGTGCTGCTGGGTGGGGATCAGGACCTTGCCGCCGAGGTGGCCGCACTTCTTCTCCGAGGCGAGCTGGTCCTCCCAGTGCACACCGGAGGCGCCGGCCTGGATCATGGACTTCATCAGCTCGTAGGCGTTCAGCGGTCCGCCGAAGCCGGCCTCGGCGTCGGCGACGATCGGGACCAGCCAGTCCTCGACGGTCTGGATGCCTTCGGAGAACTCGATCTGGTCGGCGCGGAGCAGGGCGTTGTTGATGCGGCGGACCACGGTGGGGACCGAGTTGGCCGGGTACAGGGACTGGTCAGGGTAGGTGTGGCCGGAGTTGTTGGCGTCGGCGGCGACCTGCCAGCCGGAAAGGTAGATGGCGCGCAGGCCTGCTTTGACCTGCTGCACGGCCTGGTTTCCGGTCAGGGCGCCCAGGGCGTTGGTGTACTTGCCTTCCCTGTGCTCCTCGGTGAGCTGCTTCCACAGCTTCTCGGAGCCGCGCTTGGCCAGGGTGTGCTCTTCGGAGACCCGGCCGCGGAGGCGGACGACGTCCGTTGCCTGGTAGTCACGGGTCACACCTTCCCAGCGCGGGTTGGCAGCCCACTCGAGCTCCAGTGCGGCGGCCTGCTGGTCGGGCGTCTGCTGGGTGGGCTCAAATGCTGCAGTCATCTTTGTCTCCTTGTTAGCTCCCGGGCCATTCCGGGAAGTTTTTCCGGGCTGACCGTCCCTGCGCCTTTGCAGGTCCGGCCAGTTTCCGGAGGGGTTTTCCTTCGTGACACTTACTTTTCTGCACTTTCAAGGCGCTTTCTAGAGGAAAAAGCTGGAAAGAAATGCGTTTCTTCGCGTATTCTTCAGAAATGTCGCCTTCAAGCTGGAACAGGGAAGTTTCGCAGCCGCCGTCGTCCCCGCCGACGGCGGAACTGGACGTCATTGCGCTGGGCCGCCGCGTCCGCCACCTGCGCAAGCAGGCGGGCCTGACCCTCGATGACCTGAGTGCCGCCGTCGGGACCGCACCGAGCCAGCTGAGCCTCATCGAGAACGGCAAGCGGGAACCAAAACTGGGGCTGCTGCAGCACCTGGCCGGGGCGCTCGGCGTCGGCATTGACCAGCTGCTGGGAGCCGAGCCGCCCAGCCGCCGGGCAGGCCTGGAAATTGAGCTCGAACGTTACCAGCGCGGACCGCTCTACGAATCCCTGAACCTGCCCAAAATCCGCATCAGCTCGCGGTTGCCGATGGATGTTTTGGAGGCCCAGGTGGGGCTGTTGCAGGAGCTCGAACGGAAGATGAACGAGCAGGTGGCGACGCCGGAGGAAGCCCGCCGCGCGAACGGTGAACTGCGGGCCATGATGCGTGAACGCGGGAACTATTTTCCGGAGTACGAGGCCGAGGCGCAGAAGGTGCTCAAGCAGGTGGGGTACACCTCCGGGCCCTTGAGCCAGCACGTCATCGCGGACATCGCGGAGCACCTCGGATTCACCCTCCACCACGTGGGCGATTTGCCGCATTCCACCCGTTCCGTGACCGATTTGAAGAACCGCAAAATTTATCTGACGCAGAGCGAACGGCAGGACCATGACCCCCGCTCCGTGCTCCTGCAGGCCTTGGGCCACTACGTCCTGGGCCATGAAACGCCCCGCAACTACGGCGATTTCCTGGCCCAGCGGGTAGCGACCAACTATTTCGCAGCGGCGCTCCTGCTGCCCGAGCAGGCAACCGTGGAATTTTTGCAAAAAGCCAAGGCCGCGAAGGAGATCGCGGTAGAGGACATCCGGGACGCGTTCGCCGTGTCCTACGAGACCGCGGCCCACCGCTTCACCAACCTGGCCACCAAGCATCTGGGCATCACCACGCATTTCCAGAAGACCCACCAGAGCGGGATCATTTATAAGGCCTACGAGAACGACGGCGTGAACTTCCCGCAGGACCACACAGGCGCGATCGAGGGGCAGCCGTCCTGCAAGGCATGGACCTCCCGCGCCGTGTTCGATGTGCCGGACAAGTTCAGCGCCTACAGCCAGTACACGGACACGCCGTCGGGCACGTACTGGTGCACAGCCCGCACGGACCGGTCGGCCAGCGGGCAGTTCTCGCTGAGCATCGGGGTCCCGTACCAGCACGTGAAGTGGTTCCGCGGCCGGGAGACGACGGCCCGGGCAACGTCCAACTGCCCCGACCCCACCTGCTGCAAACGTCCGCCGGCCGCGCTGACGTCGGAGTGGGCTGGCAACGCCTGGCCTTCTGCCCGGGCGCACTCCCACCTGCTCGCGGCCATGCCCCCGGGTGCCTTCCCAGGCGTGGACGAGACCGAGGTGTACACGTTCCTGCAGGCCCACTCGGGAAGTTAGGGGGCGCTCTCTCAGTTCCTGCAGTGTTTCCCTAAATGCTCTCTCAGTTCCTGCAGTGTTTCCCTAAATGCTCTCTCACCCGATCAGTCCAGGAAAGGCAACCCAAGGCCGTTCTTCGTCCGCCACACCCTGGCCTCCTTGATTGCTGTCTTGGCGTCTCGCCGGTGCAGCTTTTGGAGAGCGGACGACCACTGTGATTGAAGGACGACCCAGCGTGTATGGGCCTCATGGTGCACTGCCTGCCTGAGATTGAGTGTGAGTCGGCGCACCGGACTCCACTTTTGTTGGGGCAGTGGTTGCCTGCTTAGAACGCCGAGCACGCAAGCGTGTTGAACGCCGGTTACCAGAAGCACCACGCCCAATGCGGGAATGTAGGGAGTCCCCAGCACGGCAGCAGTGCCAGCCGCAAACAAATAGGGAACTGCTATCGCTAGCCATTTATAAGCATTCGATGCCGCCGGGCGGCCTTGGTTGCAAGCCCGGAAATCCGAGGATCCCTCTGTCCCAACAGCCCGTACAGTTCGCTGAACGTCTGATCCCGGTTCCAGGAAGTGAAAGTAAGACGGCGGCTGGCTGGCTAGCACTGACCTTGCGGTCCCCGGCACGGCGGCCGCCGTCGTCGTTCCTGTTCAAGAACTGAACACCGCGCCAAGGTGGGCGGACTATATTGGCCCTTGTCGGCCCATCCAACTGATTGCGGGAGCGTGCACCCATGGCCAAGGAACTTGCCACCCAGCTCATCGAACAACTCCAGGCTGCCGGCGTGCAGCGGATCTACGGAATCGTCGGGGACAGCCTCAACCCGATCGTCGACGCCGTCCGCCAGACCGGCGGCTCAAAGCAGGGCGGCATCGACTGGATCCATGTCCGGCACGAAGAGGCCGCAGCCTTCGCTGCGGCGGCCGAGGCCCAGCTGACAGGAAAGCTGGCCGTGTGCGCCGGCTCCTGCGGCCCCGGCAACCTCCACCTGATCAACGGCCTGTACGACGCCAACCGCTCCGGGGCGCCCGTCTTGGCCATCGCCTCGCACATCCCCAGCAAGCAGATCGGCAGCGGCTTCTTTCAGGAAACACATCCGGACCGGATCTTCAACGAATGCTCCGTCTACTCAGAGCTCATCAGCACGGCCGAACAGGCGCCCCGGGTGATGCACAGCGCGATCCAGCACGCCGTCGCCCTGGGCGGAGTCGCCGTCGTCACCGTTCCCGGCGATATAGCCGGGCTGGAGGCCACCGGCGCCACCCCGCTTCCCGCAACGTTCCGGCCCGCAACGCTCATGCCCGCCCCGGAAAGCGTCCGCGAACTCGCCGAGGCCATCAACGCGGCAGACAAGGTGGCTATCTTCGGCGGAGCGGGCACCCAGGGCGCCCACGACGAGGTTGTGGCACTCGCCGAGCTGATCGGCGCGCCGATCGGCCACACGCTGCGGGGCAAGGACTTCCTGCAGTACGACAACCCGTACGACATCGGCATGACAGGCCTCCTGGGCTACGGCGCCGCGGCGGAAGGTATCGAGGACGCCGACCTGCTGATCCTGCTCGGCACCGACTTCCCATACGACCAGTTTCTTCCGGACACCCGTACCGCACAGGTGGACCGGGCTGCGGATAAGCTCGGCCGGCGGACCGACGTAGACATCGCCGTCCATGGCGACGTGCTGCCGACCCTCAAAGCGCTGATGCCGCTGGTAGCCCCCAAGAAAAACCGGCGCTTCCTGAACCAGATGCTGAAGAAGCACGACAGGCTCATGAACAAGGCCGTCGGCGCCTACACCCGGAATGTCGGGAAGAAGGTCCCCATCCATCCGGAATACGCGGCGTCCCTCCTGGACCAGGTAGCGGCCGAGGATGCTGTTTTCACCGCGGACACCGGCATGTGCAACGTGTGGACAGCCCGGTACATCAACCCGCTGGGCACCCGCCGGCTGATCGGCTCCTACCTCCACGGCTCCATGGCCAACGCCCTGCCGCATGCCATCGGGGCACAGGTGGCATACCCAGGACGACAGGTGATCTCAGTTTCCGGCGATGGCGGCCTGTCCATGCTTCTGGGCGAGCTCATCACCGTTGCCGCGCACCTGCTGCCGGTCAACGTGGTGGTCTTCAATAATTCGACGCTCGGCATGGTCAAACTCGAAATGCTGGTGGACGGGCTGCCGGACTTCGGTGTTGACGTGCCCGACGCCGATTACTCCGCAGTCGCCCGGGCGCTCGGTTTCCATGCAGTCCGGGTCACAGACCCGACCAGGATTGAGGACGCCTACCGCGAAGCCTTCGCTCACCCGGGACCGTCGCTCGTGGAGCTCATCACCGACCCGAAAGCGTTGTCCATCCCGCCGAAGATCAAGGGATCGCAGGTGCTTGGCTTCGCGACGGCAATGTCCAAGGTGGTCCTGAACCGCGGCGCCGGCGAGGCCGTCAGCATGGCACGCAGCAACCTCCGGAATATTCCGCGGCGGTAGCGTTCCCGCCGTCGTACGCGTTCGACGGCGGGCGGTACAGAAGGCGGCTACTGGCCCCGGAACTCGGTGGGAGAAACACCGCCGTCAGTTCGATCCACGATCGGCCGGGGTGCCTCGAGGATGCGCACGCGGACCGAGAGAGCGTTGCCGGAAACGTTGCGGAAGGTGAGAGAGCGTCGCTCCAAACCTGCGGAAGGTGAGAGAGGGTCCCCGCCGGGGCTTAGCGCGGGCCGCCCTGCCAGAGGGCGTCGAACGGGGCGCCGGAGGCCACGCGGTTGCGGATGCCAGCGGTCACGAAGTCCTTTGCGGTCCGCGCGGCCTCCAGCGGCGTAGCTCCCTTGGCCAGTTCGGCCGTCACCGCCGCGGCGAGCGAGCAGCCGGCGCCGGAGACGGCCACCTCCCCCACCTTCGGGGCCGTCAGGACCTCGAGGGTTTCGCCGTCGTAGAAGACGTCGACAGCGTCGGGACCGGACAGGCGAACGCCGCCCTTGGCCAGCACCACGGCCCCGCTCACCTCGTGGATGCGGACCGCCGCGGCCTTGAGGGATTCGACGTCGGTGATCTCCAGGCCGGACAGGGACTCCGCCTCGAAGTGGTTGGGCGTGACGAACGTGGCCAGCGGGAGGATCTGTGCCTTCAGCGCCTGGTCCGTGTCCAGCGCGTGGCCCGGCTCCTGGCCCTTGCAGATCAGCACGGGATCCAGCACCACATTGGCGAACTCCCCGGCGGACAGTGCGGAGGCAACGGTCGAAATGGTGGCCGGGCTGCCAAGCATGCCGATCTTTACGGTGTCCAGCACTGAAGGTGCGCCGGAAGCGGCACCGTAGGCCGCCGTCGTCGCCTCCAGCTGGTGCGCGATGACTTCCTGGTCCACGGGAACAAAGCGGTGGTTCCACTTATTGTTCGGATCGAAGGAGACGATGCACGTGAGGTTGGCGATGCCGAAAACGCCGAGCTGCTGGAACGTCTTCAGGTCGGCCTGGGCTCCGGCGCCTCCGGTCGCCTCCGAACCCGCGATGGTCAGGACGACGGCGGGAGCGGCGGTGGTGTTCGCCCCGGAAAGGTTCTCAGAAACAACAGAAGTCATCGTTCCATCCTGCCATGCCGCGCCTGCCCTGCCCTGTCCCGAAGGCCGGCCGCAGTTGGGGCACTGCCTAACCGTGCAGCGTGCGGTAGGCCTCCGCTGCAGCCGGATGCAGGGGCAGGTCGGCCGTGTTGATCAGGGTGTCCGGGCTCAGGAACTGGACGCCGAGGCTGGACCGCGGAACGAGCTCGTCGGCGTGGTCCACCAGCAGCCTGACGGTGTTCCGGACGATGCCGCCGTCGAGGTCGTTCCGGCAGAGCAGCAGGTTCGCCACGCCCACGGTCCAGACGGACCCGGCTCCCGGGTAGCCGCTTCCGGAAATCAGCACGCGGTCGTAGAAGGCGCCGAAGCGCTCGCGGAGGGGCCGGACCAGGTTGGACAGGTCGAGCAGCCGAAGCCCAGGCTCGTCGTTCGCCTCCGTAATGGCGGCTGTCGGCACACCGCCCGACCAAAACATCGCGTCCACGCCTTTCTTCCGGAGCGCGGCGAGCCCGTCGTTGAGGCCAAGATTGAGTTCCGTAACGGCCCCAGCCGAGGCTGCCAGCCCTGACACTTCCAAAATCCTGCCGGCCGTCAGCGATGTTCCAGAGCCCGCCTCACCAATCCCGATCCTCCTGCCCTTGAGGTCGGTGTGGTTCCCGATTCCGCTGTCCCGCCGCACCAGGCAGTGGACATAGTTTTCGTAGACCTTCCCGACGGCGGCCATCGCCCCGGCGGGCGGGCCTACCGCCTGCCGCGCACCAGCTTGCTGCACTGCGGCATCGAGGAGCGCGACGGCGAACGTTGCCTCGCCGGCGGCCAGTCGCCTCATGTTGTCAAGGCTGCCGCCGGTGGTCAGGGCTTCCGCGCGTTGCGCGATTCCGTGGCGCTGGAACGATTCGGCGAGAAGCGTGGCGAACTCGAGGTAGAAGCCGCCGGCTTCACCGCCGGCCACGGTCACCCTGGCCGGACCCGGTGACGCAGTGCATGCGGCCACGCCCGGCAGGCAAACGGCCCCGAGGAGCAGGCCCAGTCCGGACTTCAGGACCCCGCGCCGGCCCACCGGGTCTTGTATCCTCGGGCTCACGGCCGCCGTCTTTTCCGCACAGCGGCGCCAGCCCCAGGGCTTCCTCCAGGGCCGTGGTCCCCTTCTGCTGCCCGAACGGCTGCTGACGGAGCGCTTGTTGCCGAAGCGGCGGGAAACTCCAGGAGCGCAAGCAGACCGTGCGGATCACGTCCCCGAAGCGTCAGGCGTCCTCCGTTCGCACCCGCCAGCCGGTCCACAATGGTCATTCCCAGTCCCGTGCCCCGAATGCCGGCGTGGCGCGGGGAACGCCAAAACCGTGTGGCTGCAGCGGCGAGCTCTTCGGGCGGCAGCCCCGGGCCGTCGTCGGACACTTCAACCACCACAGAGCCGCCCAGCGGGCGGGCGCCCACCGTGATGGCGGCCCCGGGCGCGTACTTGATGGCATTGGTGATCAGTTCACCCACCATCTGGGCCAGCTCGGCGGCGCTGCAGTGAAGCTGCAGGGGCGGCTGCGGAGGAGCCTTCAAAACGAGCCTGGAGCCGACGTGTTTGGCTGCGGGGCGGGCGCGGTCTACTCCCTCCTGCAGCACGGGGTAGGGATCGATGGGCTGCACCGAGCCGCCCGCGCCCGGCCTGATGGATTGGTTGGCCGCACCTTCGGAGGCCCGGTGCTCGGCGGTAGCCAACTTCAGGACATCGTCCAGGATCTCCTCGACGCGCTCAAGTTCCTTCACGACCCCCTCAGCTTTGGCCCGTTCAGAGTCTGTCCGGAGTTCCAGCTGCAGCAGGTCGATCCGCAGCCGCAGGGCCCCGATGGGGTTGCGGAGCTGGTGGGAGGTGTCGGCAATGAGCCGGCGCTGGGACTCGGTGCTGCTGCTCACGGTCTCGGCCATTTTCGTGAAGGAGCGGCTCAGTTCCTTGAGCTCGGGCGGCCCGGCTTCGGGCAACCGCGCGGCCCGGCCGGTGGCTTCCAGTTCCGCGACCGCAGCGTTCAACCGCAGCACCGGCCGGATCACCCATCCTGTGGCACGGAGCGCCCCCAGGAGCAGGACCGCCGAAAGGCCTGCTGCACCCAGGCCCACCAGCAGCCAGCGTTCACGGAGTTTCTGCCGTGCGGCCCCGAGGTCCACTTCCAGAACGGCCTCACCCAGCACCTGGCTGGCGCTCCCGAACGAGCGCGAAATAAGTGCCCTGTCGGAGCCAAACGGCTGCAGCGGCTCGAGGGTCGTGTCATTGAGGTTCAGGCTGGCGCGGGAGATGGCGTCCCGCACATCGGGTCGGTCCGTGCTGAGTCCGCCGGACTGCACCGTGGCGGTTTCCTGCAGCCGGACCAGGATGCCCTCCCCGTAAAGGCCGGAGTAACGCTCCATCTCGCGGCGGAGCTGACTCGGGTCGCCACTTTGCGAGGCGTCGTACGCAACTTGGGCAAACCGGTTGAGTGCCGAGACACGGTTGATCTGGACTTCCTGGGTCAGCTCCCGCCCGGCCGAGCTGAGGATGGCGCTGGAGATCGCCACCACCATCACCAGGGCGAACAGGCTCAGGATGCCCAGGACCCGGCGCTTCACGCCGGTTCCGCTTCAACCCGGTATCCCACGCCCCGGACGTTGATGATGAAGCCGGGCATCTGCAGCTTGGACCTCAGCCCGGTGAGGTGCACGTCCAAGGACCGGGACGAAGCCAGGAAAGCATCACCCCACAGGGCGTCGAGGATCTGTTCGCGGGTCACCACGGAGCCGGCGTTCCGGGCCAGCAGGGCCAAGAGGTCGAATTCCGTTGCGGTCAGTGGGAGGACCCGGGATCCGATGGCAGCCACCCGCCGGTCAAGGTCGACGTCGAGTTCCCCCAGGACGATGCTGTGTGACTTCTCGGGACCGCTGCGGCCCACCCGCCGGGTGACCGCTTCAATCCGCGCGAGGAGTTCCACCAGCTTGACCGGCTTGACCAGGTAGTCGTCAGCGCCGGAGCGGAGGCCCAGGACCACGCTGCGCTCGTCGTCGCGTGCTGTGAGGATGAGGACGGGACAGGCGGTGACCTGGCGAAGTTTGCGCAGGAGTTCGAGGCCATCCATGTCCGGGAGCCCGAGGTCCAGGAGGATGAGATCGTGCTCCCGGTGGACCAGCAGTGCATCCGCGCCCCGGGACACCCGCTGAGCCTTGTGCCCTGCGGAAACGACAGCCGCCTCGAGGGCCGACGCCATCGCGTCGTCGTCCTCGACGATGAGCACGCGCATTGCCTGTTTCCTCTGCCTTCGTTGCTGTCGGGGGACCTCGGAGTCCGTTTGGACATTACTCCTTGTCCGCGGATTTCGCCTTGTCGCTGGCGATTGGGAACGACGGAATGCCTTCAATGCCGTCGGGTGAAGTGCAAAGGCGACCCGCCGCCGTCGGCAGTTTCCAATTCTTAAGGAAGTGTTAGGAAATGCCTCTCCACGTTGGATGTGCCAAGGATCACGCATAAGTTGGCAGGTGTCCCCTTGCAGGATCTGCCGGCAAGGCGCCGGGTCCGGGGCTGCCGGCGGGGAACCGCTCAACGCCGCCGGACAGGCACAGGGAAGCCCGGAACGGGGATTCCGGCAGGACACCCATTTCGCACCTCGGACGCCGACGATGGCACCGACCAGGAAGGTTCATTGATGAGCACCCAGCACGCCGCGCCCCACAGCGCGGTACCCAGCGAGGCCGCACAGACACGCAGGGCCGTAAGCAACATCCTCAAGGGCTCCGCCGGCAACCTCGTCGAGTGGTACGACCTCTACGTCTACACGGTCTTCGCGGCCTACTTCCAGGCGCACTTCTTCAACTCCAAGGACGAGCTGCAGGCCGGACTCGAGGCTATGGCCGTCTTCTCGACCTCGTTCCTCATGCGTCCCATCGGGAGCTGGTTCTTCGGGCGCTACGCGGACCGCAACGGGCGCAAGGCCGCCCTGACCCTCAGCGTAACCCTGATGTCCGCGGGCTCGTTCGCGATAGCCGTCCTCCCGACGCAGGATGTCATTGGCATCTGGGCCCTGGTCCTGCTGATCCTCATCCGTGTGCTGCAGGGCTTCTCCGTTGGCGGCGAATACGGCACGAGCGCCACGTACATGTCCGAAGCTGCCACCTCCAGGCGCCGCGGCTTCTTCTCCAGCTTCCAGTACGTGACCCTGGTCGGCGGCCAGATGCTGGCCCTGCTGGTGCTGGTGATCCTGCAGAACACCCTGGGCGACGGCCTGCTGAAGGAGTGGGGCTGGCGCATCCCGTTCGCCATCGGCGGCGTTGCTGCGCTGGTGGTGCTGTGGCTGCGGCGCTCCATGGAGGAGACAGTCTCCGCGGAACAGGTGCAGGCGGCCAAGGCTCCTGCCGCGTCCGGCGAGGCCCAGCCCGGCACGCTGCGGTTGCTCTTCACCCGGCACTGGAAGCCGCTGCTGATCTGCATCGGCGTGACCCTGGGTGGCACGGTGGCCTTCTACACGTACACCAACTTCATCCTGAAGTTCATGAACGATACGTCCGGCATCGCCAAGACGGACACGTCCGTGATCAACTTCTGGGCGCTGTTCATCTTCATGCTGCTCCAGCCGGTCTACGGCATCATCTCCGACAAGGTGGGCCGCAAGCCTCTGCTCCTCTGGTTCGGCATCACCGGCGTGCTGTTCACCTGGCCGCTGCTCTCCACGCTGGCCGGCACCAAGGATCCCTTCACCGCGTTCCTGCTGATGATGGGCGGCCTGCTGATCGTGGGCGGCTACACCTCCATCAACGCGCTCGTGAAGGCCGAGCTCTTCCCGGCCTCCATCCGCGCACTCGGCGTCGGCCTGGGCTACGCAATCGCCAACTCGCTCTTCGGCGGGACGGTTCCGCTCATCGGCGCCGCCCTGCAGAAGGCCGAACAGGTGGATCTCTTCTTCACGTACGTCACCATCGCCATCGGCGTGTCCCTGCTGGTCTACGTCTTTGCGCTGAAGAACAAGAAGACGACGCACCTGGACCGCGAGCAGGGCCACGCCTGGTCCGGCGCGGCTGGGTCCGGTGTCCAGACCAGTGCCCCGGCGGGCGCCGCGCGCAAGGATGACGACGACGACTTCGTCAAGGCCTGACTTTCAAGTAATTTACAGGCGGTAACGCACGACGGCGGGTGGCTGGCACCGCGGTGACCTTTGGGTCCCAGGGGGCGTGCCGCCGCCGCCGTTTCGACGGAACCGTGCCCATTCGACGTTTAGCAACGTCTAACCGGCAGGGAACCGTCGAAACGGGGCCGGCTGTGCACTATCCGATCCCTGTTCGAGAGCCCGAAGCAGCCGGTATTTGAACTCCTGTTCCCGAAACAGGTCCTTCCACTCGACCCGGACAAAAATCCACCCCTGCTCCATGAGCGCCTTTTCTCGTCTGCGCTCCTGAAACACGACCTCGCTGGTGGGCCGGTAATCGAAGTACTTTGTTTTGCCGTCGAACTCCAGAGCGACCCTTTGTGCAGGCCACGCAAAGTCCAGCCGGTGTTCGCCCAGGGGTGTCCGCACTACGTATTGCGGTTCTGGCGCGGGGATCCTGAGCCGATGAATGAGTTCCCGGGTCAGGCTCTCACCGGCAGATTCGGAGCGGGCGTCCACCAACTCCAGCGCCCGTCGCAATGCGATGACGCCGTTGCGCCCCGCCAACGCGGTGCAGTAGTCCCGCAGCAGGTGCAGGTCGGCCCCCAGACGGGCGGCGTGGTCCACCAGAATCAGGGATTGGCGCATGTTAAACATCAGGCAGCAGTCCACCACGGTCCGCTCTAGCGAGGTGCACGGCAGGTCATTAACAAAGGTCACCTCACGGCTGCTCAGACGCCGGGTATGGGCCACCACGCCGCGGCCGTGCGAGACTGCTGAGGGACAGCCAGCCTGGGTCAGATGGACGACATCGTCGACTCCCCACAGGTGGAGGCTCTGGAGACTGGCACCTGAGGTGTGGCTGTAAACGAAGCCTCCGGCCGACGTCGTGCGTGTGCCATGGGCATGGGCATAGATAAGCTGCCTGCGGCGGGCAGAGCGATTCAGGTCCGTCCACCATTGGCCGCGTGCATAGCAGCCACGGCGCACCCGGACCAGCGTTCCGTCCCTAACCAGTCTCGTGAGTGCCCGGGAGTTCAGCCCGCGCTGGAGGAGTTGCTCCGTACGCCAAAGGTTCTCCCGTGCGGGCAGCCCGGCTAAAGGTTGGCTCATGTTTCCACCTTGGCCGCTCTGGAAGCGGAGGCCCAGCGACTCCCACCCCTATGTGGAAACAGCCCGTTTCGACGGTTCCATGCCCGCTAGACGTCCGGCAACGTCTAGTGGACGGGGAACCGTCGAAATGGGCGGGCCAAGGGCGGGGGAGACCCTACGTGTAGTAGCGCCCCAGTGTCGCGGCCTTGAACTCGAAGAAGTCGCCGGAGTCGATCGCCAGCCGGGCGTCGTCCACCATCTTCACCACGAAGCGCTCGTTGTGGATGGAGATCAGCGTGGCGGAGAGCATTTCCTTGGCCTTGAACAGGTGGTGGATGTAAGCACGCGAGTAGTTCAGGCATGCGTAGCAGTCGCAGCCCTCCTGCAGGGGACCGAAGTCGCGCTTGTACTTGGCGCCGGACAGGTTGAAGCGGCCGTCGGGCGTGTAGAACGCGGAGTTGCGGGCCACCCGCGTGGGGGAGACGCAGTCGAAGGTGTCGGCGCCGTTCTCGATGGCGGTGAAAATGTCGTCCGGCTCCGAGATGCCCAGCAGGTGCCGCGGCTTGTTCTCGGGCAGTTCCTCGTTGCACCAGCGCACGATGGTGCCCAGGTTCTCCTTCTCGAGGGCCCCGCCGATCCCGTAGCCGTCGAACGCCATGGCACCGAGGTCCCGGCAGGCCTTGCGGCGCAGGTCCTCGTACTGGGCGCCCTGGATCACACCGAACAGCGCCTGGTACGGCTTGCCCGCCCGCTCGGACGTGAGCCGGAAGTGCTCCTCGAGGCAGCGGACGGCCCACAGCCGCGTGCGCTCCAGCGATTCCTCCTGGTAGCCGCGGGAGTTCTGCAGCGTGGTGAGCTCGTCGAAGGCGAACATGATGTCCGCGCCGATCTGGTGCTGGACCCGCATGGAGATCTCGGGCGAGAAGCGGTGGCGGTCCCCGTTGAGGTGGCTCTTGAACCACACGCCGTCGTCGTCCACGTGGGCCAGGCGTTCCTTGCCGGCGGCCACGGCGTCGTCCGGCAGGGCCTGGTCCGGGGAAGGCGCAGTCTTCATGTCGATGACCTTCTTGAACCCCGAGCCCAGGCTCATCACCTGAAAACCGCCGGAATCGGTGAAGGTGGGCCCGGGCCAGTTCATGAACGCGCCGAGGCCGCCGGCTTCGTCCAGGATCTCGGGACCGGGCTGCAGATACAGGTGGTAGGCGTTGGCCAGCAGGGCCTGCGCGCCGAGTTCGGCCATGGACTCGGGAAGCACTGACTTGACTGTGGCCTTGGTTCCGACGGCGATGAAGGCCGGCGTCTGGATCTCGCCGTGCGGGGTGGTGATAGTGCCGGTCCGGCCCAGGAACCCGCCTCCGTTGGCCTCCTCCTGCTGGGGGGCCGGGCTGCATGTTTCCGTGAGCCGCTTGCCTACCCGGAAGGAGAACCCGGACTGCCGGCCGGCCGGTGTAAGTTCGGAAGCCGGTGAAGGGGAGGACGGTTCAGGATTGGCTGGCACGGTTCAAGTGTGCCAGCTAACAGCCGCGAACCTTCACTGGAGGGGTTCTGATGTGGGGTAGTTCTCAGAGCGCCAGTCGTCCCACAGGGAGCGGATCGTTTCCATGCTATGCGCGCCGAGATCGTACAGCGAGAGGATCACCATCGAGCCGCCGTCGGGCCTTTTCTCGGGGATCACGGGCTGGTCGGCAACTATCAGCAGGCCGTCACCGTGCTCCGCGTAGCTGTTGACGGTGAGCCCCACCTGGTGGTTTGTCTTGTGCCAGACCCTGCCCGAGACCTCCTCGCCGGTGCCGAGCGTGAGTGAGTACTCCTCGCCGGCGGCGGGGATGTCCTTGAGCCCGAGTTTCTCGATGGCGGAGCCGCCCGAGCCGGGGACGGAGAAGTAGCAGGTGCGGCGCGTGCCGTGGGGATGGCGTTCCAGCGCGAACCGCAGCTGCTGCAGGAAGATCAGCCAGCCCTGGGTGATGTCCTCGTCCCATGCGGCCCATTCGGAGTTGTGGTCCACCCCGGCGCGGGTGACGCTGACCTCGGTTCCGGTGGGCACGGGCTTCAGCGTGAAGATGTCGCCGTTCTCGACAGTCAGTGTGGTGTGGTCCGGCCCTTCAACCACTGATTTGTTGAAGTAGATCTGATTGATTTCCGCCGCCAGCTCGTCGGCTTCCCAGCCATGCCACTGCGCGACTTTCGAGGGTTCACGCAGCATCGTCCAAACTTGTGGCGCGTCCGAATTGATCACAACGCTGAGATTGTTCGTCATGGCCTGAATCTACAACTTGGGGCGCAACCCGGGCTAGAGGAATCTCCGGCGGAAAGGGGGTGCGGCCGCCCCGACGTAAAAGCGCGGCGGCCTTAGCCCCGCACGGACTCCAGCTCGTTCGCAATCCGCCGCTCCAGTTCCGACCCGCTGATGGTCTGCGATCCGCCGTGGGCGCGCAGGAACAGCAGCGATTCGAGGCGCAGCCGCCGCCACTCTTTCTCAGCCTCATGGTTGGAGTTGTCGATGGCGCGGAAAATCTCTTTGTCGTACAGGTTCGGCTCGTTCAGTGAGCGCTGCCGCACGCGGGCCTGCATCCGCGCCTTGAACGGATCCGTCTCCTGGTTGTCCGGCGCCCGGAGCAGCTTCTCATACACGGCGGCACGGTCCTTGTGCCCCGTCTGCCGGCATACATAGCTGGACAGCGCGAGCGACGCCTCCACCGATGCCCAGCGCCCCGGGTTGCCGTCGAAGGGCAGCACGTTCAGCAGGTCGGCCACTGTCAGCGACGCCTCGGCGTCCTTGAGCATGATGAACAGCTCGTGCGCGAGGTCGCTCAGGTCCTTCAGGCAGCTGCCCGACTTGGTGTTGATGCCCTTGACCAGCTTGTCGGCCAGCAGCTGCACCCCGACGGAATCCGGATGGGCCTCCGCCACGGCTTCCACTACGGATTCCGGCGTTCCGGACGGCTCCGGGATCAGGGCCAGGTCTTCGGCGCTGGGGCCGACTACCACCGGGGTGGTGGACGGCAGCGGAGGTACGACGACGGCGGCGGGCGCCGTGCGGGAAGGCTCGCCGGCTGCTTCGTTCCCCACTACCGAAAGGGGAGTGCCGGCGTCGGACGCCTGGGCCTCTGAAGTTGGGGTATCCGCGGTTCCGGCGCCGTCTGCGGCGTGTTCGACGGCGGCAGCGGACTTGGGCGTCCCGTTGCCGGCGGCGTCCGGGGCGGGAACGTCGTCAGCCGCGGGTCCGGGGATCCGGACGGACGAGCCGGCAGCGATGCGCAGCGTGCCGCCGCCGGTGAGGGTCGCGAGGACGATGGCGGGGCTGCCGAAATCGTCGGTCTCGACTTCCACTGAGTGGATTTCCGCGGACCGCTCGCCGTCCGGCAGGAGAAGGTGGTCGCCCGCCCGCAGAGAGCCCGCCTGCTGTTCACGGAAGGTCTTGGCAGCTGCAGGGTGGTTCATCGGGAGTCCTTAAGTTCTCTTGCGGTCCGCCCAACAGTCTACAAAGGAGAGGGTGCGAAGTCGGGGAGGCGCGGGCTCCCGGGCGTCAGGCGCCGACGCCGGCGTAGGCCAAAGCCTGCCGGACCAGGGCGCCGCGGCCGCCGGTGAATTCGAGCTGCACGCCGTCGCTGAGCACTTCCTGGGGCGTCATCCAGGTCAGCTCCAGCGCGTCCTGGCGGGGTTCGCATTCGCCGGTCACGGGGATGATGTAGGCCAGTGACACGGCGTGCTGGCGGTCGTCGGTGAAGCCGGTGTGCGACGGCGCGGGGAAGTATTCCGCCACGGTGAACGGCACGGGGCTGATGGGGAGCTGCGGGAAGGCCAGCGGGCCGAGGTCCTTCTCCATGTGGCGAAGGAGCGCGGCGCGGATGGTCTCGCGGTAGAGCACCCGGCCGGAGACAAGGGACCTGACCATGGTGCCGTCCTCGTCCGCCTGCAGGAGCGTGCCCACCTCGTTCACGAACCCCAGCGGATCCAGCCGGACCGGCACGGCCTCCACGTAGACCATGGGGAGCCTGCCTCTGGCTTCGAAGAGATCTTCGTCCGAGAGCCAGCCGGGGTTGGGGTCAGGGGTGCGCACGTTCATGAATCATTTTTACCCCATCGCCACAGGTCCAGCCGCCGAAGCGTGAGATCTCGTCGCTTGGCGGTGGCCAAGCGACGAGATCTCACCCCTCGATTTGGCGGTGCCGGTGCCCGCGCCGGAGCACGCTACGAAGGGCGCCGGGCCGAGATCCAGAGGGGTGCCCGCTGGCCCGCGGCGCCCCCATTGTCCGGGTGCTCAACATGGAGGGTGCGTCCGAAGGCCTCCTCGGTCAGCGTCACGTCGTGTCCCGCGGCCGTGAGGCGGTCCCGCACTGCCTCAAGGTCCCCGGCATACTCGAACCCCAGGCCTGCGTGCGCCGCACCCGTGCCGGGCCGCGCCATGAGCACGCCGCCGTTCTTTGCGGTGAAGTCGGCGGTTTCGTCATCGTCCGGGACCGGCCGGAACCGTGCGCCGATGTCCCGCAGCGCCTGGGCCGCCGCTGTCACGTCCTCGCTGAACCAGACCTCCACCACGGCCAGCGCCGGATCCGCATCCGCGCAGTTGGCTCCGTGGGCGGCCTTGTCGGCGAAGAAGCTGAAGCCGTCCGCGCCCGTGATCCGGCAGGAATCGCCGTGGTCCGCCCGGACCAGCTCAGCGGAGGTGGTGTCCGATTCCGCGCCGGACTGGTTGGTGCGCCGGGCAAACTCCTCGAGGTCGCCGACCTCCACGCCAAAGTGCGTGACGCCGTCCTCGGCCGCGCCCGGCTCGGCCTGGTGCAGCGCCAGCCGGCCCGCACCTGCGTCGAACTCCCGCCAGGAGCCCTCGTCGGTGGACTTGATCATCCCCAGGTCGGTGAGGAGCCGCTCCCAGGATTCAACCCGGGACGTGAAGTGGATGGGGCGGACACGAAGCATGCTCTCTCCTCGAACTCGAAACACCAGGATCTTCGAAAACGTCGCCGACATGGCCATGATGCCACGTCTTGAATCGCCTGGCACCGGGGCGAATCACCGGGTGCCGGGTTGAATCCGGAAGCACCGAAGGCAGAATAGGCGCATGGCCGTTGAACTCGAGGAACTGCTGGTGCCCGATGCCGCCGCCTGGCGGACGTGGCTGGAATCCCACCACAGCGACAGCCCCGGCGTGTGGCTGGTCCTGCACAAAAAGGGCGGCAACGTCACCGAACTCGACTACGACGCCGCCCTGGACGAGGCGCTCTGCTTCGGCTGGATCGACGGGCAGGTCAAAAAGCGCGACGCCGACAGTTACCTCCAGCGCATGACCCGCCGGGGTGCCAAAAGCCCCTGGTCGGAACGGAACGTGGGCCATGTGGCCCGCCTCGAGGCGGAAGGAAAGATGACAGCCCCGGGCCGCGCCGCCGTCGACGCCGCCAAAGCCGACGGCCGCTGGGAAGCCGCCTATTCGGGGCAGGCGACGGCGGAGGTCCCGGCGGATCTGGCCGCCGCCATTGCCGCCGTGCCCAAGGCGCAAGCCATGTTCGATGTCCTCACGTCCGTGAACCGCTACGCCCTGATCTACCGCACCAACTCGGTCAAACAGGCGTCGACCCGGGAGCGGAAGATCGCCGGATTCGTCGAGATGCTGGCGCGCGGTGAGACGCCGTATCCGCAGAAGAAGCGCCCGCTGCCGCATTCCGATCAGCCTGCCGGTTGAGCCTGTCAAACCGCGCGCCGGGGCATCGAAAAGGCCGTCCACGCTAAAATTGATGCCAACTCCCAACACGAACGGCGGACATGCAGCGGTATTCCCTACGCACGCTGGGCCCCCGCGGGCGGTGGATCGCCGTGGCTGTGGTCCTGGCCCTGGTGCTGTTCGCGGCGACGGTCATCGGCCTGGCCGGCCGTTCAAACGACGGCGGAACACAGGGCGGCGCCGCACCCCAAAGCAGCGGACCCCAAAGCAGCGCACCCCAGGGCAGCGGCACGCAGAGTGAGGCCCCGAAATCGTTCAGCAGGCCCGAGGGCGCCTCGCAGTTCCGGCCTTCCTACCACCTCACCCCGGCCAAGGAGTGGATGAACGATCCGCAGCGGCCCTTCCTGCTGGACGGGGTTTGGCACTACTACTACCTCTACAACGCGGACCACCCCGAGGGGAACGGCACCGAATGGTTCCACGCCACCAGCACGGACCTGGTGCACTGGAAGGACGAGGGCGTTGCCATCGAGAAGTTCAAGAACGGCCTCGGGGACATTGAGACCGGCAGCGCCGTGGTGGACCAGGACAACACGGCCGGCTTCGGCAAGGGCGCGGTCGTCGCCGTCCTGACCCAGCAGGACAAGGGCGTGCAGCGGCAGTCGCTGTTCTACTCCACGGACAAGGGGTACACCTTCAAGGCCGCCGACGGGAATCCGGTCATGGACAACCCCGGCGCGCAGCACTGGCGCGACCCCAAGATCATCCGCGACGAGGTTCACGGACAGTGGGTCATGGCGTTGGCCGAGGGGGAAAAGATCGGCCTGTACACCTCGAAGGACCTCAAGAACTGGCGCTATGCGTCCGGCTTCGAGCGGAAGGGCCTGGGGATCCTCGAATGCCCCGACCTCTTTCAGCTGGACGTCGACGGCGACCCCGCCAAGCGCACCTGGGTTCTGGCGGCCAGCGCGAACGGCACCGCCGAGGGCCGGACCACCGGGGTGGCCTACTGGACCGGGACCTTTGACGGAACCAAGTTCACCCCCGCGGATGACAAACACCAGTGGCTCGACGCCGGCGCGGACTTCTATGCAGCCGTCACCTGGGACGATCCCCGGCGTCCGGAAAACGAACGGATGGCATCGCGCCACGCGATCGGCTGGATGAACAACTGGACCTATGCCCGGCAGCTGCCCACCACCGACTGGCAGGGCGGCGCCGACTCGATCGTCCGGGACATCCGGCTGAAAACCGTGCAGGGCCGGCCCACGCTCGTCTCCACCCCCACGCCGGCCCTGTCGGCGCTGGACGGCGAAGCCAAGACGGCAGACAGCAGGGCACTCACCCCGGACGGCGCCGGCGGGCTTCCCCAGCCCTCAGGCGGAGCGTACCGGCTGGATGTGACCCTGGAGCGTTCAGCGAACGACGACGGCACGGAGGCGCTGCTGAAGCTGGGCAGCGGCGGGGCGGACTTCGCCACGGTCGGCTACAACTTCGCGTCGGGGACGGCGTGGGTGAGCCGGGCTGCACTGGTCCCGGGCGCGGACGCCCTCGGACCGCTCTTTACGGACCGGCGGAGCGCCCAGAGCCCGCCCCGCACCGGCAGCGCGCCGGGCCGGGGCTCCGTGGAGCTGACCATCTTCGTGGACTATTCCTCGGCGGAGGTCTTTGTGAACGGCGGCGAGCAGACCCTGACCTCCGTGGTGCTGCCGAAGTCCGGGCGGCCGGCGGTCAGCGCCGGCACGGCCGGCGGGAAGCTGACGCTGAAATCGTTCAAGTACACCCCGCTGGCCACCGTGCTGACGGCACGCTGAACCTGCGGAACAGGCAAGACGCCGGCGCCGTGCCGGCAGTCCCCGGGGCACGCCGGCCGAACCTGGCAGGAACGGCAGCAGACCGACAGGGTCAGCAGACCGTCAGGCAGACTCGATCGCGAACGCCACGGCTTCGCCCACCACGCGCAGGCAGAGCTCGGTGCCGGGCTGGGCGATGGACGCGTTCCAGTGCCGGATGGTGATCACCTCGCCGCCGCCGGGATAGCGGTGGTCGGGCAAGGCACCGGCCAGCTGGGGCGGCACGGCGAGCTTGAGCCGCACGGTGGTCTCGGGGCCGAAGTAGTCGGTGTCCACTACCACGCCGCGGATGGGCCCGTCCTCGGCGATCCGGATCTGCTCGGGCCGCAGCATGAGCTGGACGCGGCCCTGCGCGGGCGGACGCCGGACGGGGATTCCGCCCAGCGAGCAGGTGGCCAGAGAGCCCTCCATCCACGCATCGAGGATCACGGCGTCGCCCAGGAACTCAGCGGTGGCACGGTCCGCCGGCCGGGTGTACACCACGAACGGGTTGCCGATCTGCGCCAGCTTGCCGCCGCGCATGACGGCCACCTGGTCCGCGAAGGACAGCGCCTCGGCCTGGTCGTGGGTCACGAGAATGGTGGTGACGCCGGCCTCGTTGAGGACTTTGGCCACCGCCCGCCGGGTGGCGACCCGCAGCCCGGCGTCCAGGGCGGAGAACGGCTCGTCCAGCAGCATGAGCTCGGGCTCGCGGGCCAGCGCCCGGGCCAGGGCGACGCGCTGCTGCTGCCCGCCGGAGAGCTGGTGTGGCCGGCGCTTGGCCATGGCCGTGTCCAGCGAGACCATCTCGAGGAGTTCGCTGACCCGGGCGTTAACCGCGCGCCGGCCGCCGTCGAGCTTTGACGCACTGAGCCCGAACGCGATGTTCTGCCCCACGGTCAGGTGCGGGAACAGGGCGCCGTCCTGGGCCACGTAGCCGACGTGGCGCTTGTGCGCCGGCATCCACACACCGTCGCCCGCCACCGGGGAGCCGTTCAGCGAGATGGTGCCGGTGCCCGGGTGTTCAAAACCGGCAATCAGCCGGAGCAGGGTGGTCTTGCCGGAACCCGAGGGGCCTACGATCGCGGTGGTGCCGCCCTTCGCCACGGCCAGGTTCACGCCCTTGAGGACGGCCTGCGAGCCGAAGTTCTTGGTGACGGCGTCGATCTGAAGGTGGCTGTTGGTGCTTGGCGCCACGGACGGTGAGATCCGCGGTTCCGGAAGCCTGGACGGGGATTGTTCGGTCACTGTCCCGCTACTTTCTTGGACTGCTGGAAGAGCAAATAGGTCATGGGCGCCGAGATCACGATCATGAGGAGCGCATACGGCGCCGCGCCGGCGTAGTCGATTTCGCTGCTCTTGCTCCAGAACTCGGTGGCCAGGGTCCGGGTTCCGTTGGGGGAGAGCAGCAGCGTGGCGGTCAGTTCGTTGGCAATGCCGAGGAACACCAGCGCCGCGCCCCCGGCCGCAGCGGGGGCGGTGAGCCGGAGCGTCACGCGGATGAAGGACAGCAGCGGGGGCGTGCCCAGGGCCTGGGCCGCCTCATCAAGTTCCTTGGGCGCCTGGGCCAGCCCGGCACGGATGTTCACCAGCGCGCGCGGCAGGAAGAGGAGGACGTAGGCGGCCACCAGGACGCCCGAGGTCTGGTAAATATTAGGGAGCAGCCGGATGCTGACGGTGACGAAGGCCAGTGCCACCACGATGCCCGGCATGGAGCTGGTGACGTAGTTGGAGAGCTCCAGAGCCTTGCTGAACCAGCCGGCGTGCCGGACGGCCAGGTACGCCATCGGGAAGGCGACAACGGTCGTGGCCGCGGCGCCTGCCAGCCCGTAGAGCAGGGTCTGCCACAGGGCCGGACCGAATTCGTCGGCGGCCCAGATTTCCGCGCCGCCGGCAAAGATCCAGCGCAGCACGAACAGCAGCGGCAGCCCGAAGGCCAGCAGGGTCAGCGCGAGCAGGGCCAGCTGGGCGGGGAGCTGGTAGAAGTGCAGGGGCAGCCGCAGGGCCCTGGCCTGGACACCGGATCCGACGCGGGCGTACCGGGCGGTGCCGCGGCTGCGCACCTCGACCAGGAGCAGCAGGAGGCAGAAGAACACCAGCACGCTGGCCAGCATGGTGCCCGCGGTGCCGTTGAAGGTGGACTGGTACTGCACCATGATGGCGGTGGTGAACGTGTCGAAGCGGATCATCGCGAACGCACCGTACTCGGCCAGCAGGTGCAGTGCCACCAGCAGCGCACCGCCGGTCATCGCGATCCGGAGCTGCGGCAGGACCACCCGGAAAAAGGCCCGCCAGGCCCCGAGGCCCAGGGACGCCGCAGACTGCTCGACGGCCGGATCCAGCCGGCTCAGCGTCGCGGCGGCGGGGATGTAGACCAGCGGGAAGTAGGAGAGCGTGGCGATCAGCACGCCCGAAAACAGGCCGTGCAGCGACGGCACCGCGGAAACCCACGCGTAGCTGTTGACGAACGCCGGGATGGCCAGCGGCGCCGCAAGCAGCACGGCCCACACCTTCTTGCCGCGGAGGGTGGTCCGTTCGACGAGCCACGCGCCGCCGACGCCCAGCACGAGGCACAGCGGCACCGTGAGCACAATCAGGAGCACGGTGTTGAGCAGCAGCTCGCCGACGCGCGGGCGGACGATCAGTTCAAGGGCGGTGTCCCAGCCGGTGGCCGCGGTCATCACCGCGACGTAGCCGAGCGGGACGAGGGAAAACAGGGCGATCAGCACCGCCATGACGCCTACTGCGGAAACGCCGAAAGGCGGGCGGGGGCGCTTGCCCCGGCCCGCCGTCGTCGTGCTTCCGGATGTCTCCGGCGCCGATACTTGCGGGGTCACAGAATTAGAGCAGTCCTGCCTTGGTCATCAGCTCGGTGACCTTCTGGGAGTTCAACTTGGCGGGGTCCACGGTGGGAGCGTCGAGTTCCTTGATGGGAACCAGCTTCTCGTTGGCGGGGACGCCGGAAGCGATGGCGTATTCGAAGGACGTGCCCTTCTGCAGGATCTCCTGGCCCTTCTTGCCGGTGATGAACTTCAGGAAGGCCTGGGCGTTGTCAGCGTTCTTCGAGGACTTCAGCACGCCGCCGCCGGAGACGGACAGGAACGCGCCGGGGTCCTGGTTCTTGAAGTAGTACGGCGTGACGTTCTTGGAGTTCTCGCCCGTTTTCGCCTGGTCGCCGTAGTAGTAGTAGTGGTAGATCAGCGCGGCGTCGATTTCGCCGGCGTTCACTGCCTTCATGGCGGTGCTGTTGCCCTTGTAGGCGGTGGAGTTTTCCTTCATGCCCTTCAGCCAGGCCTCGGCAGCGGCTTCGCCCTTGAGCTCTACGAGGGCGGAGACAATCGCCTGGAAGTCGGCGCCGGTGGGGGAGGCTGCCCACTTGCCCTTCCACTCAGGCTTGGCCAGGTCCAGCATGGACTTGGGCAGCTTGTCCTCGGAGATCTTGTTCTTGTCGTACACCAGGACGGTGGAGCGGGCGGCGATGCCGGTCCACTTGTTGGTGCTGGGGCGGAACTCCGCCGGAACCTGGGCCACGGTGTCCTTGTTGACGTCGGCGAACAGGCCGGCGTGCTCCACCTGCGCCATTGCGGGGGAGTTTTCGGTGAGGAAGACGTCCGCCGGGGAGGCCGCGCCTTCCTGGACGATCTGGTTGGACATCTCGGTGTCGTCACCCTGGCGGAGCGTCACCTTGATGCCGGTTTCCGCGGTGAATGCGTCCACCCATTCCTTGGTGAGGCTTTCGTGCTGGGCGTTGTAGACCGTGATCTCGCCCTTGGAGGCGTCAGCGGAGGACGAGGCGGCGGGGGAGGAGCTGGAGCCGCAGGCCGAGAGGCCAAGGGCTGCCGTGGCGGCGATCGCGATGCCGGCCAGCGCGTTGATGCGGATCTTCATCGGGGTGCTTCTTTCTGAAAAAGTCTGGTGGGCGAGGCCCTCTGTGAGCTGGGAAGTTAGGCAAAGCTCACTCGAAAAACTGTAGGTTAGCCAAACCTAAGCACCAAGCCGCAAAGTCATTAAGTGATGAGGATCACATCAATTACGCAACTGTTGCGTGTCCTAATTGTCGTGAACTTTTGGGGCGGATTCCAGCGATGCGGCGGCCTCCAGGGCCATCCAGGCCTGAAGCTGGGTGGAAAGTTCGACGGCGGCACCCGGCGGATACGTATCGCTCGCCGGCCGCTTCGGCTCGGAAGAGAAGACGGGGCGCCCGGCCTGCCCGTGCCGGACCAGCGGTTCGCCCGCCGCAATGAGCCGGCGGCCGGCCCAGAGGGCATCGGCCGTGCCGGTGACTAGCCCGGCGGCAGTGGTCCGGACGTCCTGCGGCAGTCGTTGGTCATTGGCGGCCAGCGCCAGGTAGCGGGTGAGGATGCCGGTGAACAGCCCGCCGTCGCCGGTGCCGTCGCAGCGGAGAACCATGGTGTTGGCGGGCTCTGTCCTGGTGGCGTGTGTCCTGATGTTGTTTGTCCTGGTGGGGGCGGCCGGCAGGGTGAGGTGGGCCGCCACTGCGCGCACCACGGTTGCGGTGCGCTCCAGGTTGGCGGTGCCGCCGAGCTCCAGCAGGGCGCCAAGGACCGGTCCCTGGTTGTAGGTGTAGATGGCGTCCTCCAGCACGGTCTCCCCGGTGCTGCGGACCCGGATCCCGTCCAGATAGAGCCCGCGGGCGTGGTCGAACAGCCGCGTCTCCAGCCAGTCGAGCAGGGCCTGCGCCTTGGCGGCGTTGCCCGTTCGCGCATAGTAGAGCGCCACGGGGGCGGTGGCCGGGGTGTTCTTGAAGTCCCGCTTGGTGCTCCAGAAAGTGCCGCCGCCCAGGTCGTCGGTGGACGCCGAGTCGAACTGCAGCGTCAGGCTCTTGCGGATTCGCTCCTGCCGGCGCGGGCTGGGCCGGCGGCTCTCTTCGGCCAGCCGCTCCAGCCGGAGCGTGGACAGTGCCAGCCACGCCATGTCGTCGTAGTAATTGTTGACGTACGTCAGGAAATTCCGCAGCCGGATGCCGGTGACCAGCCGCGAGGCGAGCTGGCCGGCGCTGGGGCGGGCATCGCCGTCGAACTTTGCCGGCGGCGTGCCCGCTTTGCCGAGCTCTCGAAGACCTGTGTCCACGAGGCAGTCCAGGTAGTGCGCCTGCCACCAGTAGTGCCACGGGCGGCTGAGGTTCCCGATCCGGCCGGAGGGGCGCGTGGTGGCCGCGATGTGCGTCCCGGGCAGGAAGAACAGCCGCTGGCCGAAGAGGTGCGTCACCGACCGTGCAGCCACATCGGCCCGCTCCGCCCACTCCGTTGCGGAGGCGGGAGCGGCATTCGGGGTGGCGTCTGCATCGGGCTGCGTCATGCGGCCAGCCTAACGAACCGTGCCCTGCAGCCGTGCGCCCTGCCTAGCGTGCACCCTGCAACCGCGCGGCCCCGGGTGCATCCGCCGTCCATTTCAGTTAACATGCACTAACTAACGTTCGCGGCCGGGATCCGGGCCGCATGGACCGGTGCCGCATCAAGGAGGATGTATGGAAATCGAGGGTTCCGTCGCACTCATCACGGGTGGTGCATCCGGCCTGGGCGCCGCCACGGCCCGGCGGCTGTTCGACGCCGGCGCTTCCGTGGTGCTCGCCGATCTCGCTTCCTCGGCCGGCGCCGCGTATGCCGACGAACTGAACGCGGCCGGCCCGCAGAACCTTGGGAGCCACCAGGCGGCAGCCCCCAAGGCGGTTTTCGTGCCAGCCGACGTGACGGGCGAGGACCAGGTGCAGGCCGCCGTCGACGCCGCCGCCGGGCTGGGACCGCTGCGGATCGTGGTGAACTGCGCGGGCATCGCCACGCCGGGCAAGGTCCTGGGCCGCGACGGCGTGCTGCCGCTGGAGACCTTCCAGCGCGTCATTCAGATCAACCTGGTGGGGACGTTCAACGTGGTCCGGCTGGCCGCCGCCGCAATGGCCGCCACCGAGCCCGTGGTCACGGAGCTCGGCGGGGAGGAACGCGGCGTCATCATCAACACCGCCTCAGTGGCCGCGTTCGACGGGCAGGTCGGCCAGCCTGCCTACGCTGCATCCAAGGGCGGCGTGGCCGCCATGACCCTGCCGCTGGCCCGTGAACTGGCCCGGTCGCTGATCCGCGTGGTCACCATAGCGCCTGGGATCTTCGAGACCCCGATGATGGCCGGGCTGCCGCAGGAGGCGCAGGAGTCACTGGGCCGGCAGGTGCCCCACCCGTCCCGTCTGGGCCGGCCGGCCGAGTATGCAAACCTCGCCGCGCACATCGTGGAGAACGCGATGCTCAACGGCGAAACCATCCGCCTCGACGGTGCCATCCGGATGGGTCCCAAGTGAGCCGCACGGGACTTGGCGCCAACGCCCCGGTGACACCAGCTGTCGACATCCTGCCCACCGCGGACTTCTTTGGCTATGAGTCCCTGCTCAGCGCCGCCGAGCAGCGGAAGCTGAACGAGCTGCGTGAGTTCCTGGCCGCGGAGATCGCGCCGTTCGCGGGGGACTGGTGGAACAGGGCCGAATTCCCCGCGCACATCCTGCCCAAGCTGGCCGCCCTGGAGCTGAGCACGCCGGCGCAGCGCGGCTACAGCCACCTGTTCGCCGGGCTGGTGATCGCGGAGATGACGCGGGTGGACACCTCGATCGCCACGTTTTTCATGGTCCACCACGACCTCTTCGTCGAATCGCTCTACCGCTTCGGCTCCGAGGACCAGCGCCGCCGGTACCTCGCCGACGCCTCCAACCTCAGGACCACCGGCGCCTTCGCCCTGACCGAACCGGAGCACGGCTCGGACGTGGCCGGCGGCATGCAGACGCGGGCGCGCCGGATATCGGGTGTTACCGGAGAGGCCGATGACGCCGGGGACTGCTGGGTGCTGAACGGCGCCAAGCGGTGGATCGGCAACGGGACGTTCTGCGACTACATGCTGGTGTGGGCGCGCGACGAGTCCGACGGCGCGGTGCGCGGCTTCATCGTGGATGCTTCGCTGCCCGGGGTGAGCCGGAGTCGGATCGAGAACAAGATCGCGCTGCGCACGGTGCAGAACGCCGACATCGTCTTCGAGGACGTCCGGGTTGCCGAGGCGGACCGCTTTGCCGGCATCGGCAGTTTCGAGGACACCAACGAGCTGCTCCGCGGTTCGCGCATCATGGTGGCCTGGCAGGCGGTGGGGCAGCAGCTGGCAGCGTTCGACGTCGCCCGGCAGTACGCCGTCGAACGCCAGCAGTTCGGACGTCCGCTGGCGAGGTTCCAGCTCATCCAGCAGCAGCTGGTGTCCATGCTGGGGAACGCCGTGGCGAGCATGGGCATGATGGTCCGGATCGCGCAGCTGCAGGCGCAGGCGGGGCTGCAGGATCAGGGCGCCGGGATGGCGCAGGTGGCGCTGGCCAAGTCCCACACGTCGGCGAGGATGCGCGAAACTGTGGCAATGGGCCGGTCCATCCTGGGCGGCAACGGCATCGTCACGGACTACCGGATGGCCAAGATCTTCGCCGACGCCGAGGCCATCTTCACCTACGAGGGCTCGTTCGAGATCAACACCCTGATCGTGGGCCGGGCGGTCACCGGCGTCTCGGCGATCGCCTGACCGGTCCTCCGGGCCCAGAGGGAAGCGGTCCGTTTTTCAGGAGGCTGGCTGCTTTTCGCCGGCCTCGATCCGGGCGTCCAGGCTGTTGTTCCGCACCGGCATGGGGCAGGTGCCGTACGGCGTGAAGGCGCTGGGGTAGTTGATGGCGCGGTTGAAGTCCAGCACCACGGAGCCGTCCGGCCGGGGGCGGGCCGTGGACACCTTGCGCCATTCGTCGGTCGATTCGCCGTTGGTCTCGTCGTGGAACGTGACGGTCAGCGCACCCAGCTTCTCCTCCTCGGCCTGGAGCCGGTACTCGTGGTCCTTGCCGGGCAGCCGGAACACCAGTTCGCCCACGCTGCGGTGCACCCCGTCCACCAGCGGGTTGGCGGTGGAGATGGGCACATCCACGGGCTCAGGGTAGGGCTCGAACCTTGCTTCCACCGCAAGGTCGGGCCTGAAGTCGAAGGTGGGCACGCCGTCGAACCCGGTGAACACCGGCGAGGAGGAATCCCTGGTGCGGATGGCGTACCTGTCGGCGCGCATCGCCAGCTCCACCACTACCTGCCGGCCGTCCGCGCCGCCGAACTGCACCCACATCAGCGACTCCTCGTCCGCGAGCCGGGCGGTAACCGTCCCGTCCACCGGCTCGCCGGTCTCCACGAGCGTCAGCCCGTCGGACGCAGCCGCCGTGAGTGCCGCCGTCGTACCGTCCGCAGACCAGCGTCCGGGGACGAGGTCGACGGCGGCCGGTTGGCTTTCCAGCCATTGGAACGAGGTGAGGGTGAGCCAGCCGTGTTCGGCCGCGAGGGCGGTGTTGCGGCCCTTGCGGAAGCGGCGCCAGCGCTCGAGCTGGCCGTCTGCTGTGGTGCTCATGTGTCCTCCAACGGTGCCGGGTGGTGCGGCCGGTGCGGGACCGGCCATGGGGTCAACTCCGGGCCGGGCTGCTTCATTCCTAAGGCTCTGTCTCCACGGTGAAAAGCGTCGCCGGAAACCAGCGCACTGCCGCCGGACGCACGGCCGGCGTAGCCTTGGTGCAGGGCCCCGTTCCGGCCGATCCGGGGGCCATGTTCCAGGCGCAGCGCCCTAAATACAGGGACCGGCCGCTCCGGTTCAAGGGCCTGAGAACATCTGAGACATATTCCCGGGCTGCGGCCGGCTGCGGGTAACATCCCATAGGAACAGTAACCCGGCTCACAGTATCCAGCGCAGTGTACGAGCCAAAGTCGAACACTCGAAAGATAGTTTTCCATGGCTGACACTGCAATGAATTCCGAAACAGATCTCGCCGCCGAACTCCGCGCGGACGTGCGCCGCGTCTCCACCCTGCTGGGCGAGTCGCTGGTCCGCCAGCACGGCCCCGAACTCCTTGACCTCGTGGAGCAGGTGCGCCTGCTCACCAAGGAATCCAAGGAGGCCGCCCGGGGCGGCGCGGACGCCACCGGCCCGTGGAGCGCGCACGACGTCGTTGCACAGGTCCGCGAGCTCCTCGCCTCCCTGCCGCTCGAGCAGGCGACCGACCTGGTCCGTGCGTTCGCGTTCTACTTCCACCTCGCCAACGCCGCCGAGCAGGTCCACCGGGTCCGCCGGCTGCGCACCCGGCAGGAAAAGGACGGCTGGCTGGCCAAGGCCGTCGAGGACATCTCCGGCCAGGCCGGCCCGGCGGTGCTGCAGGAAGTCGTCAACGAACTTGATGTGCGCCCGATCTTCACCGCGCACCCCACGGAAGCGTCGCGCCGTTCCGTGCTGGACAAGATCCGCAAGCTCTCGGACGTCCTGGCCCAGCCCACCGAGGAAGGCAGCACCGCCCGGCGCCGGCAGGACCGCCAGCTTTCCGAGATGATCGACCAGATGTGGCAGACGGACGAGCTGCGCCAGGTCCGGCCCACCCCTGTGGATGAGGCCCGCAACGCCATCTACTACCTCAACAGCATCCTGACGGATGCGCTGCCCGAGATGCTCACGGATTTCTCGGAACTCCTCGGCGAGCACGGCGTCGCGCTGCCGGCCCAGAATGCCCCGATCCGGTTTGGTTCCTGGATCGGCGGTGACCGCGACGGCAATCCCAACGTCACCGCGGCCGTGACCCACGAGATCCTGCAGCTGCAGAACCAGAACGCGGTGCGGATCAGCATCGCCATGATCGATGAGCTCATCTCGATCCTGTCCAACTCCACCGCCCTCGCCGGCGCGGACCAGGCACTGCTCGATTCGATCGACGCCGACCTCGCGAAGCTGCCCGGCCTGGACCCCCGCATCCTGGAACTCAACGCCCAGGAGCCCTACCGGCTGAAGCTGACCTGCATCAAGGCCAAGCTCATCAACACCGGCAAGCGCGTCGCCTCCGGATCCAAGCACCAGCCGGGCCGCGACTACACCTCCACCGAGGACCTCATCGGCGAGCTTGAGCTGCTGGAGCTGTCCCTGCGCAACCACTCGGCGTCCCTCGCCGCGGACGGCGCGCTGGCACGTGTCCGCCGGGCCATCGCCTCGTTCGGCCTCCACCTGGCCACCCTCGACATCCGCGAGCATGCAGACCACCACCATGACGCCGTCGGGCAGCTCATGGACCGCCTCGGCGGTCCCGGCATCCGCTACGCCGAACTGACCCGGGAAGAGCGGCTCGAGGTCCTGAGCGCCGAACTTGCATCCCGCCGTCCGCTGTCCGGCCACCCGATCAAGCTCGACGGCACCGCTGACGGCACGTACGACGTATTCCGGGAGATCCGCCGCGCCCTGCGCACCTACGGCCCGGACGTTATCGAGACGTACATCATCTCCATGACCCGCGGGGCCGACGACGTCCTGGCCGCCGCGGTCCTGGCCCGCGAGGCCGGCCTGGTTAGCCTCTTCGGTGACGCCCCTTACGCCAAGATCGGCTTCGCGCCGCTGCTGGAAACGGTGGAGGAGCTGCGTGCCTCGGCGGAGATCGTGGACCAGCTGCTGTCCGACCCCTCCTACCGCGAGCTGGTCCGGCTGCGCGGGGACGTCCAGGAAGTCATGCTCGGCTACTCGGACTCCAACAAGGAATCCGGCGTGATGACCAGCCAGTGGGAAATCCACAAGACCCAGCGCAAGCTGCGCGACATCGCCACCAAGCACGGCGTCCGCGTGCGCCTGTTCCACGGCCGCGGCGGTTCCGTGGGCCGCGGCGGCGGACCCACCTACGACGCCATCATGGCGCAGCCGAACGGTGTCCTCGAAGGTGAAATCAAATTCACCGAACAGGGCGAGGTCATTTCGGACAAGTACTCCCTGCCGGAACTTGCCCGCGAAAACCTGGAACTGTCCCTCGCGGCCGTGCTGCAGGGGTCTGCGCTGCACCGCACGCCGCGCACCTCGGACGACCAGCGCGAACGGTTCGGCCACGTCATGGAGACCATCTCCGACGCCGCGTTCGACCGCTACCGCAGCCTCATCGACCACCCGGACCTGCCGGCGTACTTCCTGGCCTCGACGCCGGTGGAGCAGCTCGGTTCGCTGAACATCGGCTCCCGCCCGTCCAAGCGCCCGGACTCCGGTGCCGGGTTGGGCGGTCTGCGCGCCATCCCGTGGGTGTTCGGCTGGACCCAGTCGCGGCAGATCGTGCCGGGCTGGTTCGGCGTCGGCTCCGGGCTGAAGGCGGCACGCGAAGCCGGGAACTCCGCCCAGCTCGTGGAAATGATGAACGGCTGGCACTTCTTCCGTTCGGTGCTGTCCAACGTGGAGATGACCCTCGCCAAGACGGACATGGAGATCGCGAGCTACTACGTGGACACCCTGGTCCCGGCGGAACTCCACCACCTCTTCCGTGCCATCCGTGACGAGTACGAGCTCACCGTCTCCGAGATCCAGAACCTCACCGGCGAGAACGTGCTGCTGGACGCCCAGCCCACGCTCAAGCGGTCCCTGGAAATCCGTGACCAGTACCTCGACCCGATCAGCTACCTCCAGGTGGAACTGCTCCGCCGCGTGCGTGCAGAAGGCGCCAGCATTACCGGCGGCGAGATCGACGAGCGCCTGCAGCGGGCCATGCTCATCACCGTCAACGGCGTCGCAGCGGGCCTCCGCAACACCGGGTAGCCCTCGGACGCTCTCTCACTTTTGACGGGTTTTTCCCCAACGCTCTCTCACTTTTGAGGGGTTTTTCCCCAACGCTCTCTCACTTTTGACGGGTTTTTCCCAAACGCTCTCTCACTTTTGAGAGGTTTTTCCCCAACGCTCTCGCACCGAAAAAGTTCGGTGCGAGAGCGTTTGCGTTTGCGTCGCAGGAAGTGAGAGAGCGTCGCGGGAAAGGGCGCAGGGCGTGAGAGAGCGTTGGTGGAATTGCTGCGGCAAATGATAGGGCGTCAGCTGCCGTAGTGCACCACGATGGTGCGGCGGGGCGTCGTGCTGGGGACACCGTCACCGTCGTCGGAGTAGGCAACGGTGCTCACCCGAACGCCGTAGAGGGCCGACAGTTGGGCGTCGGTCAGGAGCTCCGCGGCCGGGCCGGTGCGCACGCCGCCCGAGCCCAGCAGGACCACACGGTCCGCAAGGTGCAGGGCGTGGTCGGGATGGTGGGTGCTCAGGAGCAGGGCCATGCCGTCGGCCATCAGTTCGCGCAGCAGCGTCAGGACGCGGGCCTGGTTCTTGAGGTCGAGGCCGGTGGCGGGCTCGTCCAGCACCAGGATGGGTGAGCCGGCGGCAATGGCCCGGGCGATCAGGACCAGCTGCTGCTCGCCGCCGCTAAGCGTGGGGAAACGCCGGTCCCGCAGCCCGGCGGCGCCCACCCGCTCCATCGCCTCCAGTGCTGCCCCGTGGTCGGACGGCCCGGGTGTCCGGAACACGCCAACGTGCCGCGCCCGCCCCATCAGGACCATGTCCAGCGCCCGGTAGGCAAAGGCGCTCCCGCGCGCCTGCGGCACGTAGCCGGCGCTTTCGCTCCGCCGGACGGTTCCCTCCCGCGGGTCCAGCAACCCTGCGGCGCAGCGCACCAGCGTGGTCTTGCCGCTGCCGTTGGGGCCCAGGACGGCGGTGGCTGTCCCCGCCGGCACACGGAAACTGACGCCGCGGAACACCCAGTCCCGGGATGAATAGCCGAAGCCCACGCTGTCCAGTTCAAGCACTGTCCCAGACCTTCTCGCGGTTCCGGCGCAGGAGCAGGAAGAACACGGGCGCGCCGATCAGGGCCGTGAGGACGCCGAGCGGGATCTCCCCGGCCGTGGCCGTCCGGGCGATGGTGTCCACCAGGATGATGTAGGCGCCCCCGAGCAGGAAGGACACGGGCAGGAGGACGCGGTGGTCCGGGCCCACCCACATCCGGGCAAGGTGCGGGATCACCAGGCCCACCCAGCTGACGGCACCGCTGACCGCCACCGCCCCGGCCACGATCAGGGCAACTGCCACGAGCACCACCCAGCGGAGCGGGCGGGGGCGCACACCCAGCGCCGCCGCGTCCTCGTCGCCGAGGGACAGCACGTTGATCCGCCAGCGCAGGGCCACGAGGATGGCGGCCCCGCCGAGGACAGGGATCAGGGCCACGACGACTTTGGCGAAGGTGGCAGTGGACACGCTGCCCAGCAGCCAGAAGACGATGGCGGGCAGTGTTGTGTTGGGGTCCGCAATGTAGGTCACCAGTGCCACCAGGGCCGAAAAGAAGGACCCGGTGACCACACCGCCGAGCACGATCATGAGCATCGGCGTCCCCGTGCGGCCCGCGGTGATCAGGAACAGGGTCCCAAGGGCCAGCAGTCCGCAGGCAAAGGACCCGCCTACCAGCAGGAACGGACCCAGGCCGAGCAGCAGCGCCAGGGCACCGCCAAAGGACGCACCGGCTGACACCCCGATGATCTCCGGGCTGACAAGGGGATTGCGGAAAATGGCCTGCAGCGCGGCGCCGCCGATGGCCAGGCCACCGCCCACCAGCAAGGCGAGCAGAACCCGGGGCAGACGGACCAGCAGCACCACATTCTGCTCGGTGCCGCTGGCCTGAACCGGAACCGGCACGAGCTGCCCGGCCAGAATCTGGACCACGTGGTCCAGCGGCACGCTGTACCGTCCCACCGCCAGTGCCAGCACCGCGACGCCGGCAAGGAGGCAGGCAGATAAGGCGACGGGAACGACGACGGCGGCTTCCCGCCGTCGTTCTCCCTCCCGTCGCGTCTGCGCGGCTTGATTTGCAGTGCCGTGCGCGGCAGTAGAAGGACCCGCCCGCGGCAGTGCCGGCTGCGCCGGCCGCGGCCGCCTTCGCAAGCGCGGGGAACCGGCGCCATCAAGCATTGAACTGCCGGTAGTCGGCGGACTGCCCGTTCTCCGCTGTCCGGAGAATCTTGTCCAGTTCACTGTTGGTGAGCTCGTGGTTGTACAGGAACCTGAAGTATTCGGACGCCTTGCTCCGCACCGCGGATTTCTGCTGCGGGAAGGCGATGTCACCGAGCCAGTGCCACATCAGCGGCGACTCCTGCCCGGGCGGATCCCAGCGGTAGCCGCCCAGCGGGACCTTGTACACGCGCTTCGAGCGCACCGCGGCCACGTTCCGCCACACCGGGTCCGAGTAGATGTCCTGCGGCATGGCGGCGTCGAAGTTGCCCAGCAGGATGACCTCGGGGTCCCAGCGCAGTACCTGCTCGATGTCGACGCCCACCATGCCGGAACCGGTCAGGGGGTCCTTGCCGGTCGGCGGGTTGAAACCGCCCACCAGCTTGATGTAGAAGTCGTTGTAGCTGTTGGCCCCGGCAACCTTGAGCCCGCCCGTGAAACGGTTGAAGTACAGGATGCTTGGGCCCTTGGACGGCCGTCCGGCCGCCAGGGACCTGACCTCGGCAAGCTCCTGGTCGCTGCGGGTCTTGAGCTCGGTGGCACGGTCGGGCTTGCCGAGCATGGTGGCGAACATGCCGACCCAGGCGTCCACATCCTCCTGGGTTCCGGAGTTCTTCAGTCCCAGCACCTGAAGTCCCGCCTTCTCCAGGGGTTCGATGAGCTGCGCGTCCGACCATTGGACCACCACGTCCGGGTTGAGGGACCGGATGCTCTCAACGTTGGCGGTGAAGTCCTGGGTGGCGATGTCGTGGGGGAGGTCCAGGGCGGCGGGAAACATGGTGCCCATGATGCCGTCGCGCATGGCCACCCAGGAGGCGTTGTGCATGGCCGCGAGATGGTCGGCGCTGCGGTCGACGGCCACCAGCAGCGACGCCGACGGCATCGGGATGGTGACCACCCGCGCCACCGGCCGCGCGAAGGACAGGGTTTTGCCGCGCTGGTCCGTGAGGCTGATGCTGTTGGTGCTGCCCGTAGGGGACGACGGCGGTGCGCTGCCGGATGCACCGCACCCGGCCAGCAGGGCGGCAGAGCCGCCTGCAATAAACACCTGGAGGGCGGCGCGGCGGTTCAGGTCTGCAGCTGTCATCGTTGACTCCCTGCGAGTGGGTCCTCACAGCATCCGCTTCGGGGGCAGGGCTGTCAACGCCTTCGCTTTTGCTCCAGGGATTGCCGACGGCGTTCCGGGAATTGCCGGCGGCGGGCCGTCCTTTGCCGGCGCCATGTTCCCTTGTCCGGGGCATGGCCCGGTGCTACTTTCAGAAGACGCTCGCAGAAGGTGGCCACGGGATGGTTGTCGATGGTGCCCAGTTGTTCGTCCGTTATGCCTATCCGCCCAATTCACGGGGCAGCTGCGGGCCGCCGGACAGCGATGCCCTGCTGCACTACGGGCAGTCCGGCGTCACGGACCAGGGTCTCCGCGAACTGGCCAAGGGTTTTGCCGGCGCCTGGCCGTACCTCGAACTGATCGCGGGGTCGCACGGCATCGCCGATCCGCTGGATGCCCGCGTGGTGGAGGCCTATTGGGTGGGCAACAGCCTGCTGGATACCGTCGGCATCACGAACATCGGCAATTCCATGGAGCACCGCTTCCGGGCGCGCACCGGACGGCAGTTCCCGCACCTCGTGGAAGGCGTGCTGGCCGGCGGGGTTCCGCACCACAGCTTCCACGTCTTCGAAATCTACCCGTGGCTGGGCCTGCTTCGCGATGAGCGCCGGCACGCCACCGCGCTGAACGTGCTGGACAGGTGCCGGATCCGCTGGGGACAGGTGCTCGCAATAACGGGCGACGACGCCGTGGTGCGGTCCCGGCCGCTGGTTTGGGACGGCAGGGCCCTGGACATCGGCGAACCTGTGGTGGAATCGGCCAAGTTCGCGGTGGACGGGACCGGGTTCGTGGCCGGGCTGGAAGTGGGCGACGTCGTCTCGCTGCACTGGGACTGGGTGTGTGACCGGCTCTCCGCCCACCAGCTGCAGCAACTGAAGCACTTTACGGCCCGGCACCTGCGGATTGCCAATACCGGCGTGGAGCACCGCGGCGCGGCCATAGCACTCGAGCACTAGAGCCGAGCACCAACCCCGTTCCGGGCGGGGCCAGTGTCCAGGGTGACTATACAGGGTGACGGCAGCCTATGGCGACAGCAGCCTAGGGTGACTGCGGCGCCGCGCCGTCGGGATGCTCGGGGCTCTTGACCGCGGTGGCATCGCGGGCGGACGACTCGCCGGTTGGCCTGCCGGCAGGGGAATCGTCGGTTCCCGTGTGTTCGCGTCCCGCCTCGGAGCCCTCCTCCTTGATGACGTCCTCGCCCCGGCGGGTGGTGCTGACCCCGACGTCGGCAGGGGGCCGCCCGGCGTCCTCCGGAGTTTCGTCTGCTCCGGGTTGGGCGGGTTCCTTCAGCGGCGGTTCGCTGCCGAACGCCCGCGCCGTGCCGGGTGCTGTGCCCGAAGAGGTGCCCTGGTCGTTGGCGTCCTTGTCAGCGGGATCAGGCTGGTTCGTGGGTGACATGCTGCTCTCCTTCTGGTGGTTGTGGCGGCTGGGGTGGTCCGGGCGCGGTGTCCGCCGGGCGGCCCATCAGTTCCAGCCCGTCCATGGCCTGTTCCGCGCCCCGGGCGTCAACGCATTCCAGCGCGAAGCCCATGTGGATGAGGACCCAGGCACCCGGTTCCAGAGGTCCCTCATCCAGCAGCCCGATGTTGATTTTCCGCTGCACTCCAGCCACATCGACCAGGGCAAGCTGGCCGCCGTAACCCTCAAGGAGTTCAACAACCCTGCCGGGAATTCCGAGGCACATGTACGGACACCGCCTTACGTTGATGTGGACGACCGCTTCGGAGCGGAAGACTGGTGGCCCAGCAGGGACCCGACGGCCGCAACGGCTTCTGGCACCGCCCCGGCCACAGCTTGCGAGAGGCCGATGCCCTCTGACAGGTCTTCAGGGACACAGCCCACCACATACGTGGCAGGCAGGCGGCCGCCCATCGACCGGAGCCGGACCAGCACGGCTGCCGGATCCATGCCGTGCGGGTCAAACGACGCCCTGCGGTCCAGGTCCGCCGAGCTGACCTGCAGCACGCGGATGCTGCCCGGGGCCGAGGTCCCGTCGGCCGGCACCGTGTCCACGAGGACCAGGGTGTCGACGCCGGCCAGAAGATCGTAGGCCAGGTGCATGCCGCGGATGCCGTAGTCGACCACCCGGACGCCGGGGGCCAGCGGCTGCGGCAGGGCGGCCAGGTGCCTTGCCACCTCCGGGCCGAAGCCGTCGTCGTGCAGGAACATGTTCCCGACGCCGGCCACAAGGACACCGCCGGTGCGCTCGCCGGAGTCCTGGCCGCCGGAGTCGTGCGGCGCTGTCCCGGCCCTCCCGGGGGCGGTCACATCCGCCGCACTTTCATGTAGCGCCGGATATCCGGAACCGCACGGATGCCGATGTAGATGCCCCAGAGGGCCATCGCTGCCAGCACGGAAACAGTGGCCATTCCTATTGCCTTCATTGCGGGGGTTCCTTTCCGTCCAGCGGTTCCAGTTCGTCCGGCGCATAGTAGAAGGACCGGCCGTAACCCTCATGGAGATCAGTCGCCGGATCCTGTTCCAGCACGAGCCCGACGTGGGTGCTGCCGTCGACGTCGAAATGCACACTGGTGACCCGCCCGGTCTGCCCGCCGAAGAACAGGTCCTGCGCGTCGGCGCGCCGCTTCGGGTGTACCCGAACCCGGCTGCCGCGCGCCACCGCGACGCCGTTGATCACGACGGCGTCCACGTCCGGCCGGACGCTGGCTTCCGCTTCGGGATTCCACCAGGGAACGTCCTCACCGGCCGTGGTCCACGCGTCGGAAGGATCCGCGCCGAATGCGTGCGGGTTGCGCAGGGCGCCGTGCAGCTGCTGGAGGTCCTCCGGCGACATCGCCTCGCAGCGGTCGATGACGGCGGCAGCCCGCGGGTCCGTCGCCCGCGCCTCGGCCTTTTCCTCGTCGGTCAGCGTCAGCACCCGCAGCGTGAGGATCTCGTCGATCTCGGTGGAGTCGTACAGTGCCACCGAACTTTCCGGGGCCACGGCCGGGTGGTCGTACAGAATGATCGGTGAGATCAGCAGCACGTCGGTCTGGCCCTCGGGCCCGGCCAGCACGGGCCAGCAGCGGTGCTGGGAACACAGCCCGGCTGCTGGCCGTGCCCACGCCGGCGGGTCCAGCAGCGAGACGAAATCCCCGTCCTGCACGCCGAGCAGCAGGTGCGCGCCGATGAAGGAGGCCGCGATCGCGTCGGTCCGGTTCCCGGCAGATGGGCCGGCCGTGTTGGCTGCGGTGACGCTGAGCCGCAGCAGCCCGCCGGAATCTTCGGCGCCGTTGAGCCGCAGTTCACCGCGGAGAGCACGACGGCGGCGCACCAGTCGGCCGGCCGGCCTCCCGGCGTCGTCGTTGAGTTCCTCGACGTCGAGTCCCTCCGGAACGTCCACGGGGAGGACCAGTCCGGCCCGGAGCTGGGCCACGGAGAAGGGGCCGAACGTGTTTTCCTGCTCTACTGCCTCGTCCCAGCTCAGCCAGTTCGCACCGCCCACGGCGAGGTTGTCCACGGGAGTGAACCCTCCGCCGTCGTCCGCTTTTTCCGCCGTGCGGGTCTGCAGCTGCAGGAAGCGGAAATGGATTTCCAGTCCGGCCTGCGTCCCCGGGGCCAGCAGGCAGTCGGCGGACATGGACGGTTCCTCCCCGCTGCCGTCCGCCGCGGCGCCCGGCGGACCCAGGATCCCGAACTGCCAGCGGGACTGGTTCTTCTGCGAGGAGGCGCGGTAGGGGTAGAGCAGGTAGCCCTCGTAGAGGACGGTGTCGGCGACTGCGCGGGCAAGGGCCAGGCCGGTGTTCATGGCCGTTCCCCGGAGACATCGGCGGTGGCCTGGGCGAGCAGTTTCTCCATCGTGGCTTCCCAGGATGTGAGGCCGCGCGCGGACTTGTACCGGGCGAGGGCGGCCAGGACGTCGCGGTCCAGCCGGATCCATCCGGCATTGGGGAAATACTTGTCCATCAGGCTGCGCCAGACGGCCACGGGCAGCCGGTAGGACGCCTCGAGGTCCCACGGCACCTGTTCCACCGTGAACCCCGTCTGCCCCTTCGTGAAGACGGTGCCGGAGAACAGCAGCTCCAGAGGTATCTCGCCGTCGCGCAAGGCGTGCAGGTATTTGGCGGCGGCCACGTCGAAATCGAAGGTGCAGGGCAGCGGGAGGTCCACCTCGGTGTTACCGGTGAAGCCCTGCACCATGGTGCTGCACTGCATCCAGACGAACGACTTGAGCGTGGTGGGCCAGCGGCCGCGGTCGCCAAAGAGGTCCAGCAGGCCGGTCTCCTCCTCGGGCGCGTAGCCGCGCCGCTGCGGCTGTATCCGGACCTGGCAGCGCAGCGCCACGGCGTGCACCACGGCGCCGGTGCCCTCCGTGACCTGCAGCCTGGCCGTCAGCTGTGGCGCGGCGGCGTAGGGTTCGGGCCGGATCTCCAGCACGGCGAAGGAAAGCTCTGTCACCGCAAGCCTCCCGTGCCGCGTGATGCCCCGTGGCCGGAAGCCGAGCTGCCGGAAGCCGAGCTGCCGGAAACCGTGCTGCTGGAAACCGTGCTGCCGGACTCTGCCGGAGCCGGAACGCTGCGGCGGGCGATCCGGTCGAAGAAAGCGGTGAGCTCGGCGCGTGCCTCCTGGCCGCCGTCGAACCCGCGCCAGCGGCGGCGCAGCCGGCCCACCAACTCGTAGCACGCGTCCACCGGAACGAGGTGGCAGTCCGCGGCGGCCCTGCCCGGACCCGGGCCGCGGATCAGCAGCGCCTCGGTGTCCGGCGCTGCCAAGCCGAGGGCCGGGTTGCAGGCCAGCACTGCGTCCCACGCGGCGAGGGGCAGTTCCGATTCCGTGGCCCCGGCCGGGCCCGGATAGAACGCCACCGTGCGCCCGAGTTTGGAGCTGCGGAAAAAGAACGCCAGACCCACCGGGATTTCCAGTTCGTCCCACTGCCCCGGGCCGAGATCGAAGTCGGGGAAGGAGAGGTACCGATCAGGCACCGAGCGGTAGCGCATATGGGCGCTGGCGTCGGTGAAGAGGAGGTAGCAGGGCCGGCAGGTGCACAGCACCGCGTGGCTCTCCAGGTCCACCACGTGCTGGTGTGCTTCGGGGATCGGTTCGCCGCACATTTCGCAGCATTCCCCGGCGGCGGGAGCGGGCCGGTTCGCGGAAATCCGCCGCAGTAAGGCCACCGGCAAAGCGCCGCTGGCCTGGCCGGTCCCCGGGCCGGGCCCTGTACCTCCTCCGTTCTCCAGGTTCATGTCAGCGGTCCTGCCCCGCGGCTGCCTGCAGTTCGGTCGCCATGGCGGCTGTCGGCGTCGAGGCGGGCTCCGACAGCGCCGGCACGGACACTGCCGCCGATACCGGGGCCGGCTCCCCCGACACCGGAACGGGCTCCGGTTCTGGGACGGGCTCCGGTTCTGGCGCCGCAAACACCGGGGCTGGCGCCGTTGGGACGGGTTCGAGCGCGGCAGGCGTCACCAGCGGGAGTGCCTGCACCGGCGTCACGGCCGCCGGGGTAACCGGTGCCGGGGCAACCGGCGGCACGGACTGCACGGACGCCGTCGGGACCGCCACGGACATCACGCCGTTCCGGACCAGCAGCGGAAGCGGCTCCAAGTGCAGGTCCTTGTCCTCCAGGCACATGCCCGCCCGTCGCACGTCGAAGTGGCCGCGGCAGGTGGGGCAGGTGAGCAGGCCTCCGCCAACAGGCGCCGCGAGGGCGCGCTGCAGCACGGCGCCGGCCATCGAGCCTGTGCAGCGCGGGCAGTAATCCCGGTACGCGTAGATGTCCTGCCCGGTACGGCAGGCCAGCACCGCGTAGCCGCCAACGAGGAAACCTGCCACCTCGCCGGTTTCGAGCCCGGCGATCTCCGGAACGGGTTCCCACGTGCCGCCGGACATGTCGTGCCAGGATTCCACGGGCGTGCCGCCCGCCGGATTGTTCACCCGGACCAGCAGCGAGTCCACCGGAATCAGCGCCGGGGAGCCCGGCTGCTTTTCCGCCTCGATGACGTCGATCGCCGTCACTTCCGGTGCGGCGTTTTGGATGGCCTCCTCGACGGCGTACTTGAGCGTGACGGACGACGACGGGCAGCCCTGGCAGGTGCCCAGCAGCTTGAGCCGCACCACGCCTTCGGGACTGATGCCTTCCAGTTCCACGTCGCCGCCGTGGGAACCCAGGTAGGGCCGGACGCTGTCCAGCGCCGCCGCCACCCGTGCCTCCATCGAATGGGGGTGCAGCCCGTGGATCACCAAAAGCCCGGCCACCAGGCTGTCAGCGGTCAGCGCTTCCAGTGTGCCGTCGTCGAGCTTTCCCTGGGCCTGCAGGATTTCCATGATCCGCTGCAGGCCGGCGCCGTAGAGGTCTGTCACCTGCCGGACCAGATCCTCCGCCCGGCCGCGGGCCACCGCCCCGCCGGCGCCGAGGGCGTCGAGGAGTGTGCCGATCTGGTCGCCGTTCTGCAGCGGCGGCCGTTCCCCGCCGAGCATGGCCTACTCGCCGGTCAGGGTCTGGGTGGGGGAGTGCAGCATGTCCAGCGTCTGCCCGTTGCCCAGGTACATGTGGACACCGCAGGGCAGGCAGGGATCGAAGCTGCGGACGGTGCGCATGATGTCGATGCCCTTGAAGTGCTCCCGGTCGTTCTCCTCAAAGATCGGCTGGCCCTGGACCGCGTCCTCATAGGGACCGGCCACGCCGTTGGAATCGGTGGGGCTGGCGTTCCAGGGGGTGGGCGGGTAGGGGTGGTAGTTGGCGATCTTGCCGTCGCGGATCACCATGTGGTGGGACAGGACGCCGCGGACTGCTTCCGTGAAGCCGCAGCCGATGCCTTCATCGGGGACTTCGAACGTTTCCCAGGTCTTCGTGCGGCCGGCACGGATTTCCTCGAGGGCCATTTCCGCGAAGTGGAGTGCAGCAGCCGCGGCGTAGGCCTGGAAGTAGGTCCGGGCGCGGTTGCGTTCGAGCGTGTTGCTCCACTGCGGGATGTTCCACTCGAAGGTGACGGGTCCCTTCAGCGCGGTCTTGGGCAGGTTGATCTGCACGCTCGTGCCGGTGGCTTTGATGTAGCCGATGTCCACGAGCCCGGCGAGTGCCGTGGCCCAGAGCCGTGCCAGCGGGCCGCCGCCGGTGTCCAGGGCGAGGTTGTCCTGGCCGTCGAACCATCGCGGGGACATGACCCAGCTGTACTTGTCTGAAAGGTCGCGCTTCTGCGGCCGCGGGTTGGTGTGCTGGTTCCAGGGGTGCCTGCGGTCCACCGGGTTGCCCAGCGGATCGTGCGTGACGAACATTTCCTGGCCTTCCCAGTCCTCGTAGTACGAGGATCCGAGCATGATCCGCAGGCCCAGGTTGATCCGCACCAGGTCGGTGGTGACCAGCTTGCCGTCCACCACCACGCCGGGCGTGACGAACATCTTCCGGCCCCACCCGGTCATGTCCTTGTACTCGAAGTTGCAGTAGTCCGGGTCCTGCAGCGAGCCCCAGCAGCCCAGCAGCGTCCGCCGGAGCCCCACCTGCTCGTAGCCCGGCAGTGCTTCGTAGAAGAAATCGAACAGGTCGTCGTGCATGGGGACGACCTTCTTCATGAACTCGACGTAGCGCATGAGCCGGGTGAGGTAATCCGTCATCAGCTGGATGGTGGCCACTGTCCCAACGCCGCCCGGGTAGAGCGTGGACGGGTGCACGTGGCGGCCTTCCATGAGGCAGAACATTTCGCGGGTGGCGCGGCTGACCTGCAGCGCTTCGCGGTAGAACTCGCCGGTGAAGGGGTTCAGCGAGCGCATGATGTCGGCAATGGTCCGGTAGCCGTGGTCGCCCTCGTGGGGTGCTCTGGTGTTCTCCGCCTTGGCGAGGACGCCGGGGTTGGTTTCGGAGACCATCTTTTCGCAGTAGTCCACGCCAACGAGGTTTTCCTGGAAGATGTTGTGGTCGAACATGTACTCGGCGGCTTCGCCCAGGTTGACGATCCATTCGCCCAGGTTCGGGGGCTTGACCCCGTAAGCCATGTTTTGCGTGTAGCAGGAGCAGGTGGCGTGGTTGTCGCCGCAGATCCCGCAGATGCGGCTGGTGATGAAGTGGGCGTCCCTCGGGTCCTTGCCTTTCATGAAGAGGGAGTAGCCGCGGAAAATCGAGGAGGTGCTCTTGCATTCCACGACCTGGTTGTTCTCGAAGTCGATCTTGGTGTAGATGCCGAGGCTGCCGACGATCCTGGTGATGGGATCCCAGTTCATTTCCACCAGGTTGCTGTTGCCCGTTCCGCTTCCGGAACCCATGGGAATTGTGGACGTCATTGTCTTCGCCTGTCTGGAATTGGGTGGGTTACCAGGTGCGCCGGGCCCCGGTGAGGAGCTCAGGTCCGGGCCGGCGCCACTTAGGCTCCTGGTCCAGGGTGTGCGTCGTGATGCCCCGGAGGGTCCGGATGGCGGAGCCGTAGGGCCTGATGGTGCTGGTGGAAAACTTGCCGCCGGGAGGTTCGTCCATGAAGGGCATGAACTTGTCCGGGAAGCCGGGCATGGTGCAGCCGATGCAGATGCCGCCGACGTTGGGGCAGCCGCCGATGCCGTTCATCCAGCCGCGCTTGGGCACGTTGCACTTTACTACGGGGCCCCAACAGCCGAGCTTGACGATGCACTTGGGGGACCCGTACTCGGTGGCGAAGTCACCCTGCTCGTAGTAGCCGGCCCGGTCGCAGCCCTCGTGGACCGTCTTGCCGAACAGCCACGTGGGACGCAGTGCCTCATCCAGCGGAATCATCGGTGCCTGGCCGGTGGCCTGGTAGAGCAGGTAGGTCATGGTTTCGGAAAGGTTGTCAGGCTGGATCGGGCATCCGGGCACGCACACGATGGGGATGCCGGCCTTGGACTTCCAGTCGTAGCCGAGGTAGTCCGGGACGCCCATGGCGCCGGTCGGATTTCCCGCCATGGCGTGGATGCCGCCGTAGGTGGCACAGGTTCCGGCGGCGATGATGGCGGTGGCCTTGGGAGCCAGGCGATCCAGCCACTCGCTGGTGGTGATCGGCTGCCCGGTCTCGAGGTCATTGCCGAACCCGCACCAGTAGCCGCCGGGGTCATGAAGTTTCTCGTTGGGGATGGAGCCCTCCACCACCAATACGAACGGCTCGAGTTCGCCGCGGTCCGCCTTGCGGAACCATTCCAGGAAATCGTCGGCCCCTTCCTGCGGGCCGCATTCAAAGTCGATCAGTGGCCAGTGCATGGCGATCTTCGGCAGGCCGGGCAGCGCCCCGAGGGCGATCTCCTCGACGCTCGGCTGGGTGGCCGCGGTCAGTGCCACCGAGTCGCCGTCACAACTGAGCCCTGCATTGATCCACAGCACGTGGATAAGGGCTTCTTCGGCCTTAAGGGAGGTTTCCGTAGGCATCGTTGCCTCTTTCAGTGCCCCTTGCGGGGTTCAGTGTGCTTCTGTCAGGGAACCGGCCAGGGGTTCTGGCCGGGCAGCCCCGGGGGTGGGCGCCGCCGCATGGGAGGTAACGCCGTCGAGCCAGCCGTACCAGGCGGCGAGGCCTTCGCCGGTGGTGGCGGACAGGGTGAGGAATTCGGCCCGCGGATTGATCTGCCGGATCCGCCGCAGGCACTGGTCGACGTCGAAGTCGACGTAGGGGAGCAGGTCCGACTTATTGACGATCACGAGGTCGGCTGCCATGAACATGTGCGGGTATTTCTGGGGTTTGTCATCACCTTCCGTCACCGAGACGATCACCACCTTGGCTGTTTCGCCGAGGTCAAAAAGCGCGGGGCAGACGAGGTTGCCCACATTTTCGATGAAGACCGTGGAGCCCGGTGCCGGGCCCAGCGCATCAAGGCCATGCCGGAGCATGTCGGCGTCGAGATGGCAGCCCGCTCCGGTGTTGATCTGGATGACCGGGCGCCCGGTGGTGCGGATGCGGTCAGCGTCGAGGGACGTCTCCTGGTCACCTTCGATGACCCCTGCGTTCAGGCGCCCGCCAAGCTCCGTGAGCGTGCGGACCAGGAGGGTGGTCTTGCCCGCGCCCGGTGAACTCATGACGTTGAGCGCCCGGACTCCCCGGCCGGCCAGCCAGCCGCGGTTCGTGGCGGCCAGCAGGTCGTTCTTGGCCAGCAGGTTCTGCTCGAGCACGATGGTCTCCGCGCCCGGATCCGCGTGGTGGTGCCCGTTCGCGTGCGCGTGGCGGTGATCAGGGGAGTCTGCATGAACGTGGGGATGCTCAGTCGAGTCCGGGTGTTCGTGCGTATATGTGCGGCCGTGCTCATCGGTATGGCGGTGCAGATGCCCCTGACCGGGTGTGTGCAGGTCGCCTGCGAGGTTTGAAATGCGGGTGCCGGCCTCGTCGCCGCAACCGCATGTTGTACACATGTCCTATGCCACCTCCACGGACACCAGCATCAGCTCACGGCCGCTGAGGACTTCGACGTCCGCGCTTCCGCAAGGGCAAAGCAGGATGGGATCGCTCAGGTTGAATTCGTCCTGGCAGCTGCGGCACCGTCCCCGGCCTTTCGGCTCCTCGATCTGGAGCCGCGCACCGGCCAGCGGAGTGCCCGCCGCCGCCACGTCAAAACAAAAGCGCACGGCATCGGCCAGTACGCCGGAAAGGGGACCGATCCTGAGGTTGACCGCCGTGACCGGCCGTTCGCCTGTGTGGTTGAGAACGGCGTCGACAAGGCCCTGCGTGATTGAGAGTTCGTGCATAATCGCGCCCCTTCCTGCCAAGATAGGCTCGCGCCAGACAAAACGCAACCGTCCGAATCCCCGTACGCCGCGGCCCGGCGCGAACGGACAGTTGGGGCCCCGCGGAGCCGGATTTGGGGCCACAAGTGTCCGTTCGCGCTGTGTCCGCGCGTGCTGTGTCTTTCGCGCTGTGCCTGTCACACGCCGCGCTAGGGTTGAGGATGCCGTCCTTCCAGACCAGACTCAAGATCACCGGGCTGAAGCCGGGCAACCCTCCCGAAACCGTGATGGACACCGCCGTCGAGGCGCTGCGGTCGCGGCACCACGTGGAGTCGCACCAGCTGGAGCTCGCCGGCGGCGTACCGCAGCTGAACCTGCGGTTCCTCGTGGAGCCCACGGAATACAACGGTGAGAACAGCGCGGCGCGGGAATCGGCAGCCGTGATGCGCGACGCCGTCGAACGCGTTGCCCTGACAGGCTCGCTTTCGGTGCTCCGCCGCAACCGCGGCCGCTGGGCGCCTGTTTAGGGCGCTTGGATTTCTAAGGCTCAAGCACCTGGAGCCTTAGTGCCCGGGCCGGGGGCGCTGCCGGGTTCGTCCACCGGGGACCTGTCGCCGCGCCGGCGGGTGACGATCAGGCCCACGACGGCGCCGATCACCAGGCCGACGGCCACCCCGATCAGCGAACTCGCCCAGAAGGGCAGCCGCGTGGTGGAGCCCGTGAAGTAGCCGAGGCCCACGAGCCACGTCGCCCACAGCACCGCTCCCAGCCCGGCGCACAAGCTGAAGCCCCGGGTGGAGACGTCGGCGATGCCCGCGGCGGCCGACGTCGCCAGCCGTCCTCCCGGGATGAACCGGGCCCCGATGATGGTGCCGTAAGTGGAGGACCGGCCTGCCTTGGCGATGGCTTCGTGGATGCCCCGGTGGATTTTCCGGCCCCATGTCCAGCGGTCCAGGATGTGGCTCAGCCGGCGCTTGAACAGCTGGAACACCACCATGTCGCCCAGCCACGAGGCGGTGGCGGACAGGACGCCGACCAGGAACAGGTTGGCCCGGCCCGCGGCGGACAGGGCACCGCCCGTGATCAGCACCATCTCGGACGGGATCGGAGGAAAGATGGCATCGCCGAGGACAGCGGGGATGATCCAGAAGTAGATCGCCGTGCTCCACGTGTCCGGATTGCCGAAGTCCATTTGCACAACGTACCGCACAAGGAACGGGAGCGTACCCTCTACGCGGGCCGGGTCTCAGTGCCACACTGGCTGCATGCGGATAGAGATTGTTGAGGGTGACATCACCGGACGGCCGGTGGACGCGGTGGTGAATGCGGCCAACTCCTCGCTCTTGGGCGGCGGCGGCGTGGACGGGGCGATCCACCGCGCCGCGGGGCCGGAACTGCTGGCCGCATGCCGGGAGCTGAGGGCGACGACGCTCCGCGACGGGCTGCCGGTGGGCGCTGCCGTGGCCACCCCCGGGTTCGGCCTGCGGGCCCGGTGGGTCATCCACACCGTCGGTCCCAACCGCCACGCCGGGCAGACCAACCCGGCGCTGCTTGCGTCATGTTTTACCGAGAGCCTGCGGGTTGCCGAGGGCCTGGGTGTCCGGTCACTGGCCTTTCCTGCCGTGAGCGCCGGCGTCTACGGCTGGGACGCCCGCCAGGTGGCGCAGGTAGCTTTCGAGGCCGTCCGGTCTTACGCCGCCCGCTCTGCCGAAGGCGGTGTGGAACTGGTGGAGTTCGTGCTCTTCAGCCCGGACACAGTGGCGGTCTTCCGCCGTGTCCTTGAAGGCGCTGACTAGCGGACTTCGCTCAGCTGCAGGCGGCTGCGGTACTCGACGGGCTCCTTCGTGATGGGGTCCACGAACCGGATGCCGCGTGCCAGCAGCTGGAGCGGTTTGGTGTAGTCGTCCGGTGCCTTGTCCAGCAGCTCGGGATAGAACGAATCGTGCAGGATGCCCAGCCCCAGCGAGGCCATGTGTACGCGGAGCTGGTGGGTTTTTCCGGAGTGCGGTTCGAGCCGGTAGAGGCCAAGTCGCCCCGTGCCGGACGATGTACTGCCGTCCTCCTTGCCGTCGAACGTCCGCAGCAGGTCGATGCGTGTCTCCGCATTCGGCTTGCCCTCGATGACCTCCGCCAGAAGGTAGCTGCGGGACTTGGTCATCCGGTTGCGGACCACCACCGGGAAGTCGAGGGCGGGACGCCCGGCAGCCGGTTCGGCGGCGGACACACACTCGTATTCCTTCTGCACCTGGCGCTTCTCGAACAGCACCTGGTACTTGCCGCGGGTCTCCGGGTTCGTCGAGAGCAGGAGGATGCCCGCGGTCATGCGATCCAGGCGGTGCATCGGGATCAGGTCCGGGAGGTCCAGCTGGTTACGGAGCCGGACCAGCGCCGATTCCTGGATGTACGTGCCGCCCGGCGTCGTCGGCAGGAAGTGCGGTTTGTCCACCACCAGGATGTGATCGTCCTGGTGCAGGATGTTCAGCTCGACCGGCAAACGGTTTTCCGGCGGGAGCGTGCGGTAGTACCAGATGAACGTGTGGTCCTCGAGCCGGGTGCCGCGGTGCAGGGGGATGCCGCCCTCGCCCACGATCTCGCCGGCGTCGAACCTGTCCTCGATGCCCTGGGGGTCAATGTGGCCCCAGCGGTGCATCATGTAGTCCATTGCGGTGTCCCAGGGGCCCTCGTCCGGGAGGCGCAGACGGGTGGCGTTTACGCCGTCGCGCACGGGAAGGGGGGATTGCATCACCGGTCCAGTCTACTTTGCGCCCGGTTCCTGCTTGCTGCCCCGGCCCCCGGCCCGGTCCGCCCGTTTCGACGGTTCCCCGCGCAGACGACGATCCGCGCCGTCGACCGGGCAGGGAACCGTCGAAACGGCAACGGACGAGAAAAAAGTTCTTGACAAATAAAATTGTCGGTAAGGATACTTGAAGCATGTTGGACATCGAAGTGATCGAGGACCCGGCCGCGGCGGAGGCTTCGCTGGATCCCATCCGTACCCGCATTCTCCAGGAGCTGGCGGAGCCCGGCTCGGCCACGCAGCTCGCCGCGAAGGTGGGGCTGCCGCGGCAGAAGGTGAACTACCACCTCAAGGCACTCGAGCGGCACGGCCTGGTCGAGCTGGTGGAGGAACGCCGCAAGGGCAACGTCACCGAGCGTGTGCTGCGCGCCACCGCTGCCTCCTACCTCATCTCCCCGGTGGCGCTTCAGTCGGTGGCGCCGGACCCGCGCCGTTTCGCGGACCGGTTCTCGGCTTTCTGGCTGCTGGCGCTCGCCGGCCGCATGGTCCAGGAAATGGGGAAACTCATCGCCGGTGCCGCGGCCGCGCGGCAGAAACTGGCCACATTCGCTATCGACGGCGAGATCACCTTCCGCACGGCCGCGGACCGGGCCGCCTTCGCCGAGGACCTGGGTGTGGCGGTCACCCGGCTGGTGGACAAGTACCACCACGGCGGGGCCGGCGGACGGAAGCACAGGCTCGTCGTCGCGCTTCACCCGGCACTCAAGCCGGAAACGCAGGACTCAACCAAAACCATCCCAGCCAAGGAGCAGGACAATGACTGACGACCGGAATTTCGAGATAGTTTTTGACGCCGAGTTGCCCGGCACCCCGGAACGGGTCTGGGAAGCCGTCACCAAGGGCACTCCGGCCTGGATGTTCCCAACAGACCAGTGGCCGGACGTGAAGACGGTGGAGGAGTACCCGCACCATCTGGTGTCGCGGATGGACGGTCCGGACGGCTGGTTCAACCAGCTCGAGCACGTACTGGAGCCGGTCGACGGCGGCCGGGCCAGGCTCCACTACGTCCACAGCGGCATCTTCGCGGACGACTGGGACCAGCAGTACGACGGCGCCAGCAAGCACACGGAGTTCTACCTCCACACCCTGGGCCAGTACCTGAAGTACTTCGACGGCCAGCCCGTGGTTTTCACGGATATCCAGGCTCCGGCGGCGTCGCAGTCACCTGACGGCTTTGTGCAGCTCAAGAAGGCGCTCGGCGTGGCCGGCGCGTCGCAGGGCGACGGCTTTGAGGTGGAGGTCGACGGCGTTGGGCGGCTCACGGGGCAGGTGGACTTTTCCAACGCAAACTTCCTCGGACTGCGGACCGGGGACGCCCTCTACCGCTTCTTCGGCCGCAACGCGTTCGGCGCACCAGTGGGCATGACTGTCCACGACTTCAGCGGCAGCGGCGATTCCCGGGCTACTGCCCAGGCCTGGGGTACGTTCCTCGGGAAGGTCTACGCGTAGTCCGCTTGGTCAGGCCGCCGCATGTTGCTGTGCGACGCGCAATCTGCTGGATGACGCCCATATTGCCGTGCGACACCCGAATTCCCGCGTCGCGAGGCCCTATCCGCGTCGCGGGGGCGGAAGCGCGTCCCGAGCCCCGCCGGAACCTAGGCGATGGCGGCAGCGGGGGAGTCCGTGAGGGTCCGCCGCAGCTGCGGTGCAGCGTCCAGCCTGTCCTGGGCGGCCCGCAGCGCCAGAACCGCGGCCGCCAGCTGCTCCGGCGGCAGCGTGAACGGAATGCGGAGGAAGTTCTCGAACACCCCGCCCAGGCCGAAGCGCGGTCCCGCGGCAAGGCGGATGCCGAATTCCGGGGCGATGACGGTGAGGGCCGTGCTGCTGGGTGACGGCAGGCGGCACCAGACAGCCAGACCGCCGTCGGGCCGTTCCGCCTCCCACCGCGGCAGGTGCGCCCTGAGCAGCCCCAGCAGCGCGGAACGGTTCTCGCGGAGCGCGGACAGGCGGGCGGGCAGGGGGTCGGCCAGGTTCCGCACCAGATGCGCCGCCGCAAGCTGCTCCACCACCGGACCGCCCAGATCCATCGTGGTCCGGACGGCCGCGAACCGCTGAATCAGGCTCTCCGACGCGCGGATCCAGCCCGTGCGCATGCCCGCCCAGTGGGACTTGCTCAGCGAGCCGATGGACACCACGGACGAACTGAACGAGGCCAGCGGAGCGGTTGTGCCGCCGTCGAGATTCAGCGCACGGAGCGTCTCATCCACCACCAGGACCGTGCCTGACGCCGCGGCGGCGCGGACCAGCCGGCGGCGCTGCGCGTCCGGCATGAGCCGGCCGGTGGGGTTGTGGAAATCCGGGACTGTGTAGAACATGCGGGGCCGCTGCTGCATCAGGGCCGACTCGATTGCGTCCATGTCCCAGCCGCGCTCGGATGCGGGCGGAAGGGGAACCGGCACCATGCGGCTCCCCGCGGCGCGGATGGCGTCGAGTGCGTTCGGGTAGGTCGGCTGCTCCACGAGGACCTTGTCCTGCTTGCCGACCAGCGCCCGCAACACGATGTTGAGGGCATGCTGCGCGCCGGATGTCACCAGGATCTGACCCGCCGTGGTGGGCACGCCGGCATCGGCATAATGGCCGGCAACCGCCTCCCGCAGGGCCTGCACGCCCAAGGCGTCGTAGCCGAACCCCGGCAGCAGGGCGGGCAGTTCCGTGAGGGCGGCGGCGAAGGCCTGGTGGACCGCCTCGCCGCTGGCCGGGAGCGACGCGTACGCGAGGTCAACGACGCCGTCGGGAACAGCCAGGCCCGGCGCGCCCGACAAAGCCGCCCGCGAGTCCCGCCCGGGCCCTGCCGTGTAGGCCGTCCGCGGCAGGCAGGTGCGGCCGCGCGTGCCCTGGCCGCTGCTCAGGAACCCCTGTTCGCGCAGGCTGGCGTACGCGGCCGTCACGGTGGTTCGGCTGACGGCGAGTGTTGCGGACAGTGTCCGTTCGCTGGGCAGAGCGGTGCCCAGCGGGATGCGTCCGTCCAGAACCAGAAGGCGGACGACGTCGGCCAGCTCGCGGTAGGCGGGAGCGTTGCCGTGGTGCCACTGGCCCAGGAGACGGGCAAGGGCGGTGGGCGTGAGTGATCCGGACATGAGGCCAGTATTTCAAACTGGCCATAGAAAACAAGGCCAGTTCTGCCGCAGGATGGTTCAATGATGATCCGCAGACTTGTACAGCTCTCCACCGGCCTCGCCATGTACGGCATTTCACTGGCCCTGTTCATTCGGGCCGGGCTCGGGCTGGACCCCTGGGACGTGTTCCACCAGGGCGTCGCTGGGAAGACAGGCCTGAGCATCGGTGTCGTGGTCATCATCGTCAGCTTCCTGGTGCTCCTGCTGTGGATTCCGCTGCGGCAGCGACCGGGCTTCGGCACGCTCTGCAATGCCATCCTCGTGGGCGTCTTTGCCGACGTTGGATTGGCACTGATCCCCGCGTTCTCCCACCTCGGCGGCCAGATCGCGATGCTGGGTGGCGCGGTGGTGCTGAACGGGATTGCTTCCGCTTGCTACATCGGCGCCCGCTTCGGGCCGGGCGCCCGTGACGGGCTCATGACCGGCCTTGCCCGGCGCACCGGATGGTCGGTGCGCCTGTCGCGGACACTGATCGAGGTGGTGGTGCTCGGCGCAGGCTGGCTCCTGGGCGGCTCGGTCGGCATTGGAACTGTGGTTTACGCGCTGGCGATCGGCCCGCTCGTGCAGCTGCTCCTGCCGTACTTCCTGGTTCCGGCCGCCGGTGCAGGCGCCGATTCAAAGTCTGTGGCCCCTGAAGGCAAGCCCGATTCCGAGTCCGTGCCCGCCTCCTGACGCGCATCTTCCCCCGGGACGCGCCAACGGTGTGGGGACACCCTGATGTGCGCGTCCTTCGGCCGGTCGCGTGTCCGCCGGCCGTTTGCGCGTCTCAGGAGCCGGTGCCGCCCAGCAGGGGCTGGCACGTGGGGCAGAAGTAGATGTCGCGTTCTTCGGTGACCGCATCGGGCGCGGTGCCCGCGCCGCCCGGGCCCGCGCCGCCCGGCGCAGCCATTCCACTAATGCTCCGGTCGGGCACGCTTTTCCCCAGCACGCCGCGCTGGATGGGGGTCCGGCAGCGCAGGCACGGCTGGTGCTCGCGCCGGTACACCCAGTAGCCCGGGCGGCCGGCGGCCCTGCCCACCGGAGTTCCGCGGGCGTTGAGCAACGTGGTCCGACGGCCCGGGCCGAGGTTCGCCTCGAGGAGCTGCTTGGCGTCGGCAAACACGGCCGGCCAGTCCTTCACTGCGGACGCGGGCGACGCTGGGTGGATGCCGGCCAGGAAGCACACCTCGCAGCGGTAGATGTTCCCGATGCCCGCGAGGTTGCTCTGGTCCAGCAGGGCCACGCCCACCGGCACGTCCGGCCTCGCCGCCACCCGGCGTTCGGCCTCGGCCGGGTCCCAGTCCGGGCCCAGCAGGTCGGGGCCCAGGAAGCCCACAGCCTTGTCCTCCTCGCTGGTCTTAATCACCTCGAGCAGGCCAAGAGAAAATCCGACGGCGTCTGCAGCGGCCGTGCGGAGCACGCACCGGGCCGTAAATCCGGGCTTCCGCCACCTGCCGCCCGGCGGGTAGACATGCCAGCTGCCCTCCATTTTCAGGTGCGAGTGGATGGTCAGCCGCTCCTGGGCAGGTCCGGCCAGCCGCATCAGCAGGTGCTTGCCGCGGGGGACAACTTCCTCCATGGTCCAGCCGGCCAGGTTCAGCGTAGCGAAGCGGGGCACGCGGAAGTCGGACGCGAGAAGCTTCTGGCCGGCGAGGGCCGTGTGCAGCTGGTGGGCCGCACGCCAGACGGAGTCGCCTTCAGGCACGGATCCTCAGCCCCTTCGGTGTGGAGTACGCTCCGGCGGCCGTCAGCGCCGATGCCGCCGGGGTGTCGAGGATGCCGTGGCCGTTGACCTTTTCCATGACGAGCTTGTCCACGGCCCCGCGCTTCACCACATCCACGAGGGCTCCGGCAGCGGCGGCGAGGACGGCCTCGTCCTCCGTGAACACCAGCAGCGTCTTGCCGCCACGTTCGACGTACAGCACCAGCGCGCCGTCAACCAGCACCACCAGGGCACCGGCCTTCCGCCCCGGGCGGTGTCCGCTGCCGGCTTCGACATTGCCGGCCGGCCACGGCAGGGCAGCGCCGTAGGGGTTGGCCGGGTCGGTTGCCGCGAGGGCCAGCGCCACGGGTTCCGGCTTGGCCAGCTGGGCGTCCTCGGTATACGAGCGCAGCCGGTCGACCGTTGCGGGCACGGCGAACTGTGCGGCGCCGAGATGCTCGATGAAGTACCCCCGCCTGCACCGCCCGGCCTCCTCCAGCCGGGCCAGGACTTTGTACATGAGGCCAAATCCGCCCAGGATGTTCTCGGCCATGACGGATCCGCGGGTGACCACGCCGTACCTGTCCAGCAGCAGCTCCGCGGTGGCGCGGGCGTGGATCGTGGGGTCGAGCTCGGGCGTCGGGAGCGCGGACCAGCGTCCCGCGGCGAGCGGAGGGGTGGGCACCGCGCCGCCGGCGGATCCGTACCGTCCGCCGGACAGTCCCGGGGAGCCGAGCAGCCCCGTGCCGTGCGACCTTCCCAGCCGGCCCAGGCGCGGTGCCCGGGCCCGCGGCGCGCGTGCAACCTGCCGGTGGGCGGTGTGCCCGCCGGCGATCAGCGCCCGGACCGGGGCGAACGTGTCCCCGGTGATCCGACCGGCCCAGGCAAGGTCCCAGATGGCGGAGACGACATCCTGGTCGCTTAGGACCGCATCCATGCCGCCGGCGATGTCCGTCAGCTGCCGGAAGAAGTAGCCGCCGCCGTTGGCCTGCAGGTGGTCGAGCAGGCGCTGCTGGGCGTCGCCCGGTTCAAAGTCGGGGGCCGGGTTCAGTGTCAGTTCCACCGAATCGGCCAGGTGCAGGCTGACCCAGCCGTCGTTGCCCGGCAGCGCACCGGCACCCGACCAGAGGATCTCGCCGGCGGCCATGAGCTCGTCCAGCATGGCGGGCTGGTAGTTGGACACCCGGCTGGCGAGCACCAGGGGTTCCCAGGCCGAGGCAGGAATGGGCACGCCGGAGAGCTGGTCCACGGCGGTGATAATGCCGTCGAGTCCGCGCAGCGCCGGCTGTCCCCGTCCCGCGCCTGGCGTGCGGACATTCTGCCACGACGGCAGGAACCGGCCGTATGCCGTGATGTCCACAGGTTCCACCTCGGCCCGCAGCGCGGCGAGCGAGCGGCGGCGGAGTTTGCGGAGGACTTCGGCGTCGCACCACTCGCTGCCGGCCAAGGCCGTTGCCGCCGAGGCGACTGCAGACGCAGCGGCAGCTTCCGCGACGGGGTCACGGCCGGTACCCGAATCGGACCTGGACGGGGCAGACACGCGTTCACCCAGAGCCGGTTCGGCGTGGGGCCGGAACTCGCCTTCCACCACGCGGCCGTCGTCCGCCAGCCGCTTCAGTGCGGTTCCGACGACGGCGGCACCAAGTCCCAGCCTCGCCGCGGCTTCGGTGGCGGTGAACGGGCCATGTGTGCGGGCATAGCGGGAGACGAGGTCGCCCAGCGGGTCGGCCACGGGCTCGATGAAGGCAAGCGGAACGCCCATGGGCAGCGGGACACCGATGGCATCGCGCAGCCTGGCCGCATCTTCCACCGCGGCAAAGCGATCGACGCCGGCGATGGTCACTTTGATGGCCCGGTTGGCCCGCTGCAGGGCGGCTAGGTGGGCCTCGGCCTCGGCGACCGTGCCTTCCGACGGCAGGGCTTCGGCAGGCTCAACCGTCGGGGTTTCGGCGGGCTCAACCGGCGGGGTGTCGGTTTCGGAGGGCTCAACCGGCGGGGTTTCGGCGGGCTCAGCCAGCGGGCTGAGCCTGGCCGCGACTTCCGCGGGGTCCAGGGGGCCGAGCAGCCGGAGCAGATCGGCCACGCCTTCGACGCCGCGGACCTTCCGGTCGGGGGTAAGGCGCTGCAGCTCGCGTTCGGTGGCATCGATGACCCTGGCGTCCAGGAGTTCGCGCAGCTCCACGCGGCCCAGAAGCTCATTGAGCAGGGTCGAGTCCAGGGCCAGGGCGGCCGCCCGGCGTTCGGCGAGCGGGGAATCGCCCTCGTATAGGAACTGCGCCACGTAGCCGAACAGGAGCGACTTGGCGAACGGGGACGGCTGCTGTGTGGTGGTCTGGACAATCCGGAGTTCGCGCCGTTCCACCGAGGCGGCGATGTCCTTCAAGGCCGGCAGGTCGTACACATCCTGCAGGCATTCGCGGACGGTTTCCAGCACGATCGGAAACGACGGGTACTTCCGGGCAACATCCAGCAGCTGCGCGGACCGCTGCCGCTGCTGCCACAGCGGCTGCCGCTTGCCTGGCGTCTGGCGTGGCAGCAGCAGGGCCCGCGCCGCACATTCGCGGAAGCGCGACGCGAACAGGGCACTGCCGCCCACCTCGGCGGTGACAATCTGCTCCAGCTCCTCGGGGTCGAACAGGAACAGCTCCGCGCCGGGAGGTTCATCCTCCATCATCGGCACGCGGAGCACGATGCCGTCGTCGGCCGCCATGGCCGACCCGTCCAGGCCGTACCGCTGGTGCAGCCGCTGGCCCACGGCGAGGGCCCAGGGTGCGTGGACCGGCATGCCGAACGGGCTGTGCAGAATGACCCGCCAGTCGCCGAGTTCGTCGTGGAATCGTTCCACCACCAGGGTTGTATCGCTGGGGACCACCTCTGTGGCCAGCTTCTGTTCGGACAGGTACTGCAGGAGATTGTTGGCGGCGTAGTCGTCAAGCCCGCTGGCCTTGCAGCGTTCGGTGGCAGGGCCGACGTCGGACGCTGACAGTTCGCGGACAAACGCGCCAAGGGCGCGGCCCAAGTCCACGGGACGCCCCAGCGAGTCGCCCTTCCAGAAGGGCAGCTTGCCGGGCTGGCCGAAGGCGGGGGAGACGAGCACGCGGTCGTGCGTGATGTCCTCGATCTTCCAGCTGGTGGCGCCCAGCGCAAAGATATCGCCGACACGGGATTCGTAGACCATCTCCTCGTCGAGCTCGCCGACCCGCCGGCCGCCCTTGGCAGGGGCGCTGCCCGAACCCTTCCCGTCCGAGGGGCCCGCAGGTGAGGCCGATCCTTCCGTCTCCGTACCGATGATGTAGACGCCGAACAGTCCGCGGTCCGGGATGGTACCGCCGGACGTGACCGCCAGCCGCTGGGCGCCGGGCCTGCCCTCGATGGTTCCGGCGTTGCGGTCCCAGACGATCCGGGGGCGGAGCTCGGCGAATTCATCCGAGGGGTAGCGCCCGGCCAGGAGGTCCAGCGTGGCCTCGAACGCGGACCGGGGGAGCGAGGCGAACGGGGCCGAGCGGCGGACGGTGGAGAACCATTCCTCCACATCGATGCTGCCCAGGGCGGTGGCCGCAACGGTCTGCTGGGCCAGGATGTCCAGCGGGTTGGCCGGCACGCTCAGCCGCTCGATCTTGCCGTCCAGCATGCGCTCGACGGTGATGGCGGTGTGCACGAGGTCGGCCCGGTGCTTGGGGAACAGATAGCCCTGGGAGATCTCGCCCACCTGGTGCCCGGCGCGGCCCACCCGCTGCAGCCCGCTGGCCACCGACGGCGGCGACTCGACCTGCACCACGAGGTCCACGGCACCCATGTCGATGCCGAGTTCCAGCGAGGACGTGGCCACCACGCAGCGCAGCCTGCCGGACTTCAGGTCATCCTCGATCAGGGCGCGCTGGTCCTTGGACACGGAGCCGTGATGGGCCCGTGCCAGCAGCGGATCGGCCCCCGTGGTGCTGCCCGCCTGCGCCATCATGTGCGCCGGCGTGGCAGTCGACGCCGGAACGCCTCCGGGCGGGGGCGCAGCGGGGTCGTCCCAGCCGCCGCCCACTGTCAGGAGCTGGCGTTCCGCATGGATTTCGTTGAGCCGCGCGGTAAGGCGTTCCGCCAGTCGGCGCGAGTTGGCAAAGACGATGGTGGACTGGTTGGCCAGCACCAGGTCCACGATCTTTTCCTCCACGTGGGGCCAGATGGAGGCCTGCGGCTGCAGCCCGGAGGCCGGCCCGGAATCGAAGGCTCCGGCGGCGCCCTGCAGATCGGACATGTCCTCCACGGGGACAGACACCGTGAGGTCCCAGTTTTTCCGCGCGGGAGGGGCCACGATCTCCACCGGTGCCGAGCCGGCCAGGAACTGTGCCACGAGTTCCCGCGGCTCGACAGTGGCCGAGAGCCCGATCCGCTGCGCCGGCGCAGGCAGCAAAGCGTCAAGCCGTTCCAGCGAGACGGCGAGATGCGCGCCCCGCTTGGTGCCGGCCACGGCGTGGACCTCGTCCACGATGACGGTGTCCACCTCGCTGAGCGTTTCCCGTGCCCTGGACGTGAGCATCAGGAAGAGGGACTCGGGCGTGGTGATCAGGATGTCCGGAGGGTTGCTGAGCAGGGCGCGGCGGTCCGAGGCGGGGGTATCGCCGGACCGGACTCCGACGGTGATCAGGGGAGCCGGCAGGTCAAGGCGTTTTGCTGTCTGTGTGATGCCGATGAGGGGCGACCGGAGGTTGCGTTCGACGTCGACGCCAAGCGCCTTGAGCGGGGAGATGTACAGTACGCGGGTTTTCCGCTTGGATTGCCGCGTCCGTGACTGTTTGGCCTTGGTGCCGGCGGGGGCCTCTTCGAGGCCGGGCAGTGCGGCAGCCGGTGCAGCAGACCCGGACACCAGGAGCCGGTCCAGCGCCCAGAGGAACGCAGCGAGGGTCTTGCCTGAGCCGGTGGGCGCAACAACGAGGGCATGCGAGCCGGATGAAATGGTGTTCCAGGCGCCCTGCTGCGCGGGGGTGGGCTCGGAAAACGCACCGAGGAACCACTCCCGGGTGGGCCGGCTGAACTGGCCCATCGGGTCCTTGGCGGACGTGCCGGCGGGGGTACCGGCGGGCTCCTGCGACTGCATGCCTCCATCATGCCTCACGGCACTGACACCGGCAGAAGCACCGGGAACGCCTTACCCGGCGGGCGGAAGGTCGCGGGTCGCAGGCCCCTCCAGCACCTGGCCGTCACTGCCGAACCGCGAGCCGTGCAGCGGGCAGTCCCACGACTTCTCGTTGTCATTCCAGTGCAGGATCCCGCCCAGATGCGTGCAGACCGCTGAGAGGCTGCACGTCGTTCCGTCGACAGTGGACGTGGCCACGGGCTTCCGTCCGCGCATCGTCACTGTGCCCGTGCCCTCGGCCGGGGCGGCGCCGTCGGACGGGGGCAGCTGCCGCACTCTGCCCCAGTCCTTCGCCAGCGTGGCGGCAACGCCCGCGTTGAGGGTCACGGCTGAGGCGGCGCCCGGGGGTGAGGTCACGCGGCGGTGGATGGTGTTGGCCCACGGCAGCTGGCCGCCCAGGATGTCCGCTGCGATGCCCAGGGATGCGGCCACCGCGTTGGTCATGCCCCACTTGTTGTAGCCGGTGGCGAAGAGGATGCGGCCGCGGCCGCGTGGGAGCTTGCCGAAGAAGGGCATGAGGTTGGTGGCCTGGTAATCCTGGGCGGACCACGTGTGGGTGACGGTGGAACCGGGGAAATGCTGCTGCGCCCACGACAGGACGTTCTCCAGATGTGCCTGTTCGGAACGAGCCTTGCCCACGGGGTGTCCGTTGCCGCCCACCAGCAGGAGGTTCCGGCCATCCGCCGGGTAGTCCCTGATGGAACGCACGGGCTGCTCCACGGAAATGTACATGCCTTCCGGCGGCGCCGCGTCTCCTGCGAGTTCCAGGGCCGCGGCGTAGGAGCGGTTCGGCTTGAGCTTGGCGAAGTAGAGGCCACGGTTCAGGATGGGACTGCCGGTGGCCAGCACCACGGCGTTGGCCTGGACCGATCCGCGGTCAGCGTGGACTGTTGACGGCCCCGCACCGGTGACGTTCCTGACCCGGACGCCTGTGACGATACGGCCGCCGTGGCTGCGGACGTCCTCCGCCAGCGCGATGAGCACATCCATGGGGTTGATCTGCGCCTGCCCGCGCAGGCGGACCGCTCCCCGGATGGGAAACGGCAGCCCCGCGTCCCTGACGTAGTCCACTTCCAGGTCCGCGGCGAGGGCAGCGGTGAGCTCGGCTCGGACCGCCTCCGTGCCCTGCTGCGTGGCGGCGTAGGTATAGGCGTCACGCAGCTGGAACGGCAGGCCGCGCTGCTCCATATAGCGCAGCAGCCAGGCCTGCCCCTCGCGGTTGCCGGAGACGTAGGCGTCCACCACCTTCTGCGGGTACTGCTGCCGAAGGGCGGACAGCACGGTGCCCTGCAGCAGGGTGACCTTGGCGGTGGTGTTGCCGGTGGCCACGGCGCCCAGCCCGCGCGCCTCCAGGACAAGGACGTCCTGTCCCGAGCGGGCCAGCAGCAGGGCCGTGGTCAGGCCGGTCAGGCCCGCACCCACCACCACGGTGTCAAAGGACTCACCGGGCGTGAACGGGTCGCCGGTGAAAGTGTTCGTCCGGTCCAACCAGAGTGACGTCACGTGCCTCAACCTGCCTTTGGCCTGCGTCTTTGCCGCGGGGCGTTCCCGCAGCAGGCCCGGCGCTGCCAGCCAGGACCCCGACGTAACCGTAAGTGTACTTACGAAGTTGGGGTCCGAACAGGCTTGGGGCAGCTCAAGTTGCTCGGGGCAATCTTTGCGTTAGCGGGCCTGGAACGCGCCGATCGTCAGGAGCTGAATGGAGGCATTGCTGCAGGCATCCGACGGCCGGGCCACGAACAGCGACGCGGTGTCCTCCGGCGGGTAGATCCGGAACCCGGCGGCAGCGGTCTTGGTGCAGTCGGGGTAGTTCCCGGCCTGCGTGTAGCGGAGCACCGCGGTGCCAGATTTCCCGGGCGCCAGCAGGACGTCCTGGACGGCGACGGAGGTGTCACGCTGGGCCGGGGCCCCGATCGGCTGGCCGTTGGGTCCGGTGGTCAGGGATACGCCCGCGAACCCTTTCAGGTGGCAGGCGGCTTTGCCGCTGTTGGTGAGGATCAGTTCCATGTAGACGCTGCCGGCGGCACCGCCGCCCGTGGCGTCCGTGGTGGCCTTCAGTCCTGAGGCCTTGCACAGCTGGGCGCCCGCGGCGGTGGACTGCGGGGCCGCTGACGTCGAAGCCGGCGAAGCCGGCTGTGACTGGGAAGGTGAAGCGGAGGACGACGCCGGGGCGGACGTTTCGGGGGCCGCCTGCGTACTGGGGGTGGTTGCGCCGGATGCCGGTTCGGTTGTCCCCTGGGTGGCGGGCTGGCTTGGTCCGCAGGCGGTGAGCAGCAGCGCCAGTGCGGCAGCCGCCGTCGTGCATATCAGTCCGTTGTTGATTCGCTGAGGCCTCATGGCTCTAACATTGCGGGCGTTGCCGCCGGAGTCAACGAAGGCGCGGCGGAGACCCCGATTTGATGGCCGGATTGTGACATCGGAGACGGAGACGCGCTGCGTTCGGTAAAAAAGGTTTCCAGCCGACGCTGATGCAACGATTAACCAATTTTGTAGTGCAGAATTAGCAACTTTCGGGGGCAAAGTTGCGTTGATCTGCAGTTTTCGGTGTGCCAAAATGAACTTGGTCTCACTTGTCCATACCTTGTAGGAAATTGAAAAGCCGGCAAGGAAATACCACTCGTAGTCTGGCCGCGGTTCACCATCACTCCCGCGGCCAGAAGTGTCCTCCGGCAAAGGAGGATGCGCAGGGTTGAGGGGAGACAGCTCGGCACTCGTCCGCGGCAACGCCGCTGCGGACGTACCTGAAGAGGCGCATCAGTCATTGGTTTCCGGCAACGCCGCCGAAGCCGATAACGATGGGGGCTGAGGTTATGACCGGTTGGCTTGTCCGCTGGAGTCTTAAGTTTCGATTGATTGTTTTAGCCGCTGCTGCCGGCATTCTGGGGTTCGGACTAACCACCCTGCCGTCCATGCCAGTGGATAATTTGCCAGAATTCTCTCCGCCGCATGTGGAGATCCAAACCGAGGCACTAGGCCTGTCCGCCGTGGAGGTCGAACAGCTTATTACCTCGCCCATGGAGGCCGACCTTCTGAACGGGGTTGCCTGGCTCGACGAAATCCGTTCGAAGTCAGTTCCGGGCCTTTCATCGATTGAGATGGTTTTTGAGCCTGGCACCGATATTCTCCGCGCCCGGCAGCTCGTTGCAGAGCGGCTGACGCAGGCTTTCGCGCTGCCCAACGTGTCATCTCCACCGGTACTGATGCAGCCGCTCTCCTCGACCAGCCGCGTCATGATGGTGCAGATGACCTCCCAGGATGTGTCGCCGATCGACATGTCGGTTTTGGCCCGCTGGGACGTCAAGCCTGCGCTGATGGGTGTCCCGGGCGTGGCAAACGTCTCCATCTACGGCCAGCGCGAACAGCAGCTGCAGGTGCAGGTGGACCCGAAGCAGCTCCGGGCGAAAAACATCAGCCTTAACCAGGTGGTCGAGACTGCAGGCAACGCCGTGTGGGTGTCCCCCCTGAGCTTCCTGGAAGCATCAACCCCGGGCACCGGCGGCTTCCTCGAGTCCGCCAACCAGCGCATCGGCATTCAGCACGTGCTCCCGATCCGAACGCCGGCAGACCTCGGCAAGGTCAGCGTTGAAGGCGCCACTGACAAGTCGCTGACGCTGGCCGACGTCACCACCCTGAGCGAAGACCACCAGCCGCTGATCGGCGACGCGGTCACCGGCAAGACGCCCGGCCTGCTGCTGGTCATCGAGAAGTTCCCGGACACCAGCGTCGCTGACGTGACGCAGGGTGTTGAGGCGGTGCTGGACGGCCTGCGTCCGGGCCTCTCCGGCATCACCGTGGACTCGACGGTGTTTCGCCCGGCCTCATTCGTTGAGTCCGCCGTCGGCAGCCTGGGCCTTGCCCTGCTGGTCAGCCTCCTGGTGGTCACCGCGGCGATCGGCATCGCATTCCGCTCCTGGCGGTACGCCGTGCTGGCCCTCGTGTCCATCTCCGTGGCGGCCATGGCTGCGGCGCTGGTGCTGCAGTTCCAGGGAGCGGTCCTGAACGTCATGGCGTTCGCCGGACTGGTCCTTGCCCTGCTTGTTGTCATCGGCGACGTCATCACCGACCTGCACAGCTTCCGGCGGGAACCGGCCGATGACCGGGTATCGCGTGAAACCCTGCTTGCCCACGGGCTGCAGCGGTCCCGCGTTCCTGTCCTGTTTGCCGGACTGACCGCCCTGCTCGCCGTGGCGCCGGCATTGTTCGTTCCGGGCGTGACGGGGGCATTTCTGAAGCCCCTGGTGCTGTCCTACCTGCTGGCCACCGCCGTGGCAATGCTGATTGCGCTGACAGTCACGCCCGCTCTTGCGAGCCTGCTGCTGCGGGGTCATCGGCGTCCCCGGCGCAGCCTTTCAGTGGTCCGCAAAGTGCGGCTCGGCTATGAGCGTTCGGCGCGGGCCTTCACAGGAACGGTGGCCACCGTGTTCGCCCTTGCCGCGGCGGCAATGGCCATCGCAGCCCTTGCCATCATCCCTGCGGCCACGAAGGAACTTCCCGTTGTGGCCGCCGTTCCGGACCGGACCCTCCTCGTGGAATGGGAAGCGGCGGCAAGCACCGGAACGGACGTGATGAACAGGGTCATGACCAACGCCAGCGAAGAGCTCAGCGGAATCCGCGGAGTCTCCTCCGTGGGCGGCCACGTGGGACGTGCCATTACCTCCGATACGTCCTCCGACGTCAACGCCGGGGAGCTCTGGGTGACCATGGAGGACGGCGTCAACGTCAGCAGGGTCCGCTCGGAAGTGCGGGAGATTGTTGAGGGGTACCCGGGCCTGACGGCCAGGGTCACCACCTACCCGGAGCAACAGGTAGCTGCTGCCAGCGCGATCGACAACCGGCAGTTCAGGGTCCGCGTTTTCGGTGTGGACCTGGACATCCTCCGCCAGAAGGCAGACGAAATCCGCGGGATCCTGTCGCGTACAAACGGCGTGGTTGATCCCCAGGTGGATGTCACGGTAGACCAGCCTGTTGCGGAAATCGAGGTTGACCTTGCCAAGGCGCAGAAGCAGGGCATCAAGCCCGGCGATGTGCGGCGGGCGGCTGCCACCGTTCTGCAGGGCATCGAGGTGGGATACCTCTTCGAGCAGCAGAAGGTCTTCCAGGTGATCGTCAAGGGTACCGAATCCACCAGGAACAGCCTCAGCAGCGTTACCGACATGATGGTTGACAAGCCCGAAGGCGGGCAGGTCCGGCTAGGTGACGTGGCCACGGTCACGCTCCGCCCGAACCAGACCGTGATCCACCATGACGACACCTCCAGGCGCATCGACGTCGTAGCCAACATCCAGGGCCGCAACCTGGGCGATGTCACCCGGGACGTCCAGGCCGCCATCAAAGGAATGCAGTTCCCGGTGGAGTACCACGCTGAAATCCCGCCGCAGTACGCCGAAAAGGAGGCCGCCGGTGCGTTGATCTGGTGGCTCGCCCTCGCAGCGGCAGCCGGCATCCTGGTCCTGCTGTTGACGGTCCTGGGCAACTGGCGGCTCGCCGGGCTGGTGTTCCTGCTGCTCCCGGTTGCACTGTCCGGCGGCATCCTCGCCGCCGACTTGGGCGGCGGTTTCGGCTCCGTCTACGTGCTGGTGGCCCTGGCGGCCGTGCTCGCCCTGGCAATCCGGGACGTGGTCATGCTGATGGGAACGTACCAGTCCCTGCAGTCCCGCGCCCCGTCGGACTCGCCGGCGCATCTCATGCGGCAGGCGGCCGGGGAGCGGCTCCTGCCAACTGTTCTAACCACCGTTATCACCGGACTGGCACTGGTGCCGCTGGTGCTGCTCGGCGGCCCGGTCGGCGGAGGCATGATCCTTCCGCTGGCACTGGTTGTGTGGGGCGGGCTAATCACTTCTGCCCTGCTGACCCTCTTTATTCTGCCGATCCTCTTCCTCCGCATTGGTCCGCGCTCCAACACGGACTGGGGGAGCTCATTGGTGATCAACAACGGACCCGTTCTGGCAGAGAGGTCGGAATTGTCATGAAAAGCAATAGTGGTTTTGGGGTCTGGCGTTCTGTTCTCGTGCTGGCCTGCGCAGCGTCGGTGGGACTCTCCGGGTGCGCGGCGGTAAGAACGACGGCGACGCCCGCCGGGCAGGCAGCGTCCACCATGGAGAAGGTTGGCCCGGACCTGAACCGGCTGACCCTGACGGACAAGGCAGTGGAAAGGCTGGGCGTCACCACGGTCAAGGTGGCCAAGGGTGAAGGAAGCCCGCTGCAGGTGCCCTACGGTGCCCTGGTCTACGACGCCAACGGCAAGACCTGGGTCTACACCAATCCCGAACCGCGGACCTACATCCGGGCCGCGGTGACCGTGGACAAGATCGCCGCCAACAAGGTGCAGCTCCGGTCCGGTCCGCCGGCAGGAACCAACGTTGTCACCGTTGGTGCCGCGGAACTGTTCGGCGCCGAATTCGGCACAAAGGGCCACTGACATGCGCCGGATTGTCGGGTTCAGCCTGAAATTCCGCGCCCTGGTGGTGGCCATCGCGGTGGCAATGATGGCGTTCGGCGGCGTCCAGCTCAGCACGGCCTCGGTGGATGTGTTTCCCGAATTCGCCCCGCCGAAGGTGGAGATCCAGACCATCGCCATTGGCCTGACTGCCGCCGAGGTGGAGCAGCTGGTGACCGTTCCGCTCGAAGACGCCCTCAACGGCGTCGACGGCCTGGACGAGATCCGCTCCAAGTCCGTGGAGCAGCTGTCCTCGATCGTGCTGATATTCGCCCCGGGGGCGGACCTGCTCAAGGCCCGCCAGCTGGTCTCGGAGCGGATCGCCACCGTCACGCCGTCGCTGCCCACCTGGGCGGCGCCGCCGGTGATGCTGCAGCCGCTGTCGTCCACGAGCCGGGTCATGAAGATCGGGCTGACATCGGACCAGCGGTCGCTGATGGAAATGTCCATGATCACGTACTGGAAGATCCGCGCCCACCTGCTGCGGGTCCCGGGCGTGGCCAACGTGGCCATCTGGGGTGAGCGCCTGCAGATGCTGCAGGTACAGGCCATCCCGGAGAAGCTGAAAGCCAACGACGTCAGCCTGAACCAGGTCATGGAAGTCACCGCCAACGCCCTTGACGCCGGACTGCTGCAGTACTCGCCGGGTTCGGTCATCGGCACCGGCGGGCACATTGAGACGCCCAACCAGCGGCTCAGCATCCAGCACGTGCTGCCGATCACCACGCCGAAGGACCTGGCGGAGATCACCATCGAGGAGAAGAACGGGAAGCCGCTCCGCCTCGGTGACGTGGCCAACGTCGTGGAAGACCACCAGCCGCTCATCGGCGACGCCGTGATCAACCAGGGCGAAGGGCTCATGCTCATCGTGGAAAAACTTCCGTGGGGCAACACCCTCGAAGTCACGAGGGGCGTGGAAGCGGCCCTGGAGCAGATGCAGCCGGGACTCAGCGGCATCACCGTCGATACAGAGATATTCCGGCCGGCAACGTTCATCGAGGAGTCCCTGAACAACCTCAGCCGCGCGCTGATGCTGGGCTGCATCCTTGTGGTGCTGGTGCTGGGCGCGTTCCTCTTCCAGTGGCGCACGGCGCTGATCAGTCTGATCGCCATTCCGCTGTCGCTGGTGACCGCGGCGTCCGTTCTCTACCTCACGGGGGCATCGGTGAACACGATGGTCCTGGCGGGGCTGGTGATTGCCGTCGGGGTGGTGGTGGATGATGCGATCATCGACATTGAGAACATCATCCGAAGACTCCGGCAGCACCGGGCTGAGGGCGGCACACGATCCACGGCCTCGGTGGTCCTGGAGGCCTCGTTGGAGGTCCGCGGGCCGATCATCTATGCCACGCTGATCATCATCGCCGCGGCGGTGCCGATCTTCTTCCTTCAGGGACTGACCGGGGCTTTCTTCAGGCCGCTGGCCATCTCCTACACCCTGGCGGTGTTGGCGTCGATGCTCGTGGCGCTGACCGTTACCCCCGCTCTGGCCCTGATCTTCATGCGGAAAGTTCCGCTGAAGGAGCAGGAACCGCCGCTGGTGAGGGTGCTGAAGCGGGGTTACCGCGCGGTCCTGAGCAGGATGGTAAGGCGGCCCGTGGCGGGGTACGCGACCTTCGGCGCGATGGCGGCCATCGGTGCCATCACGGCCCCGCTGCTTGGACAGTCGTTGCTGCCTGACTTCAAGGAGCGCGACTTCCTGATGCACTGGCTGACCCAGCCGGGCACGTCCGTTTCGGAGGAGTACCGAGTCAGCCAGAAGGCCTGCGAGGAACTGCTGACGATCCCCGGGGTCCGGAACTGCGGCTCGCACATCGGGCAGGCCTTCAACGCGGACGAGGTCGTGGGCGTGTACTTCGGTGAGAACTGGATCAGCATCGACCCCGCCGTCGACTATGACAAGACGCTGAAGTCAATCCACGAAGTGGTGGACGGCTATCCCGGCATTGTCCGGGACGTCCAGACCTACCTGAAGGAGAGAATCCGTGAGGTTCTCACCGGAGCCAGCAACGCCGTCGTCGTCCGGCTTTACGGGGACGACCTGGCGCTCCTGCGCTCGAAGGCCGCGGAAATCCACTCCATCTTTGACGCCACGGAAGGAGCCATTGACGTCCAGACGGCGCTGCAAAAGGACATTCCGCAGCTCAACATCGAGGTCGATCTGGCCAAGGCCCAGAGCTACGGGCTGAAGCCGGGCGACGTCCGCCGGGCCGCAGCGTGGCTGGTGGCCGGCGAGGAAGTCGGCGACGTCTACCGGGGCGGCAAGGCATATGACGTCCAGGTCTGGAGCCCCCCGGAGGTCCGGTCCGATATCAGCAGCATCAGGAACCTGCCGATCGATACACCCAGCGGGCAGAAGATCCTGCTGTCGGATGTGGCCAGCGTCCAGGTCAAGCCGACGCCCAACGTCATCCAGCGCGATGCGCACTCCCGGCGCATCGATATCCAGGCCAACGTGAAGGAAGGCACGCTGGGCAGTGTGGTGGCGGCCATGGAGGAAGGGCTCAAGAAAATGGAGCTGCCTGCCGGTTTCCGTACGCAGATCCTGGGTGAGTTCCAGGAGCGCCAGGCGGCGACCAACACCCTGCTGACGCTCGCCATCGGGGCGCTGGCCGTGATCTACCTGCTCCTGCAGGTGGCCTTCGGAAGCTGGCGGCTGGCGACGCTGGTGATCCTCACCCTGCCGATTGCCCTGGTGGGCGGAGTGTTCGCCGCGTTCATGGGCGGAGGTGTCCTGTCGCTGGGGTCCATCGTGGGCTTCCTGACGGTCATGGGCATCGCGGCCAGGAACGGCATCCTGCTCGTCAACCACTGCCAGCACCTGGAGAAGTACGAGGGTGAAAAGTTCGGTCCGGAACTGGTCCTGCGGGGCGCCGGGGAACGCCTCTCGCCGATCCTCATGACCACCCTGGCCACGGGGCTCGCCCTGGTGCCGCTGGTGGTCCTGGGGAACATTCCAGGCCATGAGATCGAACATCCCATGGCCCTGGTGATCCTCGGCGGGCTGGTGACATCCACCCTGCTCAATCTGTTCGTGGTCCCGTCGCTGTACCTGAGGTTCGCCAAGCCGAAGGCCCAGCGGCACCAGGCACCGCCGGAGCCCGTCCTGGCTGACGCCTAGCCACGGACCTGCTGGTCCATCCGCCGTCCACGCCCCGCCACCCGCGGGAACGTGGGCGGCGGTGGTGCGGGGACGGAATGCGGGCCGGCTCCGGCCCGCCGGCGCCGCAGCTCCAGCGCCAGGCTCTCCTGGCCGCGGGCCATCGCCCAACGGTGGTTGGCCGAGAAACCGGGTTTCAGCAGCCAGCTGAGCCGCCGCAGCAGCGGCTTGGTGGCGCTCACCCGCCAGTCGTAGGTGATCAGGACCTCCGGGCCGTCCTGCTCGAACGTCCAGCGGCCGGTCCCGTCCAGGTCTCCGGTTGCCCGGATCGCGAAGCCCCTGCTGGTGATGGGTTCCGTGACGGTCAGGGTCCAGCGGAGGGTGTAGGGGAGCCAGCCTTTGGTATGGAGCCTGGCCATCCGCCCGACGCCATTCGCTTTGCCCGGGTGGATGAGGTCCACGCGCAGGTATACGGAGGGCCACCACCGGGCCAGCCCGACGGGGTCGCCCAGGATCTGTGCGACGTCGTCCGCGGTCCCGGCCACACGCCAGACCGTGACGAAGGTGTAGTCCGTGCTCCTGGTGCCCTTGGCGTTCATGTGTGCCTCCTGCGGCGCCTTCCCGCTTCCGCCGGCGAAAAGATCTGCAACTATTCAAGCGCGTGCCGCCCGTCCGCCATAGACTGCAGGCGTAAGTCACCACCCCGAAATTGAGGAGTAGCGATGAACTACAGCGGAAGCCAGTACGAGAAGGCCGTGACGGCGGGTGACCTTGACCGCAGCCACGTCGGCCAGACGGTGAGCTTTCAGCCGAACGATTTCACCGTGGTGTTCGGCCGGATCGCCGGAATTGCCCGGACCGACGCCCAGGTGTACCTGACCCTGGATGGCGTCGGCGGCGGCACGCACCTGAAGGATGAGTACGACCTGCCCGTGGCGCACGAGGTGTATGTCCAGTTGGATCCGCTGAGCACCGCGGGTAAGACCATCTCGGACGCCGAGCGGGTCATTAAGGAGAAGCTGGACGAGATCAAGAAGAACCTCCTCGACCGGGAACAGAAGTCCGGCTCCGGCGCCGATAGGGAGTAGCAGCCCAGGTTGTTGGCCATTACAGCGAAGAACCCCGCTGCACCGGAGTGCAGCGGGGTTCCTCTAGGCAACCGCTCCGCATATGGGGGAACACGGAGCGTTCCTGTCCAAACTAATGGAAAGCTTGCTTAGGTCTCAAATCGGCGCCACTTTTCGCCCCTTTTTCGCTCATCGAACAGCAGGGATGCCGGCTTTTTCGGTTTGTGGTTCCTGCAGCTCCGCTTCGGCAGAGTGTCCGTCGGGACGTTCAGTCACGCTGGCCCCGCCGTTGAATGCGGCGAGCATGGCATCGCGATCGAACTGGCCTTCCCATTTCGACACCACGAACGTCGCAACACAGTTGCCCAGCAGGTTGACCACCACACGCATCGAGTCCATAAGCCGGTCAGCGCCCAGCAGCAGCGCGACGCCCGCAACGGGGAAGATGCCTAGCGCCCCGGCCGTTGCCGAGAGGGCAAGGAAGGCAGAGCCGGGAACGCCGGCCATGCCCTTGGAGGTCAGCATAAGAATGCCTAAGGCTGCCAGTTGCTGCCCCAGGTCAAGGCTGTGTCCGAATGCCTGGGCGAGGAACAGCAGTGAAATGGACAAGTACAGCGCTGCACCGTCGAGGTTGAAGGAGTAGCCCGTCGGCACCACCAGTCCGGTGGTTGCGCGGGAGCAGCCCGCATTTGTCAGCTTGGCCATGATGCGCGGAAGCACCGATTCTGTGGAGGCGGTCCCGAGTGCAAGGAGAAACTCTTCACGTGAGTACTTGATGAACTGCCACAAAGGGACCCGGGGGTAGACCCACGTCACGATGAACAGGAGGCCGATGAAAACGAGCGCGGACCCGTAGCAGGCGGCAATCAGGAGGGCGTAAGTGCCCAAGGAGCCGAGCCCATACTGTCCGATGATGAAGGCCATCGCACCGAAGGCACCAACTGGGGCAGCCCGCATCACCCAAGTCATGATTTTGAAGAACAGTTCGAGGGTGGTCTCCATCAGATCAATGACGGGCTTGCACTTTTCCCGGCCGACCACCACGATCGCTGCCCCGAAGAATACGGAGAAGCACAACACCTGAAGCAACGTGTTGGACGCAAAAGCTCCAACGACGCTCGTGGGGATGATTCCCAGAAGGAATTGTCCCGGGTCTTTGGGTGGTGCCGTGGCGGTCTTCGCGCTGAGGGCGTCTTGGGAGAGGCTGGCGGGGTCGATGTTCAGGCCGGCTCCCGGCTGAACAACATTGGCCACAACCAGCCCGAACGCCAACGCGAAGAGTGTGGCCGCGGTGAAGTAGACCAGCGCTTTGACGCCCACCCGGCCGACCGACTTCACATCGCCTACAGCCGATATTCCGGTGACGATCACCAGGAAGATGAGCGGAGCGATGATCATCTTGATGAGTTGGATAAAACCGTCACCGAGCGGCCGCAGGGAGGAACCCACACTGGGCCAGAAGTAGCCAATGGCAACTCCAAGCACGACAGCAACCAGGATTTGCATGAACAAGGACTTATGCAACTGCCTGCTCGGAGCGGGGAATGCAGGTGGGGATACGGGTGACGGGATCTTCATGTGGCGCCTAACTGTGCGAGGCCAGGAGGAATGATGGCCGAGGTCACAGATGACGTTATGTGCGGCTTGTTTCAGCCGTGCTACGCAACAGCGGCGGCGGCGTAAACAAATGGAACGCTAATTCCACCTTGCGGAAAAGGCGTATAAACAAGACTCGTTCCCAGGCGGGTACTCGCTGCACTGTCCGGCAAAGCAAAAGACCCCGGTCCCCTCTTTTTAGAGGGAACCGGGGTCTTCGCTACGTGGCGGTGACGGTGGGATTTGAACCCACGTTGGCTTTTACACCAAACAACATTTCGAGTGTTGCACCTTCGGCCGCTCGGACACGTCACCAACCTGAATAGGGTACCGGAGCAAGGCCCGCATCCCAAAACGGCATGCGTCGCACGCCCAGGTATGCGGTCCGGCACAGCCACGCCGGGACGCATCTTCCCGGAAATCGGAGCCGGGCACTAGATTCATAAGCAAGATGAGTACTTTCCAACAACACACCGAAGCAACCGCATATTGGACCGTGGGCCCGGGGCAGGGTGAACTGCGCAGCGAGAAGCTGCCTGCCCCCGGCCCGAAGGAGGCACTGGTGCGCTCGCTGTACTCGGGCATCAGCAAGGGCACCGAACTCGTGGTCCACCAGGCCGCCGTTCCGCCCTGCGTCGCCGAGGAGATGCGCGCCCCGCACCAGGAGGGCTCCTTCCCGTCGCCGGTGAAGTTCGGCTACCTGTCCGTGGGTATGGTGGAGCAGGGCCCGGCGGACTGGGTGGGCCAAACCGTGTTCTGCCTGCATCCGCACCAGGACCGCTACGTGGTCCCGGTGTCCTCGCTCACCCGCGTTCCCGACGGCGTCCCTCCCCGCCGCGCGGTCCTCACCGGCACCGTGGAAACCGCCGTGAACGCCCTGTGGGAGGCGGGACCGCGGCTGGGCGACCGTGTCGCCGTGATCGGCGCCGGACTGGTGGGCGGCATGGTGGCCACGCTGCTGCGCACGTTCCCCCTCGGCCGGCTCCAGCTCGTTGACCTCGACCCCGCCCGCAAGAACCTCGCAGACTCACTGGGCGTGGACTTCGCCCACCCGGACGACGCCCTGGGCGACTGCGACATCGTGTTCCACTGCTCCGCGTCCGAGGGCGGCCTGGAACGCAGCCTGAAGCTCGTGGGGGACGAGGGCGAGATCATCGAAATGTCCTGGTACGCCGACCGGAAAATCACCATCCCGCTCGGCGAGGACTTCCACGCCCGCCGGCTCTCCATCCGCGCCAGCCAGGTGGGCACCGTGGCGCGGGCCCGCCGGCACCGGCGGACCACCGCCGACCGGCTGGAACTTGCCGTGTCCCTGCTGCAGGATCCGGTGTTCGACGCCTTCCTCACAGGCGCCTCCAAGTTTGCCGAGTTGCCTCACGTGGTCCAGGACCTGTCCGCCGGCCGGCTCGAGGCGCTCTGCCACGTGATCGAATACCCCGCCGCCGGCTCAGCCGCAGCCGGTCCCGTTCCCGAAAACCACCACACCACCACAGAAAACGCGAGGTAACCATTGTTCAGCCTGACCGTACGCCGCCACTTCATGATCGCCCACAGCCTTCCGCGGGAGGCGTTCGGGCCCGCCCAGGGCCTGCACGGCGCAACCTTCGTGGCGGAGGTGACGTTCCGCCGTCGTGCGCTCAACGACGACGCCATCGTGCTGGACATCGGCGCCGCGGGCGGCATGATCGAGGAGGTCCTGGCCGGGCTCAACTACCGCAACCTGGACGAGCACCCGGACTTCGCCGGGAAACTGAGCACCACGGAGGCGCTGGGGCAGTACATCGCCGGCGCCGTCGCGGAGCGCCTGCGTGAGGATAAAGACGGCCGGGAACTGGCTGGTCTGGACGTCACCCTGCGGGAAAACCCCGATGCCTGGGCGAGCTACTCCCTCGAGTTCGACCCCCGCTAAGACCGCCATGCTGCCTCCGCCGCCGGCCATCCGGCTCCTGGTTCCCGGAAACATCCGCCACAACTCCGGTGGCAACGTCTACAACGCCGCCCTGGCGCGGGGCCTCGAACAATTGGGCGTGGAGGTGACCATCCAGCCGGTCGCCGGCTACTGGCCGGTGGGCAGCAAGGAAGAACGACGGCGGCTGGCCGGCCTGCTCACGACAGGCACCACGGGAGGAACCAACACCGTCACCATCGTGGACGGACTGGTGGCCTCCGGCGCCCCTGACGCGATGGAGGCCGCCGCCGGCGGCCACGCGCCATGGGTCCTGCTGCACATGCCGCTGGACGAACACCCGGACCTGGAAGTTCGGGCACTCCGGGCGGCTGCCGGCGTGATCTGCACCAGCGGTTCGGCCGCCGCCGAGATCACGCGGCGGCACGGCCTGGCGGGCGTCCGCGCGGCGCTGCCCGGAACCGAGCGCGGCCAGGTGGCCGCCGGATCCAGGCCGCCGCGCCTGCTTGCCGTGGCGGCACTGCTCCCCAACAAGGACCAGCTGATCCTCCTTGGCGCGCTGGCCCTGCTGCAGGACCTCGAGTGGACGGCAGCCCTCGTCGGCTCCGACACTGCCGACACCGACTACGCCCGCCAGGTCGCAGCGGCGGTAGAACAACACGGCCTGGTCGGCCGGGTGCAGCTTCTCGGCGAACTGACCGGCGAAGCGCTGGAGCAGCAGTGGCACGCCGCCGACCTGAGCCTGCTGATCTCCAGGGTGGAGGCTTTCGGCATGGCTGTCACCGAATCGGTGGCCCGCGGGGTGCCGGTCATCGTCCGGGCCGGCACCGGCGCGGTGGAGGCATTGGGGCTGGGGGCGGAAGCCGCCCCGGGACCCAGCGAAGGGGAGGCGCCCGCCCTGCCCGGCGCCGTCGTCGAACTCGAAGACTCTGCCGAGGGAAACCCCGAACCGCTGGCAGCCCTGCTGCGCAGCTGGCTCACGGACCCCGCATTACGTGCCGAATGGCGCCGGCGTGCCCTCGCCGGCCGGGATCTCCTGCCCGGCTGGGACGCCACCGCCCGGCAGGTGCTCGGCTACGTGGCGCCGGAAGCATCGCGGGGCGGCCATTCCTCGCAACCGCCTGCTGATGGAGAATGAGGCATGACCAGCCACGTCCCGTCTGCCGCCACCCTGGAATCTGCCACCGCCCTCACCCCCGAGCTGCTCCGTGCCTGGGCCTGGCACCGGCAGGGGCTGGACGGCACGCTCGACCGCCGCACGTCGCAGGAAGTGCTCGCCGCGGCGGGCTGGGCGAGGTCAGTAGGCGGCGCCAACCCGTACCTCACCCTCTTCGCCCGCGCCGGAATCCGCCGCGACCAGGTGGACGCGGACGTCCGCGAGCTGCGGATCCACGAACTGCCCACCGCCCGGGGCTGCACCTACGTGCTGGGCCGGGAGGACTTCGACTGGGCGCTGAGCCTGGGTAAAAGCGCTGAGGAGGCCTTCCGGGTGCTGGCCAGGCTCGGCGTCGACCGCGGTGAGATCACGCTGCTGGAGGAACAGATCCTGCATGTCCTCGGCGAGGCGGACGGTCCGCTGGACCCCAGGCAGCTCAAGGACGAGCTGGGGGAGTCGGTCCGGAACCTCGGCGAGGAGGGCAAGAAAAAGGGAGCCGCCACCACGCTGCCCACGGCGTTGGGGCTGCTGCAGGCGGACGGCCGGATCCGCCGCGTTCCGGTCAACGGGCGGCTGGACCAGCAGCGCTACGCCTACACGCCGTGGGGCCTGCCGCCCAGCCGGCTCGGTCCCGAAGGCGCCCGCGAGGAACTGATCCGCCGCTACCTCGGCTGGACCGGCGGCGCCACCATCAAGCAATCCCAGTGGTTCACCGGCTTCACCCTCACCGACAGCAAGGCGGCGCTCGCCGCCATCGGGGCCGTGGAGGTTCCCACTGCCGCCGGCGACGTGCTCTGCATGCTGCCGGCCGACGTCGAACGCCTCGCCGACTTCAGCCCGCCGGAAGGGGAACAGATCCAGCTGCTGGCCGGCACCGATTCGCTGGTGCTGCACCGCCGGAACGCGGGTGACCTCTTCGCCGACGAGGACAGGGACCGGAAGCTGCTGAACACCACCCTGGCGCTGCAGGCGGACCTGCCGGACCACCCCATCTTTGACCGCGGCCGGATCATCGGACTCTGGCAGTATGATCCCGGCAACGAAAGGATCGCGGCCTGGCTCTTTGCCGGCCGGACGCCCGCCGTCGACCAGCGCATCGCCGAGGTCGAGGCGTGGATCCGGGAGGACCTGGGTGACTTCCGCTCCTTCAGTCTGGACTCGCCCGCGTCCCGGCAGGAGCGGATCGACGCGCTGGACGCCGCCGGCTAACCGGCCGGGTCAGCCGGGTAAGCTGCCGGTGCGGTGCGCCGCGAAGAACTCCCGCAGCAGCACCCCGCATTCCTCCTCCTGCACGCCGGCGTAGACCTCCACCCAGTGGTTGAGGCGGCGCTCGCGCAGAATGTCGAACACGGAGCCCGCGGCCCCCGCCTTCTCGTCCCAGGCACCGAACACCACGCGGTGGATCCGGGCCAGGACGATCGCCCCGGCGCACATGGCGCACGGTTCCAGGGTCACGACCAGTGTGCAGTCCTCCAGCCGCCAGCCGTCGCCGCTGCCGCCCTCGAGGGCGGCGCGTTCCCGCAGCCGCGCGGCGGCCTCCCGGATGGCCACCACCTCGGCGTGCGCGGTGGGGTCCCCCATGGCCTCGCGCTCGTTCCGGCCGGCGCCCAGGACCGACCCGTCCGGACCGATCACGACGGCGCCAATCGGCACATCCTCGGTTGCCAGCGCCCGCCGGGCTTCATCGAGGGCAAGGCCCATCCATTCCAGGTGTTGCGGATCTGCCGGGGCCATGGGTCAATGATAGTTTCGAAGGATACTTACCAACGGACAACGCAGGCGCCGGGAGTAACGATGAAGTCCTTGACTGAGCGGTACGGCAGGTGGCTGGGGCCCTACGCGGCCCTGTGGATCACCCTCGTCATCGGCGGCTTCCTGGTGGTTGTCCTGACGCTGCTCAGCGCCGAGGTATACGACAGCGTCGTGGACCAGAACGGCGTTTCGGGACTGGACAAGCCCGCCCTCCAGCTGGCCAAGGAGTACCGGAACCCCGGACTCGACTCGGCCGTCACAGCCTTCACGAACATCGGCGGCGGCATCGGCATGCCCATCCTGGCGAGCATCCTCGTTGCCTGGCTGATCTACGTCAGCCGGAGCTGGCGGCCGCTTATCCTGGTGGGCGGCGCGGCGGCCGTCTCCGTCACCGCCACCAGCGTGGGCAAGACACTGCTGGGCCGCACCCGTCCCGACCACATCGACGCTGTTCCGCCTTTCGAGTTCTCGCCGTCCTTCCCCAGCGGGCACACGCTGAACACCACCGTGGTGATCGGAATCGTCGTGTACCTGGTGTGCCTGCAGTTCCGGAAGACCTCGGCCCGGACGTGGGTGATCATTGCGGGGGCGGTGTTCATTCTCGCCATGGGACTGAGCCGTGTGTTCCTCGGCCACCACTGGCTGACGGACGTGATGGCCGCCTGGCTGATCGGGGCGGCCTGGGTGGCCGTGGTGATCCTGGCCCACCGGCTGTTCCATGTCGTCCGCCGCCGGGAGCACGCGGGCCCCGCGCCCACGTTCGAGCATCCGGCCCACCTCAAAGACAGCAAAGCCGGGCAGGCGGAGCGTCTCCAGGGGACTCCCGGTGCCGGGCCGGGAGCCGGAAACCGGGGCGGGGAGCCAAGCACCGGGTGATAGTTTTGACCCATGCGCACACTCGTCGTGGACCATCCGCTGGTCGCCCACAAGCTCACCGTCCTGCGGGATAAGAACACCCCCTCGCCGGTCTTCCGCCAGCTCACCGAGGAACTGGTCACGCTGCTCGCCTACGAGGCCACCCGCGACGTTCGCACCCAGCCGGTGACCATCGAAACCCCGGTGGCCACCACGGTGGGCACCGCGTTCACCAAGCCAACCCCGCTGGTGGTTCCCATCCTGCGCGCCGGGCTGGGCATGCTCGAGGGCATGACCAAACTGGTTCCCACCGCCGAAGTGGGTTTCCTGGGCATGGCCCGCGACGAGGAAACCCTGGACATCATCACCTACGCCGAGCGCCTGCCGGACAACCTTTCGGGCCGGCAGATCTTCGTCCTGGACCCCATGCTCGCCACCGGCGGTACTCTGCGTGAGGCCATCAAATTCCTGTTCAAGCGCGGCGCCGCCGATGTCACCTGCATCTGCCTGCTGGCCGCGCCCGAGGGCCTGGCCAAGCTGGAGGACGAACTCAAGGACGCCAACGTCACCATCGTCCTCGCCTCCATCGACGAGAAGCTGAACGAGAAGGCCTACATCGTGCCGGGCCTGGGCGACGCCGGCGACCGGCTCTACGGCATCGCCGGTTAGACCCGGACGAAAGTCCCGCACCACCAAAGTCCCGCACCACCAAAGTTCACCGGCGGAGATCTTTCGGAGGGCAGTGCGCCCCGGTTAGCCTGTGCACCATGGACTGGAAACTTGAACTCGTGTTCGTCCCCGTGTCCGATGTGGACCGCGCCAAGGACTTCTACGTCAACAAGGTCGGTTTCAACGCCGACTACGATGAGCGGCCCATGGACGGCCTCCGCTTCGTCCAGCTGACCCCGCCTGGCTCGGGCTGCTCGATCGCCATCGGGGAGGGCCTCAACGATGCTCCGCCGGGCACGGCCCCCAGCCTTCAGCTGGTGGTTAGTGATATCAACAAAGCCCACGACCAGCTCAAGGCGAACGGCGTGGACGTCAGTGACGTGGACGTCCAGGACTGGGGCCACTTCGTCTACTTCGCCGACCCCGACGGCAACAAGTGGGCCGTGCAGTACCTGCCCAACCGGCCGAACGGCTGATCCCGAACAGCGCGTCTGCGGACCGGATGAGGCAGGATGGAAGCCATGAGCCTTCCTGCCGAGTCCGCCACCGTCACGCTGACAGCCCGCGCCATCCTGTTCGACATGGACGGCACGCTCGTTGATTCCACTGCCATCGTGGAGCGCGTGTGGGCCGAGTTCGCCGGACGTTATGGCCTGGATATCGCGGAAATCCTCCGCACCTCGCACGGCGTGCAGGCGCTGGATACTGTCCGCCGGTTCGCTCCGGAGGGCGCCGATATTCACGCGCTGGCCGCCGAGCTGGGACACATGGAGCTGACCGAGACCGACGGAATTGTCGCGGTGCCGGGTGCGCTGGAGCTGCTGGAGTCGCTGCCGGCCAACGCCGTGGCCCTGGTGACGTCGGCGTCGCGCGACCTCGCCACCGTCCGGATGGCGGCGGCCGGGGTGGAGCTTCCGTCGGCGATGGTCACCGCCGAGGACGTTTCCCGCGGAAAGCCGCATCCCGAGGGCTACCTGCTTGGCGCGTCCCTGCTCGGGGCAGACCCCGCGGAGGCGGTGGTGTTCGAGGACGCCCCCGCCGGCATCGCCGCAGGAGTGGCCGCCGGCATCCGGACCGTCGCGGTGGGCCCTAACACCGGCGTCCTTCCCGACGGTGTGCTGCACATCCCGGACTACACCGCCGTTTCCGCGTCGGTGGAAATCGGCGAGGACGGGCGCCCGGCGATCTCCCTGCGCCTGTAGCCCGCGCCAGCGCCCTCCAGTGTTCGTCCGGCCCCGAGGCCGGACGGACAGGGGCCTCAGGCCGGACGGACAGGCGGCCTCAGGACAGGTCGTAGACCGTGGCGCCGCCGACGGTTTCGGCCTGGAAGTTGGCCGCCACCCATTCCGAGATCCGCGCGGAGGCGCCGGGCGCGGCCAGTTCCAGCCGGGACCGCAGCTCCGCCCGGGTCGGCCGCGTCGGCCGGGTTGCTCCCCTCAGTCGGGGCGGCCGCGGAGTCCGTTGCTGGAGCGGGGCCTGCGGCTGCCCGGCGGTTTGCCGTGCAGGACCGTCGCTCGGGGCCCCGGCCGGGGAGCGTGGAATGGTGTCGGTCACGGCTGCTTACTTGGTCAGCTTGTAGACGGTGGAGCTGCCCACGGTCTGCGCCTGGAAGTTGGCCGCAACCCAGGTGGCCACCTCGGAGTTTCCGCCGCGGCGGCCGCCTCCGGCCATCCCGCCGGAGATGAAGTAGCCGATCTCGCCGTTGGCCACCATCTCCTGGAACTGCGCGAGCGTGGGGTAGGGGTCGCCGCCGTTCCAGCCGCCCAGGGCAATCACGTTGGTGCCCGTGGCGAGTTCCAGGCTGGCCGCCTGGCTGGCGCCGGAGACGATCCCGGACCACTTGGCAGTGCTTGCCTTGAGCAGCGCGGTGAGTTCGGAGTTCGCCGCGCCGGCGCCGTCGGAACCCATGGCACCGCCCGCACCCATGGCACCGCCGGAGCCTCCGGGGAAAGTACCGCCCGCCGCACCATCGGGCATGTTGCCGCCGAAAGCAGTGCCGCCGCCGGTTGAGCCGGTGGGGGCCGGCCCGGCAAAGCCGGCGCGTCCGCCCAGCCCGCCCGGTCCGCCCATCGCGGACGGGCTGGGGCCCGACGTCGGGATTGATCCGGAGTGCGGCTGGGCTGCCGTGGCGAAAGTCCAGGCAGTGCTGCCCAGCCCACCCGCCAGCAGCGAAACCGCCACGACGCTAGCCGCTGCCGCCTTGCGGAACCGGGCGGGAACCGCTTTGAGTGAATCGAGCCGGAGCAGCAGCGCGACGGCGGCCATGACGCCGAGGATCACCACGGCCACCCTGATCCAGGGCAGCCACGTGGCATCGCGTCCCAGAAGCACCGCGGACCAGACCGACCCCGCCAGGACCGTGGCGGCCAGCGTAATCCGGGCGGGCAGGAAAGCGCGGCCGCGCCAGAGTTCCACCGCGCCGATGCCCACCAGCGCGGCAATGGCCGGGGCCAGCGCAACGGCGTAGTAGGGGTGAACGGTGCCGCTCATGAAGCTCAGGATGCCGGCCGTGACCAGCAGCCAGCCGCCCCAGAGGACCAGGGCTGCGCGGGTGCGGGAGGTGCGCGCCTCGCGGCGGGTAAACCACAGGCCGGCAACCAGCAGGATCAGGGCCGACGGAAGCAGCCAGGACACCTCGCCGCCGAAGCTGGTCCCGAACATCCGGGTGATGCCCGCGGCGCCGCCGAAGCCCACGTTTCCGCCCGTGCCGCCGCCACCGCCGGGTATGCCGCCGCCCACGCCGCCTTCGGAGCCGGTGATCCGGCCCAACCCGTTGTAGCCGAAGGTCAGTTCCAGGAAGCTGTTGGTCTCGGACCCGGCCATGTAGGGCCTGGCCGACGCAGGCGTGAGCTGGAACAGGGCGATGTAGCTGCCGGCCACCAGCACGATGCCGCCTGCCGCGGCGAGCAGGTGCAGGAAACGCCGTCCGAGCGTGGCGGGGGCGGCCCAGAGGTAGGCCAGTGCGAGGCCGGGAACGATCAGGAAGCCCTGGAGCATCTTGGTCAGGAAGGCCAGGCCGATCACTGCACCGGCCGCGGCCAGCCACTTCCAGCCGGCCTTTTCAATGGCCCGGGTGGTCAGGTACGCGGCCAGCACCAGGCACAGGGTGAGCAGCGCGTCCGGGTTGTTGAACCGGAACATCAGCGCGGCCACCGGGGTCAATGCGAGCACGCCGCCGGCGAGCAGTCCCGCCGCGGGGCCGGAGATGCGCTTAACCGTGAGGTAAAGGAGTCCGACGGCGGCAACGCCCATGAGTGCCTGCGGCACCAGCATGCTCAGCGGCGAGAAACCGAAGACCCGGCCCGCGAGGGCAGGAATCCACAGTGCCGCCGGGGGCTTGTCCACGGTGATCGCGTTCCCGGCGTCGAGGGAGCCGAACAGCAGAGCCGTCCAGTCCTTGGTGCCCGCCTGGATGGCTGCCGCGTAGAAGGAGTTGGCGTATCCCGTCGCTTCGAGGTTCCACAGATACAGCACGGCGGTGAATGCGAGCAGGGCGGCTGCCGAGGGCCGGATCCAGCGGGGCTGGTTTCCCAGCAGGAACCGGGACGCCTTGCCGGTCCGGCGGGTTCGCTGCGATGTGGCGTCGTGGGTGGCCCGGTCTTCGGAGACAGCCGGCGCGCGGTGGGTTTGGTGTGTCGTCTGGTTTGGGGGAGTGACGGTGGTGCTCATGATTTTGCCGTTTCTGTGGTCGGGGCGGACGCCTGCGGAAGGGATGCCTCGGAGGCGTCGGGGTCTGCGGGACCGGTGGCAGGGGAGGTGGCCGGGCCTGCCGTAGTGATGGCGGAAACCGGCCGTCGCCGCCGGAAGACCCACAGCCGGAACAGCAGGAACTTCAGCGCGGTGGCCGTGAGGTTCGCGGCGGTGACGGTTGCGAGCTCAAGCCAGCGGTCCGGCGTCGTTCCTCCCGGCAGTGCGCCGCTGTGGACCAGGGCGAGCGCACCGGAGGTGAGGGCGAGCCCGATCCCGAAAACCAGCATGCCTTCAAAGTGGTGGCGGGCAACATCGCTGTTGCCGGCGATGCCGAACGTGAAGCGCCGGTTCGCAGCGGTGTTGGCCACGGCCGTGGTGAGCAGGGCCAGCAGGTTGGCCAGCTGCGGGTCCATCAGGTTGCGGCAGAGGTAGAAGAGGACCAGATATGCCAGGGTGGAGGCCACGCCGATGGTGCCGAACCGCACCAGCTGGCCGAACAGGCTGCCGCCCGGGCTCTGCTCCTGGCCGCGTGAGGCGGCGGGGAGGGGGCCGCGGGCAAGCGCAGCGCGGAGTTCCGCGACGGGGATGCGGCCGGTGACCATGTCCTTGCTGAGCCGGGCCATGCCGCGCATATCGGCGAGGGCCGTCTGGACGATGTCCACGCTGGAGTTGGGGTCGTCGGTCCAGTCCACCGGCACCTCGTGGACGCGGAGGCCGCACCGCTCGGCGAGGACCAGCAGTTCGGTGTCGAAAAACCAGGCGGTGTCCACGGTGTGCGGCAGGATCCGCCGGGCGATGTCGGCGCGGATGGCCTTGAAGCCGCACTGCGCATCGCTGAAGTGGGCGCCCATCAGGGACTGCAGCATGAAGTTGTAGCTGCGGGAGATGAATTCGCGCCTCGGCCCGCGGACCACCCGGGAGTTGCGGGTCAGGCGCGTGCCGATGGCCAGCTCCGAGTGGCCGGAGATCAGGGGTGCCAGGAGCGGTCCCAGCGCGGCCAGGTCTGTGGAGAGGTCCACGTCCATGTAAGCGAGGACGGGTGACGGTGAAGCCAGCCAGACTTTCCGCAGGGCGTTGCCGCGGCCCTTCTCCTCGAGGTGCACCACGGTGACCTCGCGGAGTTCCCGGGCCACGCGTTCGGCGGCCATGAGCGTGCCGTCGGTGCTTGCGTTGTCCGCAACGGTGATGCGGAACGAGTGCGGGAACGTGCCGCGCAGGTAGGCGTGGAGCCGACGCAGGCACTCCTCCAGGTCGCGTTCCTCGTTGTAGACCGGGATGGTCACGTCCAGGACCGGTACCGCGGTGGAGGTGTCGATGGGCGACCGCCGCGGATGCCCGATGAGGGTCTGCACCGGGGCCTGTCCGGCCGCGCCGGCTCCATGGGGCGCGTGCGGCTGCAGGTGCAGCGGTGGGTGCGGCGGGGTTCCTGAGTCCTGGTCAGTGATGGTCATGCATCAACAGTGGCGACCGCTGTTATGAGGGTTTTAGGGCGAAGCTGTGCAGGGGCTGTGGAAGTGCTTCAGCACCGCGTTCTCCCGCGAAGTGGCGGCATATCCGCACCTTTTTGCCTGCCGCGGGAAGACCGGGGACAGCAAAAGGGCCCCGGATCCTGGCGGATCCGGGGCCCTGGGCATCTAAGCCGGGCACCCTAGAGCGGTGCAGAAATGGTCGCCGTCAGCCGGTCCGGCCGCGGCAACCGGTCAGTACCAGTTGTGGGCGAGGTGCCAGTTCAGCGCGCCACACGGGGAGTCGTAGCGCTCCTTGATGTAGTCCAGGCCCCAGTTGATCTGGGTGCGGTAGTTGGTGCGGTAGTCCGCCCCGGCGGTCGCCATCTTCTCGGCGGGCAGCGACTGGACGATGCCGTAGGCGCCGCTGCTGGCGTTGGTGGCCGTCGTGCGCCAGTCCGATTCCTTGGTCCACAGCCGCTGCAGGCACTGCATCTGGTCTGCGGACCAGCCGAAGGAGCCCAGCTTGCTGGCCGCGTAGGCCTGGGCGCCGGCGGGGTCGTTCAGGGCAACAGGCGCTGCGGCCTTCGCGGGAGCAACCTTCGCGGCCACCTTGACGGCGGGCGCGGCCTTGGCAACCGGCGCGGCCTTCGGTGCAGCTTTGGTGACTGCCTTCGGGGCCGCGGCCTTGGCGGCCTTGGGGGCCGCAGCCTTGGGAGCAGCCTTGGCGGTCGCCTTGGTGGCTGACTGCGGAGCGATGGACGCCGCGGAGGGGGCCGGCAGAGCCGAGATCAGCGTCTTGTCGAAGCTCAGCGTCTGCCCGGCGTCGGCGGTGGCCGCAGACGTCACGGCGGCTGTAGGCGTAGCCTGGTCGGCCGCGTGGCCTGCGGCGCCGACGCCCACGAGCACGGCCGCGGCAGTGGTCAGGACCGCTGCCCGGCGACCGAGCGACGGAAGGCCGGCAGCGAAGCGGCCAAATGCAGTCTTGGGCTGGGCCGGCTCGGCGCGGTGGCGTGAAATCGTGGCGTCAGTCTTGTGCGAGGCGCGTTCAGGGCGCGCCTGAGTCTTAAATTCAGACATGGTGGATTGCCTCTCAACACCTGCGGAGTTAGCTGTCGGGTTCGGATGAGGTCATCCGGCCGCACGGAAAATTCACGTGTCGGCTTCACCCCAAGGGCTGATGCGGTAAGCCCGGGACTCTGGTTCCCCCGCCTCTGCCTGATCTAGCGGAATCCGGGAAGCGGCAGAGCTGGGCGTCAATCCGGAGATGCGGCTCTAGTGGTGGCCGCACCATATCGACGGTACAGGAGGCTTTTGATTAAGTCACATTTAGGTAACGGGAATCACGACGACGGCGCGGCGCCTTGTGCGGGCAGGCGGACGGCAAATTCCGTCCGGCCGGGCCGGGACGAAACCTCCACCGTGCCGCCGTGCGCTTCCACGATTGACTGCACGATGGACAGGCCCAGGCCGCTGGTTCCCTCTTCCGAGGCCACGCCCGGTTCTCCCTGTGAAGTCCCCGGTTCTCCCCGCGAATCCGCGGCACGGAGGTCCGTTGCGCCATCCGTGCCAGCGCCCCTCGCCGCTGCCGATGCAGGCGCCATGGGAGACCGCGCCGGCGTCGCACGTGAGGCGTCTGCGCGGGCGAAGCGGGCGAAGACCTTGTCCACGAATTCGGGCGCGATGCCGGCGCCGTCGTCCGTGACAGTAATCACAGCGCTGCCGTCGGCCGAACGCATCACTCCGGTGGTCACCGTGGTGCCGGGCGAGGTGTGCTTGCGGGCATTGGAGAGCAGATTGACGAGGACCTGGTGGAGCTGGGATGCATCGCCCCGGACGGACACCGGTTCCTCGGGAAGGTCGAGGTGCCACGCCCGGTCCGGTGCCATGACTTTCTCGTCGCTGACGGTCTCGATCACCAACTGGGTGAGGTCGACGTCGCTGAGCTTGAGCGGCTGGCCCTCGTCGAGCCTGGCGAGCAGCAGGAGATCCTCCACCAGCGCGGTCATGCGCTCCGACTGGCTCTGCACGCGTGCAAGTGAGCGCTGGCCGTCCGGGCTGAACTGTTCGGTCATGCGCATCAGCTCGGTGTAGCCGCGGATGGCCGTCAGCGGAGTCCGGAGCTCGTGCGAGGCGTCCGCCACAAACTGCCGCACCTTCATTTCGCTTTCCTGCCGCGCTTCCAGCGCGTTGGAGACGTTGTCCAGCATCTGGTTCAGAGCGTTCCCCACGCTGCCCACTTCGGTTCCGGGATGGGCGTTCGACGGCGGGACGCGGACCGCGAGTGCCACCTCACCGGCGTTCAGCGGCAGGCGCGACACCTGCGTGGCCACCTCGGAGAGCTGCTCCAGCGGCTTCATGGTGCGGCGGATGAGCACCGTCCCGGCGAGGCCGATCAGCACGAGTCCGCCCAACGAGACGATGGTGATGGTCCAGACCAGCGACGTCAGTGTGCTCTGCTTCTCTGCCAGGGGAAGCCCGGTCACCATGACTTCGCCGTAGGGCGTCTGGGCGGCAACAAGACGGTAGTCACCCGTGGACAGGGCACGGTCGACGGGGACGCCATCGCGGCGGAGCTCCAGAAGGGTCTGGTTGTCTGCGGCCGAGAGCGTCTTGCGGGTGGCATCCGATGCCAGGAACCCGGCGCTGACCTGCCCGGACTGGATCCTGGCCACGAGGGTTCCCACCCGCTGGCCCCGGCCTTCGAGGGGGTCCGGCCTGTTGCCAGCGGAGCCGAGCGGCGGACGGCCAAAGTCCCGGGCCCTGTCAGCGGCTCCCGTGAGCTGGTCGTCGAGCTGTCGGGTCAGGAACGAATCCATCGAGGCGTAGCTGAAGAGGCCGATGGCAGCGCAAATGGCCACCAGAAGCGCCATGGCCACGAGGACCAGGCGGGTGCGCAGGTGCCAGGTGCCCGGCTTCAGCCAGCTTCGGCGCTGGGTACGGACTGCACCGGAAAGGTTTGCCACGGCCTACTCTGCCGGCTTGATGACGTAGCCCGCACCGCGGACCGTGTGGATCATTGGCGGGTGCACGGCATCCACCTTCTTGCGCAGGTAGGAGATGTACAGCTCAACGATGTTGGCCTGGCCGCCGAAGTCGTAGTTCCACACGCGGTCCAGGATCTGGGCCTTGCTGACCACGCGCCTGGGGTTCTCCATGAGGTAGCGCAGCAGCTCGAACTGGGTGGCGGTCAGCTGCAGCTCGTCGCCGGCCCGGGTGACTTCGCGGGTGTCGAGGTTCAGGACAAGGTCGCCCACCACGAGCTCGGCGGAATCCATGGCGGCCACGCCGGAGCGCTGGACCAGCCGGTGCAGCCGCAGCAGGACTTCCTCCATGCTGAACGGCTTGGTGACGTAGTCGTCGCCGCCCGCGGCGAGGCCCACGATGCGGTCCTGCACCGCGTCCTTGGCGGTGAGGAACAGGGCCGGGACCTCCGGCGCGAAGGCGCGGATCCTGCCCAGGAGCTCGACGCCGTCGAACCCGGGAAGCATCACGTCAAGCACCAGCACGTCCGGGCGGAACTCCTTGGCGAGTTTCACGGCCTCGGGGCCGTCGGCAGCGACGGCGACGGACCAGCCGGCCATGCGCAGGCCCATGCTCATGAGCTCCGAGAGGCTCGGCTCGTCGTCGACCACCAGAGCACGGATGGGGGATCCGTCCGGGTGGGTCAGCTGGGGAAGGTTGTTGGTCATGGAGTGCGAAGTGGCCATGTGACAACTCTCCGTCCTGGTGTTTAGCCGCCGCTTTGGCAACCCTGTGCGCCGGCTGTGAATCCCAGCCTAGCGAGCTGAAAGGCGCCGTATACGCATTTTTCAGGTCACAGCCATGGCTCTTCCGCCGCACAGGACAATCACAGGAAGGCTTTCCAGTCTGGAACGGACACTTCCGCATCCCTAAGGAGATAGCAATGAGCGGACAGCGGCAGGCACCTGTTCCAGAAAGCACACCACTGCCTTCGGCGCCGCAGCCGGATGGGCATTCCCCCGGATGGGGCTTTGGCGGGGGAACCCCGCCGTCGGCCGGAAAAGCCGGCGGACCGGCGGCCAACGGCAAGCCGTGGACCATGAAGCGCGGGCTGGTGGTGGCCGGTGCGGCTACGGTTCTGGCCGCTGGCGCAGGAGCAACCGTGTACGGCCTGGGCACCAACGCTGCCGCTGCCGGCGGAACGGCTGCCGGTGCCCAGGGCGGCCTGCCACAGGATGGCGGATCGATGGGCAGGCCGGGCGGCATGCAGGCGCCGGGCAGCGGAACCGTGCCCGGCCAGGGAGGCGACTTCGCGCCCAACGGACTCGGCGGCATGGGGAGCGGTTTTCTGCGGCGGTCCATTCGGAGTACGTCGTCGAGGAGAACGGGCAGTACGTCACCAAGGTGGCGCAGATCGGCACCGTCTCCAGCGTTTCCGGAAAGGCGCAGCGCCAAGGCTGACCGGGCGCTGCCGCCGCCGTTCCTTCGGATTTGACCAGCCCCCCATCCGCCCTTGGACAAAAATTTCCGCTCCGGGCTGCGTCATAGCTGGACAATCGGCGGATCGCGGCTGCGGGTTTCCGGCATTTCAGATGTCATTGAATATTCGGTGTGAATTTACCGAGAAATCGAAGAAGATTCTGCAGGAGTAGCTTTCCGACCGTCCGTTCGGGAAAAAGAATCAAAAAATCGGCCACTGGCAAAACTGTGATTTAGCGCACAAACCGGCCGTTTGTCTCAGCATGCGGACGGTTCCGTCCATTGTTACTTGCAAGTTTTCATTGTTACGTTGCACACTTTCAAATGTGAACAAGAACTCAACAGCACCTGCAGCCGCAGAATATTGGTCCAGCACACCCGCTGCTGCCGACATGCGCTGTTGTCGAATGCACGCCTAACTTTCACCACCCCAACAAAGTTTTTAGGCATTCGCCCCCAGCCCAGCGTAGGGCGCCCCTCCCCAGAATCATTGCGGGGACCCAAGCATTCAGCCGCGATGACGGCCATTCACATTGAGGTAAGCATTCATGTCAGTTGCATCCGGATACGTCCACATCTCAGTCCGTAACGCCAACAAGGCGGGCCAGCCGCAGGGCCTGCGCCAGGGATTCGGCGCCCGTCCCGCTTACGCTCCCGGAGGCCAGGCCAACAGCATTCCCGCCGCCCCCGGCTACGCACCGCAGGGCTACAATCCGAACTCCTACGGCCAGCTGCGTGCCGTGCAGGCTGACGAAGCCGCGCCGCTTACCGCACCCACCCCTCTCGTGGCCCCGGCCGCCACGGCGCCGGTCCGCCCCGTGCCGAATGACAACGTCGCCCGCGGGTTCGTCCTGTACATGGGCATCGACGAGGAAACGGCGGCCGCCGCCGGCACCTCGATCGCCAAGCTTGCCCAGGAGATCCGGGCCTACGCCCAGTCGCTGGTGACCGGCGCCGAGAGCTACGCCGCCGTCGCCGTGGCTCCGGCCAGCGCCCCTGGCTCGGCGCTCGAGGTCGTCCGTTCCACCTTCGGTGACCCCACGGTCAATGCCCGGCAGCGCACCGAGACTGCCCGCGTTCAGCCGGCACAGGACCCGCGTCCTTCCGGTGTCTTGATCGACCTCGCCCGCCGCGAGGTGCACCTCGACGGCGAGTCCCTGAACCTCACATTCAAGGAATTCGAACTCCTCAACTACCTCGTGGAGAATGGCACCCGCACCGTGGGCCGCGACGAACTGCTCGAGGGCCTGTGGCGCAACGCCGAAGAAGTGCCGAACGAGCGCACCATCGACGTCCACATCCGCCGCCTGCGTTCCAAGCTCGGCCGCCTCGCCAACACCGTGCGCACCGTCCGCGGCCAGGGCTACCGCTTCTACGAGCACCCCGAGGTCGTTGTCTGGGCCGCTCCGGAGTACTCGATCTAGTCATCTCCGCCCGAACAGCCCAGGCGGCTGGGGATAGGCTTGGGCCATGAGTGCGCACCATAAGAAGCGGTTGGTCCTGATGCGCCACGCCAAGGCCGACTGGCCCGGCGGGGTGGCCGACCACGAGCGCCCCTTGGAGGAACGCGGCCACCGTGAGGCCCCCCTTGCCGGTAAATGGCTGCTCAAGCACAACATCGTCCCGGATTTCATCCTGTGCTCCAGTTCGCTGCGGACACGGCAGACGTGCACGTGGGTGTGCAGTGAACTCGGCGAGAAAGCCCCGACGCCGAAACTTGAGGACGGCCTCTACGCTGCCTCCGCGTTGCGCATGCTTGCGGTCATCAACCACGTGCCGGACACCGTGACCACGCTGATGGTGATCTCCCACATGCCCGGCGTGCAGGACCTGACCATGCACCTGGCATCGCGGGATTCCAACCACGACGCCTACATGGATGCCGCCACGCGCTTCCCCACCAGCGGGCTGACGGTGCTGGAGACTGAAAAGCCCTGGGCCGAACTGGATGGCCAGGACGCCAGGCTCACGCACTTCAAGGTCCCGCGCGCCCACAAGCCCTAGCCGCGCACCCTTGCGCGGGCCGAGTAGGCTTGTCCCCAGCGTCGTCTAATGGGGAAGGGCCGCCATGCTGACTTCTGTACCCGCCCGGTGGCGGACCGGTGCCCGGCGGTGCGCTGCTGCCGTCGTCGTTCTCCTGATGCTTTCCGCCGGCGCGCAGCAGGCAACCGCGGCGCCTTCCGGTGAGCCCCTGTCCACGCAGGTAGTGTCAGACCCCGGCAATGCCTGGGTCCTGGTGAACAAATCCCGACCGCTGAATCCACGCCAGTTCGCGCCGGCGGACCTCGTCAGCTGGGGCGGCACCGGCCATCTGCTCCGGCGCCAGGTCGCAGGAGCCCTGGGCCAGCTGTTCGCGGGCGCGCGGGCTGCCGGGTATTCCCTGGAAGTCATCAGCGGATACCGGTCCTACGCATCCCAGAGCGCCTTGTACAACTCGTACGTGCAGATGTACGGGCAGGCCTATGCCGACCAGATCTCGGCCAGACCGGGATACAGCGAACACCAGACCGGGCTGGCGGCGGACGTCGGCAACGCGGGCGGCGCCTGCGGACTGACTGACTGCTTCGGAACCACTCCCGGCGGCCGCTGGGTGGCGGCGAACGCCCACCGCTACGGCTTCATCGTGCGCTACCCGCAGGGGTACACGGGCATCACCGGCTACGCGTATGAGCCCTGGCACCTGAGGTTCGTCGGCGTTCCGCTGGCCACCGACATGAAGAGCCGCGGCATCCCCACCATGGAACAGTTCTTTTCCGCCCGCCCCACCATCAGGAGCGGGGCCGACGTGCTCGCCGCGGACTCCGCCGGGGTGCTGTGGGCTTATCCGGCCAACGGCAAGGGCGGCTTCGGCACTCGCGTGCGGATCGGCCCTGGCTGGTCCGGACTGAAGGCCGGGTTCGTCGCTGACTGGAATGCCGACGGCGTGAACGACATCGTGGCCCAATGGAAGACCGGGACGCTCTCGGTGTACCGCGGCAAACTCTCCGGCGGCTTCCTGGGCCCCGTCCGCGTGGGCACCGCCGGATGGCAGTCCATGACCATTGCGGTGGGGAAGTGGCACAGCGGCCAGCGGTACCCGGGCGTGGTGGGAACCGCGGCGGACGGCGCCATGTACTTCTACCCGAACGCCACGGGCGGTGCCCTCAGTGCCCGGCTCCGGCTCGGGCAGGGATTCCAGGGCATGAAACTGACCATGGCCGACTTCGACAACGACCGCCGCCAGGATCTGCTGGTCACCAAGGCGTCCGGCGAACTCCTGCTGTACAGGTCCGACGGCGCCGGCAAGTTCGTCGCCGAATCCCGCCGCCGGGTGGGGACCGGCTGGAATGCACTGGTCCAGTCGCACGCATCGTTCGGCTTCCAGGGGCCGGGGACGCGCGGTCTCACCGCGAAGACCACCGACGGGCGCCTCGTCTACTACAGCTTGGGCAACAACCAGTTCACGGGTCTCCGGCCGGTCGGGCCGGGCTGGCAGTCCTACAACATCTTCCGCTAGCTGGTCGGCTGTTAGCGGCGCGCTGTCCGTCCGTCGGATCGCTGAACCGGCTTCTGCTGGGTGGGGCGCTTTTGCTGCACAGGCTTTTGCTGCGGCGGCTTTGGCTGTGCTGGTCGCTGGGCCTGCTGTTGCCGAACAGGGGCGGGCGCTGATTGCCGGGCGCCCGCCGGAAGTCTTGTTGCGGGACGCGCCGGGGCTCCGGCCGCGCGGGCCGGCGCCGCGGTCCTGGCCGGACCCGCGGGCGGCCGGGGCCTGGCAGCGCCGGTGGGCATGGCGGCGCGGGTGGACCGGGTGTGTTCTCCCTGGCGCCGCCGCCGGCGGGAGGGCCAGACCGCAGCGCAAAAGAGCACCAGCAGAGTCAGGCATCCCGAGGCGGCGGCCAGATAGAAATAGATGTCCGAATCCCGGGTGGTCACGGCCTGGCCCAGGGCTGCCGGACTCTGATTAAATGCCAGACCCCACATGCGCAGGAAGGCGATGCTGCAGCCGATGAACAGGCTGGTTCCGGCCCCGCCCGCAAGCAGCGCCAGGTAGCGGTGCCGGGCGAAGGCCTCGGCCACGGACGCCACATACCCCACCGCAACGGCGGCGAGGAAGGCGAACAGGGCGGCTTCTTCCAGCGTGTAAGCGGTCAGCACCAGCAGGCCCGCCGCCACGGCAAACGCACCGATCGCTGTCTTTCCGCTGTTACCCATGTGGCCCATGGGACTAATCATCCCTGAGGATCGGGCCCCTTCAGCACGTAGCCGCGCATGATTGTCATGATGGCTGCAACGCTTTGGTCACGGCTCCGTTCCGGGTTGTACGTCTGGCGGTCCAGCCCCACTACGAAGCAGGCACCAAACACGGCCGCCTCCAGGCTTCCCCGGGAAATGGTGGCGTCCACGGGGTACTGCGCGGCAACGCTTTCGATGGCCGTGCCGATCACCTGCAGCAGCCGGGTCCGGAGCTCGACGAAGGTGTCCTGCCATTCACTCGGCGTGCGCCACTGCTCGCCCACCCACAGCCTGGCGAAGGACGGGTACTCCGCCATGAAGTCCATGGCCTGGCCGATCATCGCCTCCATTCCGGCCAGCGGGTCCGCCGTGGCGCCACGCACGCTGAGCAGCCGCGCCTCAAGGATGTCCACGCCGTGCCGCAGCAGTTGGGCGATGAGATCGGACTTGCTTCCGAAGTTGTAATAGACGGTCCCCTTGGACACGCCTGCGGCGGCCGCGATCTCGTCCACGGTCACACCTGAGGCGCCGCGTTCTCCGATCAGGTCCATGGATGCTTCGAACAGCTTCTGCTTCGTGGCGTTGGTCCGGCCGGGGCGGAGCTTCCTCGGTGCGGCGGGTTCCTGGTCCGCCTCCAGCGTGCTCATACGGCGATCTCCGGTTTCAGGGTCTTAAGGGTCCAGAACTTGTTCTTGCGGACGGCCAGCGTTGACAGGGCTATCCCCAGCAAAGTGTAGCCAAACAGCCCCGCCACGGTGCCCGGGACCAGGGACAGGTCCGCGCCGTAGACCAGGTGCCGCATGCCATCCACCACGTAGCCCATGGGCAGGACCCGGTGGACCGCGTGCAGCGGCTCCGGCGTGGTCTGCCACGGGAAGGTGCCGCCGGAGGAGACCAGCTGGAGCACGAGCAGGATGAGCACCACAAGCTTGCCCGGTGAACCGAGCAGCGCCACCACGCCCTGGATGATGGCGCTAAAGGCCATGGCGGCCGCCAGCAGGAACAGCCACATCAGCCACGGGTGGGCTGGGTGCAGTCCCAGCCCCACGTTGACGACGACGGTCAGCAGGCTAGCCTGCATGGCGGACACCGCCAGGAACGGAAGCCAGCCGCCGACGGCGATCTTCCACGCCGGCGCGTTGGAGGCCAGGGCGCGCTGGGTGATCGGCCGCATGGCCTGGACCAGCATGAAGATGCCGATCCACAGGGCCAGTGTCATGAAGAAGGGAGCCAGGCCAGCACCGTAGGAGCCAGCCTTTGCCTGCGAGACGTTGCTGACGGCAACGGGGTCGGACATCACGGCTGAGAGGTCGCTTTTCTGTGAGTCGTCGGGGTGGGGGACCTTGCCGGCACCCTGGGACAGCCCGTCAGCCAGCTTCCCGGCCCCGGCTGTGGCGGTGCCCGCTCCGCTCTCCAGTTGCGCCGCGCCGCCGTCGAGCTTCTGGGCGCCTGCCGACAGGGCGGCCGAACCGTCCACCGCCGTCTGCTCTCCGGAAGCCAGTGTTGAGGCGCCGGCCGCTAGCCGGTCTGCCCCGGCAGACGCCGTCGAGATGCCGCCGGCCAGTGCCGGTGCGGCGGCGGCCAGCCGCGACGCGCCGGCACTGACCGCCGCCGATCCGTCGGAAAGCTGCTGGATCTGCGCGGCGTCTGCCTGGATCTTCGCCTTGGCATCGCTGACCGGTCCGGAGGCCGCATTGGAATCCACTTCCGCGAGTACCTTGTCCGCCTGTTCCCGGGTCAGGACACCGGCGGCCACCAGCCTGTTGTTGGACTCCTGCAGCCGGCCGCGCAGGCTGGTTTCAGCAGCTTCGAGCTGTCCGACGGCGTCCTGCACCTTGCTGTTCAGCGCCGCGTTTCCGGCCGCGACCTGGGCGGCACCGTCAGCGAGGCGCTGCGAATCCGCCGGAAGCCCGGCCGTCTTGTCCCGCAGCTCCGCCAGCCCTCCGCTCAGCTGTCCGGCGCCGGCGGAAAGTTCGCTGGCACCGTCACGCAGCCTGATCTGGCCGTTATAGAGGTCGGCGGCGCCGGCTGCCAGCTGCCCGGTTCCCGCATGCAGGGTGACAGCACCATCGTGCAGCCGGCTGACGCCGTCGGCCAATTGGGTGGCGCCGTCGGCCGCCTTGACCATCTGGGTGTGGATGGTGCCGAAACCGGTGAGGAGCTGGTTGGCCGTCTCCGCGCCGACTTCCTTGGCCACCGAGGCATGGACGGCCGTGGTCAGCTTGTCCACGATGGTGCTCAGCAGGTAGTTGTTGGCGTCGTTGGTGGTGACGTTGAGCATGGCCTGAGTGGCCGAATCGAAACTTCCGGGCGAGGCGAGGTTGGCCGAGAAATCCTTGGGGATCCTGAGCGCGAACGCGTACTTTCCCTCGCTGACGCCCTGGTCCGCCTCTGCCGCGGACGGGACCGTCTGCCAGTTGAACACGTGGCCCTCGAGGAGGCTGTTCGCCACTTTCTTCCCAGCCTCCAGCCGCGTTCCGCCGCTGGTGGCCGCCCCGGCGTCCTCCACCACGAGCGCCGCGTCGATCCGGTCGAGGTTGCCGTACGGGTTCCAGTTCGCGTAGAGGTAGACCGCGCCGTAGAGCAGCGGCACCAGGGTGAGGGCCAGGATGGTCAGCTTGGGCAGCAGCCCGCCGGTCATGCGCTTCAGTTCGGAGCGCGCCAGCCGCAGGACAGTCATTCGGCCACCCCACCCGTCACGCCGGAGTTTTTGTCCACATGATCGGACTTCGGGGGTGCTTCGGCGCCATTATCTGGACAAAAACCCGCCGCTGAAGGACGGGCGGCTGCGTTGCCGATTTCCGCGGACGGTCCGGTCCAGTTGTCCGGGAGGGCGGTAACGGTTGCGACGACGGCGAGTGGCCGGCCGCCGTCGTACGCCAGTTCCGTGAGCCGCGGCAGCCAGCCGGCCGGGTCGGCGCCGTGCCGGTCGGGGGAATCCAGGACGAGGAGGTCCGTGCCGGGGTTGGCGAGGGCCAGCGCCGTGAGGAGCTCGGTGCGGCGTGCCGGCGGGAGCTGCTCCGTCCACATGCCGGCGACGTCCTCGAAGCGGTTGACTTTCAGCCACGGCTTACTGAGCAGGGCGCCGCGGTAGCGGCGGGGCACCAAGGCAAGATCCTCGGTCACCAAGTCAGTGACGCTCAGATGCTGCTCGGGTTCGTTGACGCCGGGGGAGTCCACCAGGGCACTGGCGCGCCGCAGCGGCCTGACCCCTGCCGTGCCGTCCCAGGTGGCAGTGCCGCCGTCGGGCTTCATCCGGCCGCTGAGGACAAGCGCGAGGGCCGTCCGCTGGTCCTGTCGGTCGCCGGTCACCAGCAGCAGTTCGCCGCGGGCCACCTGGAGGGAAGTCGGCGGCAGGAGGTCCAGCCGCCGGCCTTTCACGCTGAGCTGTCGTGCGCAGAGCAAAGGAAGCCTTTCGCAGAAGTTGTCTGCATCAAGGCTAACTGAACTGACTGGTCAGTTCAAATAAGCGGTCACAAGCCGTATTTCTCCAGCAGCCGCAGCCAGACCTCGCTGAGGGTGGGGTAGGAGGGGACCGCGTGCCAGAGGCGGTCCAGCGGAACCTCTCCGACGACGGCGATCGTCGCGGCGTGCAGGAGTTCGGCGACGTCGGGCCCGGCGAAGGTAGCGCCGAGGAGCACCTTGCGGTCCTCGTCCACCACGAGCTGCGCCCAGCCTTCGTAGTTCCGGGCATGGAGTGAGGAGCCGGCCACTTCGATGGGGAGCTCCACCGACGAGGCGTTGTAGCCGTCCCTGCGGGCCTGCTCCAGCGACCTGCCGACGTTCGCCAGTTCAGGGTCGGTGAACACCACGTTGGGAATGGCGTGTTCGTCGGCCGTGTGGGCATAACGGCTCCAGGGCTCGGGTTCCCCGCGCAGCTCGCCCTTGGCCCGGGCGGCAATGGCCGCGCCGGTGGCCCGGGCCTCGTACTTGCCCTGGTGGGTCAGCAGTACTTTGCCCGCGGCGTCGCCCACCGCGTAGAGCCAGGGACCGTCGTTGTTGCCCGCCGCTTCCGCCACCAGGCCGGTTGAGTCGGTGCGGATGGCCAGAGGCTTGCCGTCGCCGGCGGTCAGCCCCACGTTTTCCAGCCCGAGCCCTTCCAGCGCGGGGTGCCGGCCGGTCGATACCAGCAGCTTGTCCACCGTGACGGTGTCGCCGCCGTCGAGCGTGAGCGTCAGGGAACCGTCGGAATTCATGTGGACGCTGCGGGTCTTGGTGTCCAGCCGGAGCTCCACTCCGTCGGCCCGCAGGCCGGCGGCCACGAGTTCCGCAGCCTCGGCCGGGAAATTGCGCAGCAGACCGCTGCGGGCCACCAGCGTGACCGTGGATCCGAGGCGGGCGAAGGCCTGGGCAAGCTCAGTGCCGGCGACGCCGCCACCCAGCACCCCAAGCCTCCCGGGGACCTCCTTTGCCGAGGTGGCCTCGCGCGTGCCCCAGTACTCAACCTCGCCCAGCCCGTCCACGGGCGGGCGGTTAGGCGTGGAGCCGTTGGCAAGCACGACGGCGTGACGGGCCGTGAGCGCGTAGTCGTCACCGTCCAGGCCGGCTACTTTTACAGTCCGCTCGCCACTGATCCGGGCCCGGCCGCGGATCAGTTCGATGCCGGCGCCCTCTACCCATTCCACCTGGCCGGCGTCCTGCCAGTGGGAGGTGAAGGAGTCGCGACGCTTGAGGACTGCTGCCGCATCAAGAGTTCCGGTCACAGCCTCGCTGGCGCCGGGAACTGCCTGGGCCCCGTGCAGCGCGGTGCCCGGGCGCAGCAGCGCCTTGGACGGCATGCAGGCCCAGTAGGAGCACTCGCCGCCCACCAGTTCGGCTTCGACGAGCACCGCCGTCAGGCCTCCCTGCACCACCCTGTCTGCGGCATTTTCCCCTGCCGCTCCGGCGCCGATCACAATGACATCGAATTCCCGTTCAACAAGACGTGGCATGGCAACAGCCTACGCCCGGCCGTGCCGCGGACTTCGGCAGGCACTGCCGTAACAACGGAGCCTCCGTGCCGGGGAGTGGGACATCCGATACGGTGAGGAAAAGTACGGACAGCGCAAAGGAGCCCTCCATGCAGCCCTCCAACGTGGTTCCGCCGGCCCGCTTCAGTGCCCAGGCCCGCCTGCGCGCCCTGCAGTCCGACATCATGGAACTGATCCTGGATCGGGAACTGGAGCCCGGTGACGCTCTTCCTACCGAAAACGAGCTGTGCCTCGCCCTCGGCGTCGGCCGGAACACCCTGCGGGAGTCGCTGAAGGTCCTGCAGGCCTTGGGGGTCATCGAGATCCGCCACGGCTTTGGCATGTTCGTGGCGCCCAGCAATTTTGAGTCCCTCGCCGACGGCCTGATTTTCCGCGGACGCCTGTCCCTGCGCCACCACGGCCAGGAGGCGCGGCAGCTCGTGGACGTCCGCCAGGCGCTGGAGGCGGGACTCATCGGGAGCGCGATGGACGAGATGACCGCCGGCCAGCTGGCCGCCATCGAGGAATCCGTGATCCGCATGGAACAGAGTGCGGCGGTGGGGGAGGCCTTCGTGGAAGCTGACGCCGAATTCCACCGCAGGCTCTTTGAACCCCTGAACAATGAACTGCTGCTCAACCTGCTGGGCGTCTTCTGGAAGGTCTACCGCAAGATCTACACCGAGGTCGGGCCCGGGGTGGAGGACCTGCCGGCGCTCGCTGCGGTGCATCGGAACATTTATTCGGCCGTGGCCGCGGGGGACAAGGACCGGGCGGCCCGCGAGCTGACCCGCCACTTCGAAGGCTTCCGGCAACGGGTTGTGGAGGCGGCGGGCAGGTAGATTTGTTCGGGCAGACCTAGGTCAGGCGGATGTGCGCTTAACGCAGAAGGTCCGCGCCGGTTACCCGGTGCGGACCTTCTCTCTGTGCGCCCAAAGGGATTCGAACCCCTGACCTTCTGTTCCGTAGACAGACGCTCTATCCAGCTGAGCTATGGGCGCATCTTCGATTTCGTTTCGAACTTTTCGCTCGCCCCGAACCTCGAATAACTTTACGCGAGGACAGCCGCAGTTCCAAATCGAGGACCATGTAATTTACACAACTAGACCGGTCTATGTGACCTTCGTCACTAATTTCGAGTTTTCTAAATCCAAATTCCGCGAGTTTTCGCGGTATTTGCCTCCCAGCGGGCAGGACATCCGATGTCTGACCGCGTATCGGCCCAGATCATCAGAAATAGCATTTAGCTCACACCACTGAACCCGAAGAAGGGAACTGCAATGGCCCACCTGGCGCGACTGCCGCTGCTTGAGAAAGCACCCACCACCCATGCCGGTCTGCTGGCCTGGGTTGAAGAGGTCGCTGGCCTGACCCAGCCGGACCGGATTCACTGGGTCGACGGCTCCGAGGAAGAAAACACCCGCCTCACCGACGAACTCGTCGCGGCCGGCACCCTGAAGCGGCTGAACCAGGACCTGTTCCCCAACTCCTTCGCAGCCTTCTCGGATCCTGCCGACGTGGCCCGTGTTGAAGAGCAGACCTTCATCTGCTCCGAGAAGGAGCACGACGCAGGCTTCACCAACAACTGGATGGCCCCGGCGGAGATGAAGGAGAAGCTGCGCGGGCTGTTCTCCGGCTCCATGCGAGGCCGCACCATGTACGTCATACCGTTCGTGATGGGCCACCTCGACGCCGAGGACCCCAAGTTCGGCGTCGAGATCACCGACTCCGCTTATGTGGTTGCGTCCATGCGCATTATGGCGCGCATCGGCACGGACGTCCTGAACCGGATCACCGAAACCAGCGCCTTCTTCGTTCCTGCCCTGCACTCCCTGGGCGCTCCGCTGGAGCCCGGCCAGGCGGACGTCCCGTGGCCCTGCAACCCGGACAAGTGGATCGTGCACTTCCCCGAAGAGCGCTCCATCTGGTCCTTCGGCTCCGGGTATGGCGGAAACGCGCTGCTGGGCAAGAAGTGCTACGCCCTGCGTATCGCTTCGGTCATGGCCCACGACGAGGGCTGGCTTGCGGAGCACATGCTCATCCTCAAGCTCACCTCGCCGGAAAACAAGACGTACTACGTCTCGGCAGCCTTCCCGTCCGCCTGCGGCAAGACCAACCTTGCCCTCCTCGACCCCACCATCAAGGGATGGAAGGTCGAGACCCTCGGCGACGACATCACCTGGATGCGGTTCGGCAAGGAAGGCGAGCTTCGCGCCGTCAATCCCGAGGCCGGCCTCTTCGGTGTGGCCCCCGGCACCGGCTGGGGCACCAACCCCAACGCCATGCGCGCCATCGCCAAGGGCAACAGCATCTTCACCAACGTTGCACTGACCGATGATGGCGGCGTCTGGTGGGAAGGCATGACGGAGGAAACTCCTGCCCACCTGACCGACTGGCAGGGCAACTCCTGGACGCCCGGGTCCGGCAAGCCGGCAGCCCACCCGAACTCGCGCTTCTGCACCCCGATCGACCAGATCGACATGCTGGCCGAGGAGTACCACAACCCGGACGGTGTGGAACTGTCCGCGATCCTGTTCGGCGGCCGCCGCAAGACCACCATTCCGCTGGTCACCGAGGCCCGCGACTGGACCAACGGCATTTTTATGGGCTCCACCCTGTCGTCGGAGACCACCGCCGCCGCGGCCGGTGCCGTCGGCGTGGTCCGCCGCGACCCCATGGCCATGCTGCCGTTCATCGGCTACGACGCCGGCGACTACCTGAACCACTGGGTCAACCTCTCCGCGAAGGCCAACCCGGAGCGCCTGCCCAAGATCTTCCTGGTTAACTGGTTCCGCCGCACGGCAGAGGGCGGCTTCGCGTGGCCTGGCTTCGGGGACAACGCACGTGTCCTGAAGTGGGCCATTGAACGGCTCGAAGGAAAGGCCGACGCCGTGGAGACCCCCATCGGCTTCGTTCCGACCGGCGACGCGATCGACCTCGAGGGACTCGACATGACGCCTGCCCAGGTTGAGGACGCGGTCCGCGTCGATCCCGAGGAGTGGAAGACCGAGCTCGCCTCGATCGAGGAGTGGTTCGCCAACTTCGGCGACTCGCTGCCCGCCGCGCTCCAGAACGAGCTCGACGGCCTAAAGGCCCGCCTGGCCTAGTCCCCGCTGGCTCCCACCTGGACTAGACCGGTCCTTGTGGGAGAAGCCAGCAGTACGACGGCGGCCCCGCACCTTGTCTTCAAAGGTGCGGGGCCGCCGTCGTCCGTAGTGGAGTTTTTGTCCAGATAATGGCCGCTAAAGGCCTCCAAAGTCGCGACAAATGGACAAAAACTCCCCGGCGGGAGGGCTTAGGAGGCCAGCCAGATGTCCGGACCGAAGACCTCGTAGTGGATCTTCGTGGCCGGGATGCCGGCGTTGCTGGCCTCGTTGCGGATGTTCTTCATGAACGGCAGCGGACCGCACAGGTACAGCGACGCGTTGGCCGGGAGGTACACGTCACGCAGGGACATGAAACCGGACCTGGACCCGGCTTCCGGCTGCTCAAGCCAGAGCTGGAGGTCGGCGCCGCCGGGGCGTTCGACGTCGTCCGTCATCTGGGAGCGCCGGGCCCAGCTGTCCAGGGTGCTTTCGGCGCGCAGGACCAGCACCTGGCGGGGGTCAGGCGCCGGGACGCAGCCCGATCGCTTCGAAAACGGGAGTCATCTGGCGTGAGGTGGGCAGCTCGGCCACCATGATGTCGTCGAGCTCGCGGTAAAAAGCCTCGCGCGCCCGGGCCAGGGCGCCGCGGAGCCGGCATTCACTGATGAGGGGGCAGCTGCCGGCCGGGCCGATGCACTCGGCGGGATTTTCGCGGGTGTCCAGCTCCCGAAGGACCTGGCCAACGGTGACGCGGCGGCCGGCGGCGCTGAGCCGGGACCCCCCGTTGCGGCCGCGCTCAACGTCAATCAGACCCAGCATGCGCAGCTTCGCCACGGCCTTGCTGACGTGGTTGTAGGGGGTTCCGACGGCGTCCGCGACGTTCTGGGTGGTGAGCAGACCGCCCTCCGGTGCGGCAGCGAGCACCATGAGGGCGCGCAGGCTGACGTCCGCGAAGGCGTTGATTTTCATGGTACTAGCCTAACGGCCGGCGCAAATCCGCGGTCCTCCCGGCGCGCACAGCGTGATCTGAGCGCGGCGGGGGACCAGGTCAAAGGGCCGCTCCGGACCGGTCTAGTCAGCCCAGATGACAGGTTCGTTGGAGTCGGCCGCAAGGTCGCCGAACTCCCACTCGCTGCTCTCTTTGTTGGGGGATTTGTCGGGCGAGTACGGCAGGACGGCTGCGAAAACCGCACCGTCCCGGTGTTCGGTGGCCACGTGGATGGCGTCCGAGTCCTCCTCGACCAGGGTGATGTCGCAGACGATCGCGGCGGCGCGGAACTCGTCCCGGTGCTGGCGCAGAAGTTCCGTGATGTCGCGGATCATCCCGTCGGCGTCGAACTCGCTGTCCCCGCCGGCCTCGGGGTCTGCCGGCGAAACAGCCACGAGCCGGACGTCGCCGTCGTTCTCCACCACAAGGGCGAACGGCAAGAAACCGCCGCTGCGCTCGAGTTGCTCCTGGGCTGCCGCCATTCCGGTGCCCAGGAGGTTTTCCAGGTCCGTGGCCGTGGCCTCCGGGACTGATGCGCGCCACGACTGGGCCGGGGTGGGGTCCGATGATGCCACGGGGCTGTCCTAGCTACGGACCAGGGCCAGCACGCGGTCGCGCACGCGCTCCATGGTGGCCCGGTCCGTGGCCTCCGCGTTCAGCCGCAGGTACGGTTCGGTGTTGGACGGGCGCAGGTTGAACCAGAAGCTGCCGTCGGCGGCCGTGAAGGTGCTGCCGTCCAAGTGGTCCACGGCCACGTCCTCGGTCTCGAAATCGGCCCGGACGCGCTCCACGGCGCCGGCCTTGTCCTCGATTTCCGAGTTGATTTCGCCGGAGGAAACGTACGGTTCGTACTCCCGGCCGAGATCGGAAAGCGGGCCGTCCTGTTCGCCGAGGGCGGCCAGAACGTGCATGGCGGCCAGCATGCCGGTGTCTGCGTTCCAGAAGTCACGGAAGTAGAAGTGGGCAGAGTGCTCGCCGCCGAAGATGGCGCCTTCCTCTGCCATGACGGCCTTGATGAAGGAATGGCCAACCCGGGTGCGAACCGCACGTCCGCCATCTTCAGCGACGAGTTCGGGCACCGCGCGGGAGGTCAGGAGGTTGTGGATGATGGTGGGCGTTGCCTCGCCCTGCGCTTTCGCGCGGGCAATTTCGCGGCGGGCCACCATGCCCGTGATAGCCGACGGCGAGACCGCCTCGCCCTTTTCGTCGATGACGAAGCAGCGGTCGGCGTCGCCGTCGAACGCCAGGCCGATGTCCGCACCGTGTTCTACGACGGCGGCCTGCAGGTCGCGCAGGTTTTCCGGCTCCAGCGGGTTGGCCGGGTGGTTTGGGAAGGAACCATCCAGTTCGAAGTAGAGCGGAACGATGTCGAAAGGCAGCTTGGGCAGCAGCGTGTCGCCCAGGACGGCCGGCGTGGTCAGTCCGGCCATGCCGTTGCCCGCGTCCACCACGACTTTGAGGGGGCGCGAGCCGGAGAGGTCCACGAGTGTGCGCAGGTATTCGGCGTAGTCCCTCAGCACGTCCCGGACGCCGATCTGGCCCTGGGTTTCCGCCGCGGGGATGGAGCCAGCGTTCAGGTACTGCTCGGCGAGTGCCTGGATCTCCTTGAGGCCCGTCTCCGAGGAGATGGGGACGGCGCCCGCCTTGGCCATCTTGATGCCGTTGTATTCGGCCGGGTTGTGGCTCGCGGTGAACGTGGCGCCTGCGGCGTTCAGTGCTCCGCACGCGTAGTACAGCTCGTCCGTGGAGATCAGGTCCAGCAGCTGGACGTTGGCCCCCCGGGTGGCGGCGCCGCTGGCGAAGGCCTTGCTGAATTCGGGGGAGGAGGGGCGCATGTCACCGCCGACCAGGACCGTCTGTCCCTCCAGGCCAAGCACGTCAACGAATGCTGCGCCCACGGCCTCGACGATCTCAGCGGTGATGGATTCGCCCACGATGCCGCGGACGTCATACGCCTTGAACGAGGCCGAAAGGTCAAAAGTACGGGTCTGATCGCTAGTCACGGCACTTATCTTACGGGCACCTACGCGGCGGCCTGTGAAGGGGAAGTCACAGAAGTGTGTGGCGGCCGGTTGTCCACATGGCGCGTAGCCGGGGTTTGGTGTGTCAGAGGCGGCTGGGATACTGAATCAATGGCAAATAACCCGCACGCTCCTGTCCTTGCTTCTGCTCCCGGTCCCTCCGGTTCCGGTGCCGGAAGGGATGTGGAAACGGTCACTGGGACACGGGGGCAGGCCCTGTCCGTGCTGCGCGAGCTGGTGGGTCGGCCGGAGGCCGACTTCCACGACGGCCAGTTCGAGGCCATCGAGGCGCTGGTCGACGGCGGCCGCCGGACTCTCGTGGTGCAGCGGACCGGTTGGGGAAAATCGGCCGTTTACTTCGTGGCGTCCTTGCTGCTCCGGCGGCGCGGGGCCGGCCCCACGCTGATCGTGTCGCCGCTGCTGGCCCTGATGCGGGACCAGGTGGCTGCCGCCTCCCGGGCGGGTGTCCGGGCCGTGGCCATCAACTCCGCCAACCAGCTGGAGTGGGACGCGGTGCGGGAGCAGCTAGCCGCGGACCAGGTGGATGTCCTGCTGGTGTCCCCGGAGCGGCTCACCAACCCCTCGTTCCGCGAAAACCAGCTGCCCGAGCTCATCCGGCGCACGGGGCTTCTGGTGATCGACGAGGCGCACTGCATCTCTGACTGGGGCCACGACTTCCGGCCCGACTACCGGCGCATCGCCGACCTCATCGCGGAGCTTCCCGACACCGTGCCGGTGCTGGCCACCACTGCCACCGCCAACTCGCGGGTGGTCCACGACATCGAGGAACAGCTCGGCGACGGCGTGCTCACCATCCGCGGCGCACTCGGACGGGAGTCGCTGCGGCTCGGGGTCCTGGCGCTGCCCGACTCGCGCCAGCGTCTTGGCTGGCTGCTCACACACCTGGCCGATCTGCAGGGCAGCGGGATCATCTACACCCTGACGGTCTCGGCCGCCGAGGACACCGCCAGGCTTCTCGCGGAGGCTGGCCACGAGGTGCTGGCGTACACGGGCCGCACCGACCCCGCCGACCGCGAGCGGGCGGAGCAGCTCCTGAAGGACAACCAGGTCAAGGCACTTGTGGCCACCTCCGCGCTGGGGATGGGCTTCGACAAGCCGGACCTCGGCTTCGTGGTGCACCTGGGCGCCCCGTCGTCCCCGGTGGCCTACTACCAACAGGTGGGCAGGGCGGGCCGTGGCGCCGCCAACGCAGACGTCCTGCTCCTGCCCGGGTCCGAGGACCGCGAAATCTGGCAGTACTTTGCCACGGCCTCCATGCCTTCCGAGGAGAAGGCCTCTGCGGTGCTGACCGCCCTGGCCGAGGCTGGATCGGCCGTTTCGACGGTGGCTCTGGAAGCCCGGGTGGACCTGCGCCGGACGCCTCTGGAACTGCTCCTGAAGGTCCTCGCCGTGGACGGGGCGGTGGAACGCGTGGGCGGTGGCTGGCGCTCCACCGGCATGCCGTGGACGTACGACGCCGAACGGTACCGCCGGATCGCGGAGGCCCGAGTGGACGAGCAGGACTCCATGGTCATCTACCAGGACACCGCCGGGTGCCGGATGGAGTACATCACCTCAGTCCTGGATGACGAGACCGCCGCCGCCTGCGGCCGGTGCGATAACTGCGCCGGCAGGTGGTTCCCGGCGGAGGTAGCCGCGACGGCCACGGAGGCTGCCGGGCAGACCCTCAGCCGCGCAGGCATCGTGCTGGAGTCCCGCCTCCAGTGGCCCAGCGGGATGGACCGCCTGGGGGTGCCCGTGAAGGGCAAAATCAAACCCGATGAAAACACGGCGGACGGCCGGGTCCTCGCCAGGCTGACGGACCTCGGCTGGGGCGGGGCGCTGCGCGAACTCTTCGCGGCCGGAGCTCCGGACCGCTCGGTCGATTCCGGCATGCTGCAGGCCTGTGTCCAGGTGCTGCGCGAGTGGGGCGCTGGTGACTCCCGGATTCCTGGCTGGAGCGGCGCAGGACGGCCGGCAGCGATTGTCAGCATGCCCTCGCGCAGCAGGCCCGAACTCGTCGATTCCCTGGCCCGAGGCATCTCCCAGATTGGCCGCATCCCGTACATCGGCCAGCTGCAGCTGGAACACGGCGGCCCCACCGGCGGCCGCGGCGGCAACAGCGCCTACCGGCTGGCCGGGGTGTGGGACCGTCTGGTGGTGGGGGAGGCGTTGGCAGCGGAGATCGCTGGCCTGGGCGGCGGCAGCGTGATGCTCATTGACGACCTCGTGGACAGCCGGTGGACCGTCACCGTCGCCGGACGCGCCCTTAGGCGGGCCGGTGCGGGCGCGGTGCTTCCGCTGGCGCTGGCCCAGGCCGGCTGACCTCGGCCCCCGCATGCCGGTGCAGCATCAGGCTGTCGGCGGTGCTGAGGAGCATGAGCGCCGCAATCGACAGGAATGCGCCGCGGTAGGCGGCCACGCCGCCGCCGTCCGGTCCGGCTGACAGAAAGGCGCCAAGCCCCGACGAAAGCAGGGAATCCGACTCGAAGAGGCGGAGCAGCAGTGCGCCCACGGCGATTCCGGCTCCGGTGGCCAGCTGCACCAGCGTGGCGGAGACGGCGTTGGCTGAAGTCAGCTGGGCCGGCACGATATCTGCGTACTGGACAGACGCGTACGCGGAGAAGCCAATGGACCGGAACGCCCCGCTGCACACCAGCAGTGCGAACACCAGCGGTTCCGGTGTGTCCTGGGTCAGCAGTGCGCAGAGGGCGAAGGTGGCTGCCGAGGCCAGGGACGCGAACACCAGCACCGGCTTGAACCCGAAGCGCCTGATGAGCGGCGTCGTGGCCGGCTTGATGCCGATGTTCCCGACGAACACGGCGGCCACCATAATGCCCGCGTGGAGGGGGCTCCACCCGAAGCCGTTCTGGAACATCAGCGGCAGCAGGAACGGCACGGCACTGATGGTCAGCCGGTAGATGAATCCGCCAGAGTTGGTGGCGCGGAACGTGCGGGTGCCGAACACCGTGAGGTCAAACAGCGGGTGGGCCGCTCGGCGCATCCACAGGACCGCCGCTGCCAGCGCGAGAACCCCCGCCAGAATGCTGGGCCAGGTCCACCCACCGCCGGGGTGGCCGCTGGCCAATTCCAGGCCCGCCACCAATGCGCCCACGCCCACCGTCGTGAGGGCAAGTCCCAGCCAGTCCAGCCGGCGGTTCCGGTCGCCGGAAACCGCGGGAACCAGGCGCAGCGCGGTCAGGAAGGCTGCAATGCCGAGCGGCAGGTTGATCAGGAAGATCCAGTGCCAGGACAGATAGGTGGTCAGCGCGCCGCCCACGAGCGGGGCGAGGACCGGAGCCAGCAGCCCCGGCCAGACGAGATAGGCCGTGGCGCGCAGCAGATCAGACTTTGGCGTCCCGCGAAGCACCAGCAGCGTGCCCACCGGCACCATCATCGCCCCGCCCAGGCCCTGCAGGACACGGCTGACGGTCAGGACCGTGAGGTCCTGGCTGGCTGCACACAGCAACGACGCCACGGTGAAGGTCGCGATGGCCAGGCAAAAAATCCGCCGGGCTCCAAGACGTTCCGCCAGCCAGCCGCTCAGCGGGATGCCCATGGCTACCGTCATCAGGTAGGCGGTCATGGTGATGTTCACGCTGGCCGACGGCACGCCAAAGTCCCCGGCGATGCTCGGGATGGCGGTCGTCAGCACGGTCCCGTCGAGGAACTCCATGAAGAACGTGGCCGCCACAAGCAGGGCCAGCCTGGGGCTCCAGGCATCGTTGGCAGAAAGCTTGTTCATGGAGTCATCCTGCCATCAGAAAGCGCTTTGTTGCCCGGGGCGTCCGGCACGCGGATGGCCGGACGGCAGCCAGCTGCGGGGAACCGAAGGAAAGGCCGGGGTACGCAAAAGGCCCCGGTCCGAGGACCGGGGCCAAACGCGGAGACGGGGGTGTCTAGTTTCACGACATAGTTCACACGTGAGTCGGGACATCGTTCCCACCTGATGCTTCACCGGTGAGTCGGGTCATGGTACAAACACGTCCTGATGCTGATCCGCGAAGACGACGTCACGATCAGCGACGCCACCACCGGAGAGATCATCCGCGAACTCACCATCGACCCCACCAGGAACTACCAACCCAGAAAAACCCGGCAAAGAAAAACACCCCGGTCCGAAGACCGGGGTGTCACCGATGACTCGACTCATCCGTGAAGGATGTCTCGACTCACCACAACGCGGAGACGGGGGGATTTGAACCCCCGGTCGAGTTTAACCCCGACCCTTCATTAGCAGTGAAGTCCATTCGGCCGCTCTGGCACGTCTCCAATTGCTATTACTAGCCCACCAAGGATACGCAGAACCGGCCATCCAGTGCAAAACGGCCGGCGCATCCCGCCCGAATCGCACCGGCACCCCCGAACCACCGGAGTTTTTGTCCAGATAATGGGACCTCCGGGGCCTCCAACTCGCGATATCTGGACAAAAACTCCGGGGTGGGTTTGCGACTACGTCCCGAAGGAGCGCAGCCGGGCCCTACCTTTGCCCGCGGTCGGGGCGTGGCTTGGCCTGCGGTCGCGGGGTGCTTGAGCGGGCGGGTCAGGCCGTGCCTTCAGCCAGCGCCTTCCACAGGAAGTGCTGGCTGCGGCCCTGGAGCGCGGCGGCCTGCCGGTTGTCCGAGGCGCCCGCGTGCCCGCCTTCGAGGGCTTCGTGGAACCAGACGTTGGGGATGCCCATGGCCAGCATGCGCGCGGCCATCTTCCTGGCCTGCACGGGACCCACGCGGTCGTCGGACGTCGCGGTCCAGATGAAGGTTTCCGGGTACTCCACGCCGTCCCTCAGCTGGTGGTACGGCGAGAAGGTCTTGATGAATTCCCAGTGCTCGGGTAGATCGGGGTCCCCATATTCGGCAATCCACGAGTGGCCGGCCGACAGCTTCGTGTAGCGGCGCATGTCCAGCAAGGGCACCCCACAGGACACGGCGCCGAACAGCTCGGGGTACCGCGTCAGCATGTTGCCCACCAGCAAGCCGCCGTTGGAGCCGCCGACGCAGCCGAGCCGCTCCCTGCTGGTGACGCCCCGCGAGATCAGGTCCCGGGCCACCGCCGCGAAGTCCTCGTAAGCGCGGTGCCGGTTCTCCTGCAGCGCGGCCCGGTGCCAGGAGGGGCCGTATTCTCCGCCGCCACGGATATTGGCCACGACATACACGCCGCCCCGGCTGTGTCCCTCCGGAAGGCCGTCGCCCGGAACGGCGGCAGTGCGCCGCTCCAGCCATGCCCGGCCGATGGTGCCGCTGTACGCCGGCGTGCGCGAGACCTCGAAGCCGCCGTATCCGGAAAGCTGCGTGGGGTTCTGCCCGTCCAGGACCAGGCCGCGCGCCGCCACCTGGAAGTACGGCACCTTCGTGCCGTCCGCAGAAACGGCGAAGTGCTGCTGCACCTCGTAGTCCGCCTCGTTGAAGAACGACGGCGACGCCTTGACTTCCGCATGGCTGCTCACCACGCCTGCAACGGGAGTTCCGCCGGAACTCCCGCCGCCGGCGGTGTCCCGGTTCCGTGTCTCGCGGGTCAGCGTGCCGCGCATCAGAGTGCTGGGCGTCGTGAAGCCGGTGGCCACGAGCCAGAAATCGTCCCCGGCCCCGCCTTCCGCCTCATCCTCGTCGTCCACGGGGAAGGCGTTGACGTCGTGCAGCGGAGGGCAGGCGTCCAGCAGCGAGGGCCGCCACGAGTCGGCCGGATCCAGCACCCGGATTTCCGAGGACACGTCCTTCAGCAGGTTCAGCAGCAGGAAGTTCCGCGTCCAGCTCCAGGACTGCAGCGACGTGTGCGCGTCCGGGGCAAAGAGGACCGTCAGTTCGCGTTCGCCGGCCAGGTACGCCCGGAAGTCGGCGGCGATCAGGGAACCGGCCGCGTAGGTGGTGCCGTCCACCGTCCAGTCGCGCTGCGGCCGGAACAGCAGCCATTCCCGGTGGACGCCCGTGTTTACGTCGGTGGGCACGTCCACCGGCACCCAGTCACCGTCCTGCAGCACGGACGTGCGGCGGTTGAAGAAGTCGATCCAGTCCACCGCGAACGTCCGTTCAAAGCCTGGCGTCGAGTCGTGGGCCACGATCGCCATCATGTGGTCCTCGGGGATCTCGAAGATGCGGGGCGCATCGGCCAGGGCCTGGCCGCGGTGCAGCCGCACGGCGGTGCGGGCGTAGGAGGACGCCGTGCGCGGGAGATCCTCCGCGGTGCTGGCGACCAGCAGCGTGTCCGCATCCAGCCACGAGACGTTCCCCTTCGCCGTCGGGAGGTCAAAGCCGCCGGCGGCGGGATCCACGAAGGCGCGGGTCTCGACGTCGAACTCTCGGTAACGGTTGGCATCGCCGCCGTCGGGGGAGAGGGCCAGCAGCGCGCGCCGGTACGGCTGCCCGGGTTCGGGCCGGAGCAGGTTCGCCCCGTGGAAGACCCACTCCACGCCGTCGGCGGCCGCCAGCGCATCCACGTCGAGCAACACATCCCACTCCGGGGCGTCGCTGCAATAGCTCTCCCAGCTGGTGCGGCGCCACAGGCCCTTGGGGTTCTCCCGGTCCTTCCAGAAGTTGTAGTACCAGTCGCCGTGCTTGCTCACCATGGCGATCTTGTCCGTCGAGTCCAGCACCTCGAGGATGTCACCCTCGAGCCGGGCGTAGTCGGCGTCCTCCAGCAGGTCCTCTGTGCGGGCATTCTGCTCGCGTACCCAGGCCAGCTGTTCCTCGCCGTAGATGTCCTCCAGCCAGATGTTCTCGTCGGTGGGCGCGGGCGCGGTCTCCGGAGGAACGGCGCCGGACGCGGGGGCAGAATCAGCTGCGGTGGTGGTCATGGGCCCATCCAAACAACATCGCCGCTCAGCAAGCAAGTCACATGCCGATACTCTGGAAGGCGTGGTTATTTTGCAGAGCATCCGGACGGCGCTGATTGGCGCCGGCCCGAGGGGTACCAGCGTGCTGGAGCGGCTGCTCGCAAACTGGTCCGCCGCCCGCCCTGCCGGAGCCCGCCTGCACATCGACGTCATCGACCCGTTTCCCGCTGGTCCAGGCCACGTCTGGCAGCCCGGCCAGTCCCGGCTCTACCTGATGAACACACAGTCGTTCTACCCCACACTGGTTCCCGAGGACACAGGATTGGCCGCGCCCATTGCCGGTACCACCTTCGACCGCTGGCGGACAGCCCAGCAGCGCAGCCCCCTGCCGGAGCTGTCCGACGACGAGCGGGCAGAGCTTGCCGTGCTGGGATCCGGCGACTTCCCCAGCCGTGCCATTTATGGGCGCTACCTGCGGTCCACCCTCGAGGAGCTGCTCGCCGCACTGCCCGATGGTGTCACCGTCGAGATGCACCAGGCGACGGCCACCGCCGCGCGCCGGCGGCCGGACGGAAAGTTCAACGTCGAACTGGACGGGGATGGATCGAACGACGGCGGGACCCTCACCGTCGATTCCGTCGTCCTCGCGCTGGGCCACCTCGCGTCCCGGCTCAGCCCGGAACAGCGTGAACTGCAGGCGGCCGCCGCGCAATTGGGCCTGCGGTACCTCCCGCCGGCCGTTCCGGCCGACGTCGACTGGAGCGTCATTCCGGCTCAGGAGCCTGTCTTGGTCCGCGGAATGGGCCTGAACTTCTTCGACGTGATGGGCCAGCTCACGGAGGGCCGGGGCGGGAAGTTCGTGGAGGCCGGGGATCGCCTCGAGTACCTGCCCTCGGGCCAGGAGCCGTTTATTTTCGCCGCGTCCCGGCGCGGAACCCCGTACCGGTCCAAGGCCGCCCTCGCAGGCTACTACCCGGCGTCGGTCACGCTCCGCTACTTCACCGCGAAGGCGCTGCAGCGGTTCACTGCGGCCGGAATTGTGCCGGCCTTCGATCACGACCTTTGGCCGCTCCTGCACCGGGACGCGCTGTGGGCCTACTACACGACCCTGGTGCGCTCGCAGCCGGATGCCGTGCAGGACCCTGCCAAGTTCCTCAAGGAGCTCGACGAGGCACTGCACCCGCATGCCCATAGCACCGGCCGGTGGGAAGAGGACTTCAACGCCGTCGTCGGACGCCATGTCCGGCAGGGAAGCCGGCTGGACCTGCGCGGCCTTGCCGCCCCGCTGTCCGGACGGTCGTTTGCCTCGCGTGCCGAGCTGGATGCCGCCGTTGTCGATTACCTCGATGACGATGCCCGCCGCTCCGCGCTCGGCGAGGACGACCCCGTCAAAATGGCCATCGGTGCCTTGCACCACGGCCGTGCCGTGTTGAAATCGGTGGTGGCCGACGGCGGCATCACCGATGAGTCCTGGGTCGCCGGCCTGCGGGGCTGGTTTGAGTCGCTGGTGGAGGGGCTGGCCAGCGGTCCTCCGGCGCTGCGCGCCGAGCAGTTGGCGGCACTGGCCCGCGCCGGAATTGTCAGCTTCGTGGGCCCGGACCCCAAGTTCGGCGTGGCCCGCGGGAAGCGCACTTTCACCGCCGCCTCGCCGTGGGTACGCGGTGGTGCCGCGGAAGCGCACACACTGGTGGAGGCGCTGGCGCCGGCCAACCGGGTGGCCCACAACGAGTCCCCACTGCTGGAACAGCTCCTCGCCGACGGGCTCGTGCGGCCGCGGACCATGATGACCGTGGAAGGCACGCCGGTGCAGTCCTCCGGGCTGGATGTCCGCCCGCACCCGTACCGCACGGTGGCGGCGAACGGCGAGGTCAACGACCGGATGTACGTGCTGGGGCTACAGCTCTCGGCCACGCAGTGGGGAACGGCCATCGCCGCCGAAGCCGCCCAGCAGGCCGGTCCTGTCTACCCCAGCGGGCAGCGGACGCTCCGCGATGCCGACGAGATCGCCCGCGCCATCCTCGGCCTGCCCCGCAACGCGTCCTCACGTTCCGCCGCCTGAGCGGGGACGCTCTCGCAGTTCCTGCCGCCTGGATCCAAACGCTCTCGCAGTTCCTGCCGCCTGGATCCAAACGCTCCCGCAGTCCTGCCGGAATGCGAAGCTCGGGCAAGCACAAAGAATGCCGGCCGGCAGCCTCGGAGGAAGCTGCCGGCCGGCATTTGTTCGGGAAAGCTGGTTACTGTCCGCCGGTCCCGGCGTCGCCCGCGTTGCCCTGGCCCGTGTCGGCCACGAGCTTGAACCTGGCCCCGGTTGGGTCCGTCAGGGTGGCCAACCGGCCGTGGGGTGTGTCATCCGGGCCGTCAATTACTGTCGCGCCCAGGCTGACGGCCTTGTCGATGGATGCGTCAGCATCCTCGACGGCGAAGTAGACGACCCAGTTGGAGGGGACCTCCGAAGGAAGGTCGCCGGCGGCGTCGTAGATTCCGGCCTTGGCGTCCCGTCCGGAGCCCAAAGTCGTGTAGCGGAACTCCGGGGTGTCGCTCATGACGTCGGTGTCCCAGCCGAACACTTCCTGATAGAACTTCACTGCGGCGGCATAGTCCTTGGTGTGCAGCTCGTGCCAGGCAGGGGCGCCCGGCTCGCCGACAAGCTCGTAGCCGCGCATCTCCCGGGGCTGCCAGACACCAATCGCGGCGCCGGAGGCATCACCGAAGAACGCCATGTGGCCCTGCTCCGGGACGTCCATGGGTTCCATGTACACCTGGCCGCCGTTTGCGGAGACGGCAGCAGCCGTGGCGGCGGCGTCGTCGGACCACAGGTAGGTGGACCACATGTCCGGCATGCCTGCCTGGTCCTCCTGCTTCTGCATGATGCCGGCGACGGTCTTGCCGTTCTTCTGGGCGGTGATGTAACCGCCGTATTTTTCCTGGTCTCCGGTCTGGAAGTCCCAGCCGAACAGTTCGCCATAGAACTGTTTCGCCTGGTTGGCATCGGTGGTCATGAGGTCGACCCAGCAGGGGGCGCCGGGCGTGGGTTCGGGCGTAGGCATGTTGTGCTCCTGGTGTGGTTTGCGGGATATCCCCGCAGGTCATGGAGGTGCTACGGACAGAACCGACACTATGCCGGGGGTGTGACAGTTTTCAATGGCGGCCGCAGTCAGGCTGGTGCTCAGCGCTGGTCCGAGTACGACGTCGCCGGTTCCTGGTCGTCGTCGGCCTCGATCCACTCGATGAAGTCCTTCAGCGACATGCACCAGTAGTAGTCCGAGTACCGCAGGCCTTGCTTGTCAGCCTTGCTCATGACCTCGACCCCCACATGCAACGGTGGATGCGGAAAGCTCCATCCCGCGGTGGCAGGAAAGCGCTGATTCAAGTGAACGCCTTCCAGCAACGGCGCGCATGAGTGGCGCGTACTCGAATTCTGCAGGGCAGGTACTCGGATTACCTGATTTTGGGCGTGGAGTCCGCACCCCTACTTGCCCATAGGAAACGGACACTACTTGGCCACGCAAAAGGCCGGCCGAACCAATCTTTCGATTGGCCCAACCGGCCTCCAAAGTGGCCGTCATTGCGGTGCTTTCGCACGGCACCGGCCCCTGCGCGGAAGGTAAGAGATTCGAACTCTTGGTACGGGGTTACCGCACACTGGTTTTCAAGACCAGCTCCTTCGGCCGCTCGGACAACCTTCCCTAACTAGTAGTGTTTCATAGGCACTTGGCTGCAACAAAAACCACCGCGTGGCAGTTGTCGCCGGTGCACAGTATTTTTGGGGCAGGAATCAGCTAGAAATCGGGAGTTCGCCATGAAAGCCGTCTTTATCTCGGAGCCCGGCGGGCCGGAAGTGCTGGAAATCCGCGAGGTGCCGGCCCGCGAGCCGGGCCAGGGCGAGGTCCTCATCGATGTGGTGGCTGCGGGCCTGAACCGCGCCGACGTCCAGCAGCGCAGGGGCTACTACCCGCCCCCGCCCGGTGCCTCGGAGATTCCCGGACTGGAGGTCTCCGGACGGATCGCGGGCTTCGGCCCCGGTGTCACCAAGCCATTTTCCATCGGCGACAAGGTGGTGGCCCTGCTCTCCGGCGGCGGCTACGCGCAGCAGGTCGCGGTGCCCTCGGAGCAGGTGCTGAGGATTCCCGACGGCGTGGACCTGGTTACCGCTGCGGCCCTGCCTGAGGTTGCGGCCACCGTCTACTCAAATCTGGTCATGACCGCGCAGCTGCAGCCGGGGGAGACGGTCCTGATCCACGGCGCCACGGGAGGCATCGGCACCATGGCCATCCAGCTCGCCAAGGCCCTGGGTGCCACCGTGGCCGCCACCGCGGGGACCGACGAAAAAGTCAGCACCGCCAAGGCGTTCCTGGGCGCCGACATCGCCATCAACTATGCGGAGGAAGACTTCGCCGAGAGCCTTCGCGCCCAGAACGGGGGGAAAGGTGCCGACGTCATCCTCGACGTCGTGGGCGCCAAGTACCTGCAGAAGAACGTCGACGCCCTGGCGGACTACGGCCGGCTCGTCGTCATCGGATTGCAGGGAGGCGCCAAGGGGGAACTGGACCTCGGCCAGCTGCTGCGCAAGCGGGCGGCCGTTGTGGCTACCGCGCTCCGGCCGCGCCCGGCTGCGGAGAAGGGTGTCATCATGACGGCGGTGCGGGACTCCGTGTGGCCCCTCGTCGCTGACGGGCGGATCCACCCGCTGGTGGCCAAGACCTTCCCGCTGGACCAGGCCCGGGCAGCCCACGAGTACTTCGACTCCGGCGAGCACGTCGGCAAGGTCCTGCTGGTGATGTGACGCCCGAAGCGGCCTGTAGATACTCAGTATTGCCTCGTCGCAAAAGACGGGCTAGGCTCTGGACATACGCGGTATGCACACGTCTTGGGGGCGTGTGCATGCCGCCGACTTCCAGCCTAGGAGCCAGATGTCTATCCGCCACAGCCTCCTCGCCCTCCTGCAGGACCAGCCGCGTTACGGCTACCAGCTCAGGGTCGAATTCGAAGACCGCACCGGTTCCACCTGGCCGCTGAACATCGGGCAGGTCTACACCACGCTGGACCGGCTGGAACGTGACGGTCTGGTCAGCAACGACGGCGGTGACGGCGAAGGCCACGTCGTGTACAGCATCACCGAAGCCGGCAGGGCCGAAGTCCAGGGCTGGTTTGCGACGCCGGTGGAGCGCAGCAATCCGCCGCGGAACGAGCTCGCCATCAAGCTGGCGCTCGCCGTCACTCTGCCCGGAGTGGACGTGGCAGCGATCATCCAGGCCCAGCGCGCCGCGTCCATGCGGGCATTGCAGGACTACACGAAGTCCCGCCGTGACACCGCCGCCAACCAGCGGGCCGCGGACACGGCCTGGCTGCTGGTGCTGGACTCGCTGATCTTCCAGACGGAGGCCGAGATCCGCTGGCTGGACCTGTGCGAGGCCCGGATGGTGCAGCTTGCGCAGGCCACCGGGCCCCGTAGCCAGGCACGTAAAAATGGGGTTACTTCGGAAGAGGCTGCCCCGCTCAGAGCTGAGAACCGCCGGTGAGCGTGCAGGGGCCGCAGCAGGTCCTCGAACTTGCCAAGGTCAGCAGGACGTTCGGGCAGGGGGCGACGGCCGTCGCCGCCCTGCGGGATGTGGACCTCACCGTCAACGCCGGGGAATTCGTCGCGGTGATGGGGCCGTCCGGATCCGGGAAATCATCCCTGCTGGCGCTGGCCGGCGGACTGGACCGGCCGACGTCGGGCGGTATCTTTGTGGAGTCAACGCCGCTGGCTGGGCTGGGACTGAACGCGCTGGCGCGGCTCCGCCGCCGTGCCGTGGGCTACGTCTTCCAGGACTTCAACCTGGTGCCGACCCTGTCGGCCGCGGAGAATGTCGCCCTGCCGCTCGAGCTCGACGGCGTGCCGTCGCGGAGAGCGCACCGCCAGGCACTCGACGCCCTGCGGCAGGTGGGGATTCCCCAGCTGGGGCACCGGTTCATGGATGAGATGTCCGGCGGGCAGCAGCAGCGCGTGGCCATCGCACGCGCCATCGTGGGAAGCCGCCGCCTGATCCTCGCCGACGAACCCACCGGCGCGCTGGATTCCACCACGGGCCACGGCGTGATGGAGGTGCTCCGCTCCCGGGCCGACGCCGGCGCCGCCGTCATGCTGGTCACGCACGAGGCCCGCCATGCCGCCTGGGCGGACCGCGTGGTGTTCCTCCGTGACGGCCGGATCGTGGACGAGGCAGCGGCCATGCACGATCCCGCAGTTCTCCTGGCACCGGCCGGCTGAGATGGCCCTCGATGTTGCGCCGGTGCCGCACGCCCGCTGGCACAGTTTCCGCCTTGCCCTCCGGATGGCGCGCCGGGACATCGGCCGGCACCAAGGCCGCTCGCTGCTGATCATCCTCCTGGTCCTGCTGCCCGTTGCCGGCATGACCGGTGCGGCGGCCCTGGCGCAAAGCATGCAGGAAACGCCCGCGGAACGGGTGCAGTACCAGCTGGGCAGCACGCAGGCGCGGTTCCGCAGCATGCCTGCCTCCAACGCCGAGACAGTGCAGGACCCTGTCCTTGAGACGGCAACCATGACGCGGAACTTCACCGTCGACCCGGACTTCACGCCGCGGAATCCGCGGGATGCCATTCCCGCCGGCTATGACGTCCTCACCGAAACGCAGCTGACGCTTACCGTCCGGGCCGGAATATCCCGGGCCGGTGCGCCCCGCGGCGGGGCGTCCGATGTCCCCGTGATGGCCAAGGCCGTCGACGCCCTGAACCCCGCCTTCACCGGAAAATACAGGCTCCTGGACGGCAGGCCCGCCGCGGCCAAGGACGAGATCCTCGTCTCACCCGGCGCTCTGGAACGCTTTGGGATCCGCCTCGGTGACAGGCTTACGACGGCGGACGGTACCTTCGCCGTCGTCGGCACCCTTCGGGATGCCACCTACTCGGACGGCAACCCCATCCTGTTCCTCAGGCCTGGCCAGGCTGCGGTGGGCAGCACGGCTGCTCCTGGGTATCCGCTCGGTGAAACGATGTACTACCTCGTGGGTTCAAAACCCGTCCAGTGGGACCAGATCCGTGACCTGAACAGGGACGGCATCGCGGTATTGTCCCGCGCCGTGGCACTCGACCCGCAGGTCCCGTCGGGCGCAGCCACCGGCTCCGAAGCCATGCCCGCCGCCGGCTACGTCGCCGGCGTGCTGATCGGGACTCTTGCCCTGCTCGAAGTGGGTCTCCTGGCCGGGGCAGCTTTTGCGGTGGGCGCCAAGCGACAGGTCCGCGAGCTCGCTTTGCTGGCCGCCAACGGCGCCGAAGCACCCACAGTCCGGGCGGTGGTGACCGCCGCCGGGCTGTGGCTTGGGACCATCGCGGTGGCCGCCGGTGCCGTGCTGGGTGCCGGCGGGGCAGCGGCGGTGGTGGCGGTAGCCAGGCACCTGGGCTCCGTCCGCTTTCCCGGCTTCCACCTGGACATGCTGCCTACCGTTGCTGCCATGGCCATGGGCCTGCTGGCATGCGTCCTGGCGGCGGTGGTTCCGGCGCGGCAGGTTGCGCGGCAGGCGGTGCTTGGGGCCCTGAAGTCGGGCCGCGCGCCGGCTGTTTCGGGGCCCTGGCCGGCGCGGCTGGGAGCCCTGCTGCTGATTGCAGCCATCACCTGCCTCGGGGCCGGGCGAACGCTCGGCATGACGGGTGACCTGGACGCCGTCGCCGCCCGGACCCCGTTGGTGGCGGCGTTGCTCATCGGCGGCGCTGTCGTTGCGGTGGCGGCCCTGGTGCTGTTAACCGGGACGTTCGTGAAGATCCTGACGGCCCGCACCGCCTGGCTGCCGCTGCCGCTGCGGATGGCCGCCCGTGACTCTGCCAGGAACCGGAGCCGCACCGTGCCCGCCGTCGCGGCGGTCCTCGCCGCAGCTACGCTGGCCAGTGCAGCGATGGTCCTCTCTGCCAGCCAGATGGCGGAGGCCAAGCGTACGCACATGTGGGCTGCACAGGAAAACCAGGTCTCCCTGCCGCTGGAAACCGCACCGGTCCAATCACCGGGGACGGCGCCCGCACCGGACATTGACCCGGCCGCCGTAGACGCGGCGCTGCGGCGGGAGCTCAGCACCGTGCAGTGGACGCAGGTCCTGAGGGGCCCGGTGCTGAGCAAGTGCAACATGCAGGCGTCCGCCGGTGGATCCCGCCCCGCCAGCGACCACGGAGCGGACTGCCGGCAATACAAGCTCGCCGTGCCGGCCGGCCACGAGTGCCCTGCCACCCCGCAGGGCCGCGTCCTGGACGGGCAGGACTGGCGGTGCAACGGATCGATGTCTGCCGCGGGTTCCGCCGGCCAGCTTCCGCCGTTGGTGGTTGGCGGAGTGGACGAGCTTCGGGCTCTGCTGGGCCGGGAGCCCAGCCCTGCCGCGGTGGACGCACTGAACAGCGGCGGAATGGTGGTCAGCAACCCGGTTTTCGAAAAGGACGGGAAGGCCACGCTGCAGTCCTATGACGTGCGCCAGCCCGTTCCCGGCCCTGGTTCCGCAGTTGCCCACAAGCCCCTGAACAACAACAAAGAGCTGCCGGCAGTCGTGGAGGCGCCGGAGGTGCCGATCCCGTTCTACGGTGTACTTCCTCCCGAGACCGCGTCCAAGCTGGACATCCACGTCGGCAACTCCGTACTGCTCGCCCAGCTGTCCGCCTACCCGGAAGCCGTTGAACAGGACAGGGCGGCCGCGGCACTGGCGCAGGTTTACCGGATCCAGGCGATGGGCTTCTACGTGGAGCCGGGAGCGGACCGCACCGGGTCCGAACTGCTGTGGCTGATCGTTGGCACCAGCGCACTCATCACCCTCAGCGCGGCCGGCATCACCACGGGCCTGGCGCTCGCCGATGCCCGGGCAGACCACATGACGCTGGCGGGGGTTGGTGCGCCGCCGCGCCTGCGGAAGGCCCTGGCCGGAGCGCAGTCGCTGATGACCGCGTCCCTTGGCACCTCGCTGGGAGTTGCCGCCGGCGTGGTCCCTGCAGTCCTGCTCGTCGGGGCTACCCGGATGTTCGCAGAGCCGGTCATCCCGTGGATGCCGCTGCTGGCCCTGCTCGTTGCAGTCCCGCTGACCGGCAGCGGCCTGGCCTGGGCCTTCGCACGTGCCCGGCTGCCGGTGTCCCGGCGGAGTCCCGGCACCTAAGAACGCGCCGCTTACCGCGGCATCGGGACCGCTCGCCGATTCCTCGGGCAGCACCGCGCAAATGGCCGCGGGTGCAGCGCTACCGGTTGGTAGGGTGCCCGTGGCACAGTCCGTGCCAACTGGGAATCTCAAGGAGGAGACATGGGCACCATGCCTGAGGACGGGACCCGAACGGCGGACGGGGAACTGACTCCCGACGCCGACGAAGCGCTGCCGCCGGCGTCCGTCGATGACGCGGTCCGCGACGCCGAGGAGCGCAGATGGACCCCTGCGAAGATCGCCCTCTGGGTAGCCATCGCGCTCCTGGGCGGCGTGGCCTGGGTCATGCTGGCCATCGTCAGGGGCGAAACGGTCAACGCCATCTGGTTCGTGTTTGCCTCGGTGTGCACGTACCTCATCGGCTACCGCTTCTATTCGAAGGTCATCGAACGCTATCTGCTCAAGCCGGACGACCGCCGTGCCACACCTGCCGAATACAAGGCTGACGGCAAGGACTATGTCCGTACCGACCGCAACGTCCTCTTCGGCCACCACTTCGCCGCCATCGCCGGAGCCGGCCCTCTCGTGGGCCCCGTCATCGCCGCCCAGATGGGGTACCTCCCGGGCACCATCTGGATCATCATCGGCGTCGTCCTTGCCGGCGCTGTCCAGGACTACCTGGTCATGTTCTTCTCCATGCGCCGCGGCGGCCGTTCCCTCGGCCAGATGGCGCGCGAGGAGCTCGGCGTCATCGGCGGCACCGCCGCCCTGGTGGCCACCCTGCTGATCATGGTGATCATCGTCGCGATCCTGGCGCTCGTCGTCGTCAATGCCCTGGGCGAGAGCCCGTGGGGCGTCTTCTCGGTGGGCATGACCATCCCGATCGCGCTGTTCATGGGTGTCTACCTGCGCTACCTGCGGCCGGGCAAGGTCATGGAGGTGTCCATCATCGGGTTCGTGCTGCTCATGGCCGCCATCATCGGCGGCGGCGCCGTGGCCGGCACCGAATGGGGTGCGGCGTTCTTCCACCTGGACAAGGTCACCATCGCGTGGGGCCTCATCGTCTACGGCTTCATCGCGGCCATCCTGCCCGTGTGGCTCCTGCTGGCACCCCGTGACTACCTCTCCACGTTCATGAAGATCGGCGTCATCGCGATGCTGGCCGTGGCCATCATCGTGGTGCGCCCCGAAATCACCGTTCCGGCGTTCAGCGAGTTCGCCGGCCGCGAGAACGGTCCGGTCTTCTCCGGCGCCCTGTTCCCCTTCCTCTTCGTCACCATCGCCTGCGGTGCGCTGTCCGGCTTCCACGCCCTGATCTCCTCCGGCACGACACCGAAGCTCATCGAGAAGGAACGGCAGACCCGCTTCATCGGCTACGGCGGCATGCTGATGGAATCCTTCGTGGCCATCATGGCGCTCGTGGCCGCGATTTCGATCGACCGCGGAATCTACTTCGCCATGAACGCCCCCGCGGCGCTGACCGGCGGAACGGTGGAGACGGCGGCGCAGTGGGTCAACGGGCTCGGCCTGGCCGGCGTCAACATCACCCCCGACGTCCTGGCGGAGACCGCCTCGAACGTGGGTGAGGAGAGCATCGTCTCGCGCTCCGGCGGTGCCCCGACGCTCGCCGTGGGCCTGGCCCACATCATGCAGCAGTTCATCGGCGGCACGGGCATGATGGCCTTCTGGTACCACTTCGCCATCATGTTCGAGGCGCTGTTTATCCTCACCGCCGTCGACGCCGGAACGCGCGTTGCGCGGTTCATGCTGCAGGATTCGATCGGGAACTTTGCCCCGAAGTTCAAGGAGGCATCGTGGCGGCCCGGTGCGTGGCTTTGTACGGCCATCATGGTGGGAGCCTGGGGCGCGGTGCTGCTGATGGGCGTCACCGACCCGCTGGGCGGCATCAACACGCTGTTCCCGCTCTTCGGCATCGCCAACCAGTTGCTGGCCGCGATCGCCCTGGCGGTTTGCATGGCCATCGCGGCCAAGCGCGGCTCCTTCAAATACCTGTGGATCGTCGCCGTGCCGCTGGCCTTCACCGCCGTCGTCACCATCACGGCAAGCATCCACAAGATCTTCTCCTCCGTCCCTGCAGTGGGGTACTTCGCGAACAACGCCGCTTTCAGCAAGGCGCTGGCCGACGGGAAGACCTCCTTCGGCACGGCCAAGACCACGGCGGCCATGGAGGCGGTGGTCCGCAACACCATGATCCAGGGCTGGCTGTCCGTCATCTTCGTGGTCCTGAGCATCATCGTCATCGTCACGGCCGTGGTGGCTACCGTGAAGGCCTTCCGAAACACGACGGCGGGGATCCCCAACGTCAGCAACGAGGACCGGCCACGTCCCTCGCGGGTCTATGCGCCCGCCGGGCTGATCCCCACCGCCGCCGAGCGCGAACTCATGGCGGAGTGGAACAAGCTGCCCGCCGACCAGCGCGTTGAGCGGGGAGGACATCACTGATGAGCGCCAACGCGGGATCGGACGGCCTGCTGCATCCGGTGGCGCAGGCCTTCCGCGGCTTCTCGCGGTACCTGCAGGGGGTCATGGGGGCTGACGCCTACCGGAAATACCTGGAGCACCATGCGGCGGCCGGCCACGGCACGCCGCCCATGGACGAGCGTGCGTTCTGGCGGGACCGGACGGACCGCCAGGATACCAACCCGCAGGGAAGGTGCTGCTGACCATGGCTGTTCTGCCGGCCGGATTCGCCGTGCGCAGGATCGGGCCGGCAGAGGCCGCCGCACTTGTCGCGCTGGCGGCCACGGACAACCTGTTTGACGAGGACCCGGGGACCGCGCCGTCGGGGGAATTGGACCCCGACGGCGCCCGGGACTTCCTCGCCGACCCGTCGGTTCTCTTCTGGCTGGCAGAGGCCGGGGGACAGACCTTGGGTTTCCTGCACTGCTGCATCCAGCGGCGCCGGACGCCCGGCCCGCGGGCCGAGCTGCTGCTGATGGAGATGGGAACCCATGCCGAATGGCGCCGCCGGGGCATCGGCAGGGCGCTGATTGCGGAAATGGAGGCCTGGATGCTGCGCAATGGAGTGGCGGAGGTCTGGGTTCCCGCCAACACCTATGCAGTCGGCTTCTACCGCAAATGCGGTTTCGCTACGGACGAAGGCGAAATCCTGGTCAAGGAGCTTCATTGACTGGACTCCGCATTCCGGGCCCATGAGAGTATGAACGCATGAGCGATCCCGAAGACACTCAACCCACTCAGACGGCGGAGGACGAGGTACCTGTGGAGGGCACCACCCTGGATGCCGGGCCTGCCCAGGATGCGTCCGCTGGCCGCCTCGCCGAAGAGGACAAGCCCAAGACTAACCTGCAGGATCTCGTGGATGAGCCGGCCAAGGTGATGCGGATCGGCACCATGATCCGGCAACTGCTGGAAGAGGTGAAGTCGGCGCCCCTGGACGACGCCGCCCGGGGCCGCCTTGCGGAGATCCACGAGCGCTCCATCAAGGAGCTTGAGGACGGCCTGGCACCGGAACTGGTGCAGGAGCTGGAACGGATCAGCCTGCCCTTCCCGGAGGACGGCACGCCCTCGGACGCCGAACTGCGGATCGCCCAGGCCCAGCTGGTGGGCTGGCTGGAAGGCCTGTTCCATGGCATCCAGACGGCGATCGCCGCACAGCACGCAGCCCGGGAACACACGATGGCCCAGATGCAGCTCCGGCAGCTTCCGCCGGGGACCGTCATCGCCCCCGGCGTCGTCATTGGCGAAAACGGCGAGCCGCAGCGTGCCAAGGCACCCCAGCCCGGCGCCGACCCGCTGCACCCGGGCCGAAAGGAAGACTCCGACCACGGCCCCGGCCAGTACTTGTAGGCCTCTTTGGGATTTTTCACGGCCGCCCGCCAAGGGCGGAAAGACGATGCCGAACTTGGCAAGGGCTTATGGCGCCGCGCCCATGACCGGTTCCACCGCGGCCTGGACCGGTATCACCAGGTGCTCGAGGGCGTGGAGGACGACCAGCTCTACGCAGAGCTGGTGGCGATAGCCAACGAGCTGGCGGGCCTCTCCGGCCGTGTCCGGGAGATCTGCGTTGAGGCGCAGCGGCGGTCGCCCAGCGACGGCCTGGATATTCCGCACGCCCTGTCAGGTGTTCACCGCTCGCTGTCCAAGGCGGGGAATTCGCTGGCCGCCACCGCCGAGGCGGCCGCGATGCTCCGTCTCGCCGTGGGGCCGGTGCCCGTTGGCGCGGCATCGGTCTGGCGCCGGGCGGAAACTGTGTTTGAGCAGGTGGCCGACGCCGAGCGGCTCCTTTCGGAGTCCTGACCGGCTCAGAGTCCTGACCGGCCGGTGTTTCGCCTGCTCCCGGAATATTCCCCGGAACGGGCCGTTACGCGGCTAGCTTAGCTTCGTCATATTCGGTGCGGTCGCAGTTCGATTGTTGGCAGGATGGACAAATGACTTCTTCACCAACACTGACATTCAATGACGGCAACACCATTCCCCAGCTGGGCTACGGGGTGTGGCAGGTTGAAGACGACGTAGCCGAGAAGGTCGTCTTTCAGGCGTTCCAGGCCGGGTTCCGCCACATCGACACCGCCAAGATCTACGGCAACGAATCCGGCGTTGGCCGGGCGATTGCCAGCTCCGGACTGTCGCCGGAGGAAATCTTCATCACCACCAAGCTGTGGAACGCCGACCAGGGCTACGAATCAACGCTCGCCGCGTTCGAGGAGTCCCTGGAGCGCCTGGGTCTCGAAACTCTGGATCTTTACCTGATCCATTGGCTCCAGCCCAAGCAGGACAAGTACGTGGACACCTGGAAGGCGCTGATCGAACTGCAGAAGCGCGGCAAGGTGAAGTCCATCGGCGTCTCCAACTTCACTATCGAGGGCCTGCAGCGGATCATCGGCGAGACCGGCGTGGTTCCGGCCATCAACCAGGTGGAACTGCACCCCTACTTCAGCCAGTCCGAGCTGCGGAAGTTCAATGCGTCCCAGGGCATCCTGACCCAGGCCTGGTCTCCGCTGGGCCAGGGCGGGGAGCTCCTGGCGGACCCGATTATTGCGGGCATCGCACAGAAGCACGGCGCCACTCCGGCGCAGGTGGTCATTGCATGGCATCTCGCCATCGGTAACGTCGTCATTCCCAAGTCCGTCACCGAGTCCAGGATCCGTGAGAACTTTGACGCCCTGAACGTCAGGCTGGATGCCGGGGACGTTGAAGCCATCAACGGGCTGGACCGCACCGCTGACGGAACCGGCAGGATCGGCCCGGACCCGGCCGTCTCCGACTTCGCCTGACAGCCAGGCAACCGCCGAGAGGCCCCGCTCCGACCGCCTGCGCGGAGGGCGGGGCCTCTCCGCGTTGGGCAGCCCCGGCCGGGCAGGGCCCCGCCGGCGTTAGGCGGCGAGCTGTTCCTGGTGGACTGCGACGGCGTCCACGATGGCCCAGCTGTCCTCGGCGGTGATGCTGCGGCTGGCGAAGCGCTCTGCCGCCGCCACAGTCTCGAAGACCTCGGTGCGGATCCGGCCGCAGTCGGCGTCGAAGTACGTTACGTGGAATTCCTGATTATTTTCCATGGCTCCATCGTGCAACCGGGGTCTGACAGTAATGATGAAATTGGCTTGTGCCGCCGGTGTGGCTCTGGTTCTGACTGACGCCCCCGCGAAGGGTTTGTCTTGAAAATGATCT